>NZ_JBHWFG010000020.1:0-151812 GCF_042733745.1 Streptomyces sp. NPDC059696
ACGTGGCCCCTGTCCTCGCCCCGCGCCCGCCGAAAACCCGCCCCCCCCACCCGGCGGCACGCGAAAACCCGCCCCCCCCCCACCCGGCGTCCCACGAAGCCCCGCACCCCCACCCGGCGCCAAGGCGCAGGCACCCGCGCCTTCACGCACCCCCGGCCCGGCCGCCGGAGGCACCCGGTAGGGTTCGCCTCCGGAAAGGGGAAGGTGAAGGTACCCGATGAGCAGGGATCGCGACCCTCGAACGCTCCACAGGCCCGCCCGGAGCGCCCTCATAGCAACCTCGGTGACCGCTTTGTCGCTGACGGCCAGTGGATGCGTCGTCGTGCACGGCGAACGGGAAGTCCTCCCGTCCACGACCCGCGCCGAAGCCGCCAAGGCCCTCCAGCAGTTCACCGCCGCGTACAACGAGGCCGACAAGGCGTACGACGGCACCTTGGACGCCGACCACACCACCGGCGCCCTCGCCGACATCGACTCGGCCCGTCTCAAGGCCGGCAAGGCGAACAACCCGGCGGGCAACCCGAACCACACCCCGCTGGAACTGACGGACGCGAAGTTCACGATCCCCAAGAAGGCCGGCTGGCCCCGCTGGTTCGTCGTGGACGCGGCCGGCAACAAGGGCGGCACCGCCCGCTGGCTGCTGGTCTTCACCCGCAGCGGCCTGGACGACCCGTTCCAGGTGGCGTACTTGACGCTCGTCGCCCCGGGCAAGGTCCCGCAGTTCAAGAAGGACACCGACGGCTGGGCCGAGTCCGTCCCGGTCAAGGCGACGGACCTGGCCACCGACCCCGGCGATCTGAGCAGCACGTACGCGACGTATCTGAAGAGCGGCGGAGAGACTTTCACGGACGGCGCCCACACCAGCCAGTGGCGCGCCCTGCGCGAGAAGAACGGCAAGAAGCCGGGCATGGTCACCCAGTACATCGACGAGCCGTTGACGCACGGCGACTACGCGCCGCTGGCGCTGCGCACGACGGACGGCGGGGCGCTGGTGTTCTTCACGACGCGGCACTACGAGAAGCAGACCGCCTACGCGGGCACGTCCGTCCCGGCCCCCAACAAGGACGTCCAGGCCCTGACGAAGGGCGAGATCAAGCAGTCCCTCACGATGGAGTTCGTCTCCAACGAGGTGGCGCTGGACCCGAAGGGCCCGGGCAAGGTGACGATCCTGGGCAGGATCCAGGGACTGACATCGGCGGAAGGCTCGTAGCCCAGGCCCTCACGGCCCGGCCACCTTCACGAACCGGCCACCTTCACGAACCGGCCGCCCGCGCGAACCGGCCGCCCTCACGACCCGGCCCCTCAACGGGCCCCGTCGCCAACCGGCTTCAGTGCCGCAGGGGCCAGTTCGCCCCGGCGGCCCGGCCGGTGTCCTCGTCCGCGTAGCGCCCGCACGCCTCGGTGAGCACCTCCAGCAGGCTCAGCGGATCCGGCAGCGCGTGCTCCGGCCCCCGCACCCACCGCACCCCTTGCTCCTCACCCGGCAGCCGCGCCGGCGGCACCAGGACGTAGGAGCCCCGGCAGTGCCAGCGCAGCCCGGGGTGCTCGTCCATCGTCTCGGGGTGGCAGTCCAGTTCGCACGGCCACCACTCGTCCTCGTCCTCGGGCGTGCCCCGGGTGAGCGTGAAGAACAGCAGGCGGCCGTCGTCGCTCTCGGCGACGGGCCCGACCTCGACACCGGCGGCGAGCAGCCGCTCCAACGCGTCGCGACCGGCGTCGAGGGGCACGTCGAGGACGTCGTGCATCATGCCGGTCGCGGTGATGAAGTTGGCCTGCGGCTGGTGGCGGGCCCAGCGCTCGATCTGGGCGTGGTCGGTGGTCGACTGTGTCTGCCAGGCGAAGGACACCGGGTGGCGGGCGGGGGTGGGACAGCCGACCCGGTCGCAGGAGCAGCGGTAGCCGGCGGGGTGGGCGGCGGGCGCGAGGGGCAGTCCCGCCTCGGCGGCGGCGAGCAGCAGGGCCTCACGGCCGCCGTCCCCGGCGGTCTCCTTCGGCCGGCGCCCGGCGCGCAGCCACTGGGTGAGTTTGCCCTGGAGGCCGGTCCGGCCGCCGAACTCCGCGCTCATCTGTCCCCTCGCCTCGCCGTCGTGCGGAACAGCATGCCTCATCGTCCCATCTTCCCGCGCACCGGGGGGCCAGTGCCCACATCCGGGACAGGACGGACGCACCGCGCACGGGGCGCCGGGCGGGAGGAGTGGGGCGTGCCCCGCTCTCCACCGCGATCGGGTGTCATTGCCCGCTTTGCCGGGACATGCCGCCCTACCGTGATCACCATGGTCACAAGGATCGCGTTGTCGGGTCTGGCCTCCGTGGCGTCCGTGGTCTCGCTGGCCCTGACGGGGCCCGGCGGTCGCGCCCCGGCCCCGCTGGAGTGGGGTGCGGGTCCGCTGACCGTGGCGGCCCTGCCCCGGGTCACGTACGTCGCGCACCGCGGCGGCGCCCGTGAGGTGCCCGAGAACAGCATGGCGGGGCTGATGGCCGCGTACCGGCGCGGGACGGCGCAGGTGCTGGACTTCGACACACGGCTGCTGCGCGACGGCACGCCGGTGGTGTTCCACGACGAGACCCTGAACCGCACCACCTACCTGGGCGGTGAGGTGCGCGGCCTGGACGCCCGGGAGTGGCGGGGCGTGCGGCTGCGCCCGAAGGACCGGCTGCCGGGGAGCTGGCGGTCGGAGCGGCCGCCGACGGTCGCCGAGGTGCTGGATCGTTTCGGCGGGCGGATCGTGCTGATGCTGGAGGCCAAGGACCCGCGCGGCCTCGACCGGCTGGCCGAGCTGATCCGGGCCCGCGGCCTGACCCGGTCGGTGTTCGTGAACTCCAACGACCCCGAGGTGGCCCGGCGCGTCCACCGCCTCGGCCTGCTCTCGCAGGTGTGGCGCTCGGCGCAGCAGTTGCGCACGGACCGCCCGGAGCGCTGGCGGTCGTACGTGGATCTGCTGGACGTGGACCACCAGGCGCGGGACGCGGACCTGGTGCGGGCGGTGCGCTCGGGGATCGCGCGGGTGTGGGCGCACACCGTGGTGACGGACGCGCAGCGGGACCGGGTGCTGGCGCTGGGCTGCGACGGCGTGATCACGGACGCGCCGGGGCGCCTCGCCCGGGCCGCTCAGCGCGGGGCCAGGCCGTGAAGGGCGTAGTCGACGAGCGCGTCGGTGTACTCGTGGGAGAGGGGGCCCGTGTACTGGAGCCAGCGCTGGGCGAGCGGGGAGACGAAGAGCTCCAGGGCGATGCGGGGGTCGATCTCGGGCCGCACCTGCCCGGCGTCCTGCGCGGCGCGCAGCCGGGCGATGTAGAGGTCGAGTGAGGGCTGCAGCAGCTTCGCCACGAGCTCGCGTCCGAACGCCTCGTTGACGACGCCCTCGGCGGCCAGCGCGCGGGAGGGCGCCTCGAACCTGGGGTCGCGCAGTTCGTCGACGGTGGCGCGCAGGACGGCCTTCAGGTCGGCGGCGAGGTCGCCGGTGTCCGGGAAGGTGTGCGGCGGCGGCCCGGCCTCTGCCGAGGACCGCTCGGCCAGGTCGAGGAACGCCTCCATCAGGACGTCCGCCTTGGACGGCCACCAGCGGTAGATCGTCTGCTTGCCGACGCCGGCGCGGGAGGCGATGCCCTCGATGGTGGTCCTCTGGTAGCCGGCCTCGACGACGAGCGCGAGGGCGGCGTCGTAGATGGCGCGGCGGGACTTCTGGCTGCGCCGGGTGGAGTCGGGGGCGGGCTTGCCGGGGGCGGGCTGAGGGGACTTCTGGACGGCCATGGGCCGAATTTATCAGTTGACAAGACGGAGCGTCTCGCGGACAGTGGGGCAATAGCGCGAGACGAACCGTCTCGTCGCGGCAATGGTGAGGGAAGGAGTCCGGGATGACCCGAGGCGGAGCCGGAAACATGCTGGGTGTCGGCGGATCGCGCAGGAACCTCGGCCGCAGGGCGCTGCGCGGCGACGGCCGGGGCGGCCGGATCGGCGGCGGTCTCGACCCGCGGGCCCAGAAGCGCGAACTGCTGCGCAAGCTCCAGGAGAACCGGCAGCAGCGGGACGCGCGGGAGGAGGGCGCGACCGGCGAGGGCTCGTGAGTCTCCCCCGCGCGAGGGAGAGCGCACCCCCGCGCGCGGGATCCTCCCGGGCGGTCCGGCGGATGTACTGAAGCGGTCGCGGCCGGCGACGACGGACATCCGCGCCACGGACCCCCGAGAGGACTCGGCTCATGACCACATGGACCAGACGACGGTTGCTCACCTCGGCGGTCACGGCCGTCCCCGCGGCGGGCCTCGCCGTCACCGCCGCCCCGCTCGCGCGGGCGGCGGCCGAGGCCCGTGGGGACGCCGACGTGGCCGACGTGCTGCGGGCCCTGCCCGGACTGCGTCTGATCGAGGAGCGGCACGACGCCGAACCGGGCCACCGGCACCTCGTGCTGGGTCTGCGTCAGCCGGTCGACCACACGAACCCGGCCGCCGGCACCTTCGAACAGCGCCTCACCCTGCTCCACACCGCCGCCGACCGCCCCACCGTGCTGTTCAGCACCGGCTACCACGCGGTCCTCACCCCCCGCCGCACGGAAGCGGCGGTCCTGCTCGGCGCGAACCAACTCCAGGTCGAACACCGCTACTTCGGGGCCTCACGCCCCGCGGAGCCCGGCTACACCCACCTCACCATCCGCCAGGCCGCCGACGACCACCACCGCGTCGTCCGGCTGTTCCGGCGGCTCTACCCCGGCGCGTGGATCTCGACCGGCAGCAGCAAGGGCGGCATGGCGGCCGTCTACCACCGCCGTTTCCATCCCCACGACGTGAACGGCACGCTGGTCCACTCGGCCCCGAACAACGTGGACGACCGCGACGACCGCGCGTACCTCCGCTTCCTGGCGACCGTCGGCACCCCCGCCGCCCGGGGCGCCCTCGAAGCGGTCCAGCGGGCCATCCTGCTGCGCCGGGCCGAACTGGCCGCCCGCTACGAGGCCTGGGCGACCGCCACCGGCGACACCTTCCGGCTCGTCGGCAGCGCCGACCGGGCCCTCGAAATCGCCGTCCTGCGCGTGCCGTTCATGTTCTGGCAGCGCGGGACCCCGGCCGAGGCCGCCGCGATCCCCGGACCCGGGGCGACGGCCGGCGAGCTCTACACCTGGCTGGACGACACGACGGGCCTGGCGCTGTACGCCGACAGGTCGGCCCGGGCCTACATCCCGTACTGGTACCAGATCGGCACGCAGCTGGGGTACGGCAGCCTCCCCACGGCCCACCTCGCGGACCTGCTCCGCCACCCGGGCGCCGCCGAGGCACGCAGCTTCGTCCCCCGGGACGTCCCCTGCGCTTCGACCGGGCCGCCATGCCCGACATCGACCGCTGGGTCCGGCGGCGCGGCAGCCGGCTGCTGTTCGTCAACGGCACCCAGGACCCGGCGGTCGCCGAGTACTTCCGCCCCGGAGGCCCGGACTCACGGCTGCTGTGGGTAGCGGGCGGCAACCACGGCGCCGACCTCGCGGACCTGTCCCCCTCCGACCGGGCGTCGGCGGAGGAGATGCTGGTTCGCTGGGCCGGGCGGGGCTGAGGGCCGGCGGCCACCCCTTGGGTCACGCGGGCGGCCAGGGGTCTCCCCAGTCGGCGTCCCGGGCGGCCTTGTACAGGTCGCCGTGGCGCTTGGTGACGGTGGCGCGGCGCAGGGACGGTTCGCTCTCGCACAGGTCGAGGAGGACCTGGCCCTTGCGGATCTGGGGGCGCCGGACGACGCGGGAGGGTGCCGGTTCCACGGGGAAGCGGGCGGCGGCCACGTAGGCGAACTTCTCGTCCTCGTACGCGAGGGAGCCGCCCTTGACCTGGCGGTGCAGGGAGGAGCGGCTGACCCGGGCGGAGAAGTGGCACCAGTCCGTGCCGGGGGCGATGGGGCAGGCGGCGCTGTGCGGGCAGGGGGCGGCGATCCGGAACCCGGCGGTGATCAGCCGGTCCCTGGCCTCGATGAGGCGGGTGTAGCCGTCGGGGGTGCCCGGTTCGACGATCACGACGGCCTGTGCGGCGGCCGCGGCGGCGTCGACGAGGGCGGCGCGGTCGGCGGCGGTCAGCTCGTTGAGGACGTAGGAGACGGTGACGAGGTCCGTGCTGTCCAGGGTGAGGGCCGCCCCGATCCGGGAGCGCTGCCAGCGGACGTCCTTCAGCTCCGGGTTGGCCGCGGCGATCTCGCGTCCCAGGGCGAGCGCGGGTTCCGCCCAGTCGAGCACGGTGACGGGCCGCTGCCCGCCCCACACCGCGCTCACGGCCCAGGCGGCGGCACCGGTGCCGCCGCCGAGGTCGGTGTGCCCGCCGGGCACCCACGAGGGCGCGGCGTCGGCGAAGGCCTCCAGCGCGGCCCGTACGGCCTCGAAGGTCGCGGGCATCCGGTAGGCGGCGTAGGCGGCGACGTCGGCCCGGTCCCGGAGGATGGGGGCGTCGGTCGGGGTGGCACCCCGGTAGTTGCTGATCAGCCGCTCCACGGCCTGCGCGGCCTGCCGCGGCGGCAGCCCGTCGAGCAGACCGGCGAGGGCGGAGCGGAGATTTTCGGCCGGGGGCGCGGGGGCGTTCACCCGGCGATTCTACGAGGTGGGCCGGGGGTGCCCGGGAGGACCGCGGCGCTCACCCGGGCACCCCCACCGCGTCAGCGGGACCGTCCACCCGGCAGACGCCCGCGAAAGCGCGCGGCAGCGTCACCGCACCGCCCGTGCCACCCGGGACGCCGCCGCGGCCCTCGGGGCGCTGTCCGGGCGGCGGCGTCGTGGGTGGACGGCGTTGGTGAGCAGGATCAGGAACGTGTCCGTGGCCCGGTCCAGGACGAGGGACGTGCCCGTGAAGCCGGTGTGGCCGGCCGCGCCGTGGCCCGCCAGGTCGCCCATGAACCAGGGCTGGTCGAGGGAGAAGCCGAGGCCGGGCGGGGTGAAGAGGAGCTCGACGAAGTCGGGGCCGAGGATGCGGGCGGGGCCGTAGGAGCCGCCGGCGAGGAGGGTCCGGCAGAACACCGCGAGGTCCCGGCCGGTGGAGAACAGGCCCGCGTGACCGGCCACGCCCCCGAGCGCCCAGGCGTTCTCGTCGTGGACCTCGCCCCGCAGCATCCCCCGGTCCGCCTTGGCCCAGGGCCGCCGCTGGTCCTCCGTCGCCGCGGCGCCCGGGCACGGCCCGAAGTCCGTCGCCGTCATGCCCAGCGGCCGGGTGATGCCGTCACGGAAGAGGACGTCGAGCGTCCGGCCGCTGACGCGTTCCAGGACGTGCTGGAGGATCAGCATGTTCAGGTCGGAGTAGCAGTACGTGCCCGGCACCCCCGCCGGCGGCTCCGCCTGGAGCATCGCCAGCCGACGCGCGTCGTCGGGGCATTCGTACAGCGGCAGTTCGGGCCGCAGCCCGGAGGTGTGCGTGAGCAGCTGCCGTACGGTGATGCCGTGCCGGGCGGCCGCCGTGAAGTCGGGCAGGTACGCCCCGACCCTGGCGTCGATGCCGAGTGTGCCCCGCTCGATCTGCTGCACGGCGGCCACGGACGTGAACAGTTTCGTGAGGGACGCCAGGTCGAAGGGCGTGCCGACGGTCATCGGGACGCGGTCCTGAGGCGGCAGCTCCACCCCGGCGTCGGCGTCGGGATCGTAGGCCGCGTAGCGCACGGCCCAGCCCGCCGCCTCCTCGACGGCGATCACCGGGCCGCGTCCGACGACCAGGACCGCGCCCGGTGCCCAGGGGCGCTGCCCGGTGGTGAGGACGTGGACCTCCCGGACGAGGTGACGCAGCTCCGCGGGGTCGAGTCCGGCCCGCTCCGGCGTGCCGTCGCGCAGTCTGGGTGCGCTCAGCTGACTGCCTCCTCCACGCTCGCGCGGGTGCTCTCCTTCTTCCAGGGTCGGCACATTCCCATGAAGCAGGCCAGGGCCACCAGTGCGGCGGCCAGTTGGACGACGGCCATCGGGAGGGCGGTGTCCTCCCCGGCGACGCCCACGAGCGGGGAGGCGATCGCGCCGATGAGGAAGGAGGTGGTGCCGAGCAGGGCTGATGCGGAGCCGGCGGCGTGCTTGGTGCGCATCAGGGCGAGGGCCTGGGTGTTGGGCAGGGTGACGCCCATCGCGGACATGAGCACGAACAGCGCGGCGGCGACGGGCACCAGACCGACCTCGCCGAAGACACCGAGGGACATCAGCAGCAACGCGGTCGCGGCGGTGATGACGACCGCGAGGCCGACGCCCAGGACCCGGTCGAGGCTGACCCGGCCGACGAGGATCTTGCCGTTGATCTGGCCGACGACGACCAGCCCGACGGAGTTGACGCCGAACAGCAGGCTGAACGTCTGCGGGGAGGCGCCGTAGATCTCCTGGATGACGAACGGGGACGCGGAGATGTAGGCGAAGAGGGCGGCGAACGCGAAGCCGCCGGTGAGCATGTAGCCGGCGAAGGCGCGGTCGGCGAGCAGGCCGCGCATCGCGCGCAGGGCCTCGCCGACACCGCCGCTGTGCCGCTCGGCGGGTTCCAGCGTCTCGGGCAGCCGCGTCCAGACCAGGACCCCGATCAGCACGCCGATGGCGGTCAGGACGACGAACACGCCCCGCCAGTCGGTGACACGCAGGACCTGCCCGCCGATGAGGGGCGCCACGATCGGGGCGACGCCGGAGATCAGCATGAGGGTGGAGAAGAAGCGGGCCATGGCCATGCCGTCGTAGAGGTCGCGGACGACGGCCCGGGCGATGACGATGGCGGCGGCGCCCGCGAGGCCCTGGGCCAGCCGGAACGTCACCAGCAGTTCCACGGTGGGCGCGAGTGCGCACAGCACGGTGGCGACGACGAAGACGGCGAGTCCGGCGAGCAGCGGACGGCGGCGCCCCCAGCGGTCGCTCATCGGCCCGACCACCAGCTGCCCGAGCGCCATGCCGGCCAGGCAGGCGGTGAGCGTGAGCTGGACGGTCGCGGCGGGCGCGTGCAGGGACCGGGTGACCTGCGGCAGGGACGGGAGGTACATGTCCATCGCCAGCGGGGGCACGGCGGTCAGGCTGCCGAGGAGGAAGGTGACCAGGAGCCCGGTGCGGCGGTGCGCCGTGCGGTCGGGCCGCGCCATCCCGGCCGCGGCCTCCCGCGCGGTGTTCGACGACTCCCGCGCGGTGTTCGACGACTCCTGCGCGGGCTTCGAGACCTCCCGTGCGGTCTTCGACGCTTCCCCCGCGGTCTTCGAGACCTCCCGCGCGGGCTTCGAGACCTCCCGCGCGGTCTTCGCCGCCTCCCCCGCGCCGTTCGACGCTTCCCGCGCGATCTTCGATATCGGCGCCCCACCCTCGGGCATGAGTCCCTCCCTCTCCGAGTCGATCGCCACCTATGCTCTCAGCTCGTACGCAGTGCTCGGGGTCGCGAGGCGGAGGCGGGGCGGTATGACGGCGGACACGGTGCGGTGGGGGATCCTGGCGACCGGGGGGATCGCGGCCGCGTTCACCGCGGATCTGATCGACCTGCCGGACGCGGAGGTCGTGGCGGTGGCCTCGCGCTCCGAGGTCTCGGCGAAGACGTTCGCGGAGCGGTTCGGGATACCCCGGGCCCACGGCGACTGGAGCGCGCTCGCGCAGGACGAGGACATCGATGTCGTCTACGTCGCCACCCCGCACACGGCGCACCGGGCCGCGGCCGGGCTGTGCCTGGCGGCCGGGCGGCACGTGCTGTGCGAGAAGCCCTTCACGCTGAACGTGCGCGAGGCGGAGGAACTCGTCGCCCTGGCGCGGGAGCACGGGCGCTTCCTGATGGAGGCGATGTGGATGTACTGCAACCCGCTGGTCCGGCGGCTCAAGGCGCTGGTCGACGACGGGGCGATCGGCGAGGTGCGCAGCGTGCAGGCCGACTTCGGGCTGGCCGGCCCGTTCCCGCCCTCGCACCGGCTGCGCAACCCGGAGCTGGGCGGCGGCGCGCTGCTCGACCTCGGTGTGTACCCGGTGTCGTTCGCGCAGCTGCTGCTCGGGGAGCCGTCGGACGTCGCGGCCCGGGCGGTGCTCTCCGAGGAGGGCGTCGACCTCCAGACGGCGGCGGTGCTCTCGTTCGACAGCGGCGCGCTCGGTTCGGTGCACTGCTCCATCGTGGGCGGTACGGCGACGTCCGCGTCGGTCACCGGTTCGAAGGGCCGGATCGACGTCCCGAGCGGCTTCTTCTTCCCGGACCGTTTCGTCCTGCACCGGGACGGCCGCGACGCCGAGGAGTTCACGGCCGACCCGGTGGACGGGCCGCGCAACAGCATGCGCCACGAGGCGCTCGAGGTGATGCGGGCCCTGCGGGCCGGGGAGACCGAGTCCCCGCTGGTCCCGCTCGACGGCACGCTCGCCGTGATGCGCACGCTGGACGCGATCCGGGACCGCGTCGGTGTCCGCTACCCGGGCGAGACGCCGGACGAGGACATCACGGCGGAGCTCACGCCCGCCTGAGCCCTCCTCATGCAGGTCATGCAGGGGGCCCGGGGGGTGGCTCCCGTACGCTGCGGGCCCATGAATGCCAAGGAGAGTGCCGAGGCACATGCAATCGCGGTGGTGACCGGGGCGGGTTCCGGCATCGGCCGGGCGGTCGCCGTGGAACTGCTGCGCGCGGGCTGGTCGGTGGCGCTGGCGGGCCGGCGGGTGGAGACACTGGAGGAGACGGCGGCGCTGGTGCCCGGGGCCGCGTCGCTTGCGGTGCGCACGGACGTCGCGCGCCCCGAGGACGTGAGCGCCCTGTTCACCGCGACCGTCGAGCGCTTCGGCCGGGTCGACCTGCTGTTCAACAACGCGGGCACGTTCGGGCCCGGCGGCGTGCCCGTCGAGGAACTGCCCTACGAGGCCTGGCGGCACGTGGTGGACACGAACCTCAACGGGGCGTTCCTGTGCGCGCAGGCGGCGTACCGGCAGATGAAGGAGCAGGATCCGCGGGGCGGCCGGATCATCAACAACGGCTCGATCTCCGCGCACACGCCTCGTCCGCACTCGGTGGCCTACACGGCGACCAAGCACGCCCTGACGGGCCTGACGAAGTCCCTCTCCCTGGACGGCCGGCCGTACGGGATCGCGGTCGGCCAGATCGACATCGGCAACGCCGCCACCGACATGACGTCCCGTATGCAGACGGGAGCGCTGCAGGCAAACGGGGAAGTAGCCCCGGAACCCGTGATGGACGTCGCGGACGTGGCCCGTACGGTGCGCCACATGGCCGAGCTGCCGCTGGAGGCGAACGTGCAGTTCGCGACCGTACTGGCGACGGCGATGCCGTACGTCGGACGCGGCTGAGCGCGCGGCGACGGTCGTCAACTCGTCAACTTGCACAACCGGAATGCGAACGTCCGCACTATTGCGGCCGATAGGGAGCCTATGCTCAAATCTCCTACACCAAAGCTTCACACTTGGAGTGGAGAGCTCCCGTCGGCCACATCCAGGGGGGAGGTGGCAGTCGTTCCACGGCACCGGGTGGGGGTGGATTCCGCGAGGGACCGCGGAGTACGCACCGGTGCGCGTGGAACGACTGCCGCTACACGTTCCTGAGAGAGGGGTCAGGCCTGCCCGGTCTCGAAGCGCGTGATCCTGCCGTCCTCGTCCACCTGGAAACTCCACCGGGTGCGCATCTCGCCCCAGGTGTCGTTGCTGTAGCGGGCGAGGAGGGAACGGCCGCCGTTGGACTCGTTGTCGACCTCCATGTGGCCGTGGGAGGAGAAGATCTCCCGGTCCACCCAGTCGTCCAGGTCCCGGTCGGACCCGTCGTCGGTCATGGTCGCGCCCGGCGCGAGAACCTTCATGAAGCTCTCGCGGTCGTGGTTGTTCACGGCGGTCACGAAGGCCCGGACGGCCGGATCGCTGAGGCGCGTGGTCTGAATCGTCATACGAGCCAGCCTCGTACCGGCTCCTCCCCCACGCCACCGGTGCCACCCGAACGGCGTTCGCCGCGGGCGCGCCGTGGATTCACCGCGGATTCGCTGCGGGCTCGCTCCGGATTCGCCGCGGATTCACTGTGGGCTCGCCGCGGATTCACTGCGGACTCGCCGCGCGTCGCGGGGCGAGCAGACTCGTGGAGGCCCGGTGCGGGGCCCCCTTTGCGGGGCCCCCGGTGCCACCCGAACGGCGTCGGCTGACGGGCCCGCCGGGTGTCATGGGGTGTGAGGGATGCGACGGTGGAAACGCGAAGAGGCGCTTTCCTCTGTTGCTGCTGCCTACCCCGGGAGACGACGTGACGCGTATCGACCGACGCGATCTGGGCCTGCTGCTGCTCCGGCTGGGGGCGGGCGGTGTGCTGGCGGCCCACGGCACGCAGAAGCTGTTCGGCTGGTTCGGCGGACACGGCATCGAGGGCACCGGCCAGTTCATGGAGTCCGTCGGCTACGCCCCCGGCAAGGCGAGCGCGACGGCGGCGGGCCTCGCGGAGACGGGCGGCGGCACGCTGCTGGCGCTGGGCCTGGCGACCCCGGCGGCGGGCGCGGCGGCGGCCGGCGCGATGGCGGGAGCGGCGGCGGTGCACGCCCCGAACGGCTTCTTCAACCAGAGCGGCGGCTACGAGTACGCGGCGACACTGGGCCTCACGGCGGCGGGCCTGGCCATCACCGGCCCGGGCCGCCTCTCCGTCGACCACTTGCTCGGCCACGCGGTGAACCGCGGCTGGATGATCCCCGTGGCCTTCGCGGCGACGGCGGCGGGCACGGCGGTGGTGGTGGGGGCCCGGGCGAGGCGGCTGCGAAAGGCGAGGGAGGGGGAGCAGGAGGCGTTGTTCGAGGAGGAGTCCATGGAGTGACCAGGGATGGGGGGCGTTGTCACACCCTCGTGCCAGGCTGCGCCCATGAGCGACCACAGCCCTGCCCCTGAACTCTGGTCCACCATCGACGCCTTGCACGAGTGGCTCGACACCAACCGCCCCGTGGAGGGCCGCGAGGGCCTCCTCCTGCGCATCCTGAAACTGTCGGAGGAGGTCGGCGAGGTCTCGGAGGCGGTGATCGGGGCGACGGGGCAGAACCCGCGCAAGGGGGTCACGCATACGTGGGAGGACGTGGAGGCGGAGTTGTGTGACGTCGCCATCACGGCGCTGATGGCGTTGCGGACGCTGACGCCGGAGGCTCGGGGGGTGTTCGGGGGGCATTTGGAGAGGGTGCGGGAGAGGTCGTTGGCCTCACCGAAATGACCGAGACGGTTATCCATCACCCGCACGCCGGTTCAGTGCGCCGTCGAAGAGCCCAGGGTCAGTCTTCACCCCCGCCATCAAGCTCGAAGTCGAACGTCAACTGGCCTGACGGGCTGTGGTCAGTGACGGCCTCGGCCTGGAGCTCTGGGTCCAGAGCGTCCTCGATCTCGTGAGGCAGAGCGTAAGCGTCTGCGAGTCGCGCAAGGTGAAGGATCAAGGGTAGAGCCAACCCCTCGCGGCCAGCACGGTAGTCCTCGCAGAACCGCTGCTGATGGACGAACGCAGCCCAGGCCTCCGCGTCATCACCGGGCTGAAGGCAGGCAGCGGTCAGTTCGAGGAGGTCCGGGTTCCAGGCATTCACCGTCGGACGGTAGGCGTTCTTACCTGATGCATTGGTGTGCGGAGTCAGTTTGGCGTCGTCGTTGGTGAGCTTCGTCTGGGTGCCGGACTTGCCGTTCGTGCTGTAGAACACGCGGTCCGAGTCTCCCCGCACCCCGTGTCGCCACAACCCCATGGCGATGCCCCCGCGCTGCTGGCCCTCCAACTCGGGACTGCGCTCCTCTGCTTCTGCCCAGCATTCTGCCGTCTCGTGCCGGCTGCCGTCGGCGACCCGGACGACACGAAGCTGCTTGCCGTACAGGCCGATCCGCTGGGTCGGGCCTCCGTCGAGGCCGAGCCTGTCCCGCTCCAGACCGTCGTTCCTCAGCCAGGGCCAGCGTTTGCGAACATCCTGAGCGTGTGCCATGACGAGCGTCGGGGTGCTGCGCAATTGCGCAAGGGTCTTCTTGACGAAGGCCGCCGTGAGGGCCGACTGCTCCGCGCTGTTCTTCCGGCCTTCGACCCGTCCTGTCAGCGACTTGAGGAGTACGGGGTAAGGCACCCATTCGTGCATGTCGGCCGACTTGCCCAGCACACACTTGGCCCCCGGTCGGAGGAGCACCGCGATCGGCGTGAACTGCTGCTTGCCGGTGGGCCCGTCAAGGCGACGTTCCACGAGGTGGAAGGCCACCTGGTTCAGGTCTGCGGGGATGAGCGCGTCGCCGAGGGTGTGCTGCGGAACCAGCCGAACACCGGTCTGGCGCAGGCCGTCCGACCATGCCGCGGCGGCACGCAGCCCTGCATCGGCAATCGCCTCGTCCGCTTCCACATCCGGGTCCGGGGGGCGGATGAACTGGGTCACCAGTCCCGCGTCCGCGCAGCCGAGGCGGATCGCGTGTTTGGGGTCGGAGCGTCGCTTGGCATGGCGGAAGGCGTCCAGCCCGTCGAGCTCCACGAACGCCAGCCTCACACCAGGGACATCCTCACGCAGGACGGCCATAGCGCGCGCGACATCGGCACGACGTTCCTCGATGGCCTTGTCGTGCTCCTGTCCTCGGCGCGGGACATTGTCGCCGCCCAGCGGTGCGCCCAGCGTCCCGAGGGGCTGTGCGTGCAGCCGGACGGTCAGCTCCTCCGCCTCCCACACCCAGGTATCGGGTCCCTGCACACGCCGGTGCCCGGCCAGGCCCAGCCCCGTCTCCGCCGCGGCGATCATCTGATCGCGGACGGTGTCCGTTTGGTGGAGCACCACCGCGGTGAGGTCTTCTCCTTCCAGGGCTTCGGCGAGGCGTGCCCTCAGAACCTGGGCGTTGTGGGCCGTGTTTCGCTCGCGCTCGTCCAAGAGGGCCGCGAGGTCTTCGGGGTCCTTCTTCTCCACGTCCTTGGGCATGGACGGCAGCTTCTTGAGCTGCTTCTTGGGAGGCCGTGCGTACGCACTTCGCTCGAGCTTCGGAACGGGCACGAACTCGGGGGCGATCGCCCGCTCCGCCCACTCGATCAGCCGTCGCCGTTCGCTGGGCATCAGGCCGGTTCCGATCGTGTGCCTGCCCATGGCAGCCTGGTGCCCGATCGCGATGCGGATGCCGTCCCGTCCGTGGATCCAGTGGTCTGCCTCCTTCACCAGCCGATCCGGGGACGGCAATGCGTCGAGTGCGCTGATCCGGGCGAGCATGCCTTCCGCTCCGCCCTGCCGCCAATCCGTGGTGCCGTTCTTCCAGTCCAGCATGGCGACGGCGAAGCGCTGCGGTCGTGGGCCGTCGTGGATCAGGGAGTCGTCCGGGAGCAGGTAGGCGGACACGCCCTTGCCGTACGGCATGTAGACCTTGCCGGTGACGAATCGACGCACGCCGGCGGTCACGTGGACACGCGGGACGGGAGAGAAAGGAACGGTGCGTACGGTGACGCGGAGGATTGCCGCGTAGTAGGACGGCTTGCCGTCTCCGCCGCCGCGCCGCCCGGGTACGTACTCAATCAGGTCAGACATCAGCTCGGCGCCCCCACTTCCCTGCCCCCGGGCACCGGTGCGGCCGGCGACCTGCCGGAACGAGAGCTGCCGTCCGGCGTGCTCATACGGAGCCTGACGCGCGATCCGTTCGGCGATTACATCGGGAAGCAGCCGGTACACGTGGGAGGCGGGCAGAGCGGTCCCCCCGGGGGACAGTTCCTGCTCGAGGAGATCGACCTTGCCCGGTCGCCAGCTGAGAGCCGCGGTGTCGAGGTCGCGGAAGCAGTTCATCAGCAGTGCCGTGGTCTCAGGATCGTCGGCGTCACGGGGGAGGCTCTTGAGCCAGGTGGCGATGTAGAGATTCGTCACCGCGGCCGGGTACGTCTCCTGGCAGTACAGCCAGGGGGTCTCCGAGCCGAACCGCGCCGTGGAGTCGACCGTGACGATCTCCGGCGCGGTGGCGCGCATCAGCTGGTTGACCGCCGCTGTGGGTACGCGGCGCCGCCGCCCGGCTTGCCCCTCGGTCATTCCGCCGTGGTAGAGGCGCAGGAGTGGTTCCTCCCAGTGGGCGGGCAGGGACAGTGTGTGCATCGGGACGACGAAGGGCCCCTGTCCCGGGTCGGGCAGGTACGCCGCCGGACGGTTGTACTGGTAGGCCATGTGCCGTTTCTCCTCGGATCAAGACGTGAAGTGTTCGGGCGCGACGCGGACAGGTCGCGGCTTCGGTGCCGTGACGGATGCCGTCAACCCATGTCCACCAGGGCTCGATAGAGCGGTTCGTACAGCTCACGAACGAGGGACCTGTCGATCGGGGCGGGGTCCGGCTCTCCTGCGCTTGAGCCCCCGAAGTAGGGGGCGAGCACCTCACGCATGCTCGCCAGCAAGCTCGTGTCGGGGGTGTCCGCGTCCTGGAACCCGGCTTCCCGGGGGGAGAAGGCCGCGTCGACGAAGACCACTCGGGCCGGCACGCCACCGCGCACCAGACGACCGATGACCTGCCACATGACGACCAGCTGGTCCCAGGTGAACGCCGTCTTCTCCTCGTCCCGCAGGCTGGACCAGGCCAGTCTGCGCGTGAGGAAGCGGTTCCACTGACGGCGTGCGCGGCTGCGGAAGGCCGCGGCCGCCTGGTCGGGTGTGGCGGCGGCGAGCGCGTTCTGGCGGAAGGACCCGTCGGCGTCGCGGAGCTGGCGTACGGCCCAGTCGTTGATGGACTGGATGGCGAGTGAGATGTCGTCGGGCCGGGGGTGGGGGCGGGCCAGGAAGTAGACGGTGCCGATGGCCGCCTTGCCGCCGCGCAGAACGATGTTGTGTCCTCGCTCCACCGCGAGCAGCGGCGCGACGAGGATGTCGCCGCCAACCGAGGGGAAAGCCTTCACGTCACCGCGGGGCAGGGTCCGTGCGGCGGCGTCCTCCGGCAGCCGGGTCCACGCGGTGTCGGAGTCCGCGTCGTCGGACACGAGCCGAGTGACACGGCCGTTCCACTCGGGGATCTGGTTGAGGTACTCGGCGGCCCGGCGTGCCTCGTCGTAGCTGCCGACGAGCAGCAGGATGCGACGGCGGTCCGGATCGTCGATCTCCTTCAGCTCGGCGTCCAGCATGCTCACGGCGTCGGGCAGGCTCCGGTCGGGCACCGCGAGCTGGTGCAGCATGTGCAGAAGGGCCTGCGGCCGCTCCTCGGGGTCGCATCCGGACAGGCGCAGCGGCTTGGGCCGGTCGTTCCCGGGCCAGTACAGGAACTCCTTGCGGAATTCGCTGCCCAGGACGGCTTCGACTTCCTCGTCGTGAGGACGCAGCACAGCGCCGACCTCGGCGTGCAGGTGGTACCTGCTGGATGTGCCCGCCCAGCTCGTCGCGGACATGAGCAGGACGTGCGGGCCCGGGCGGCCGTCCACGGCGCACAGGTCGCCGAGCCGCATGAGCAGTTCGCGGCCCACTCCGTTGCAGTGGAAGAAGCGGAGTTCACCGCTGCGGTCACCGTCACGCTCGCGGTCGTCGTGGCGGAACTGGAAGCCGAGGACGTTGCCCATGGGCGACTCGGGGATGACCGCCTCGTAGTCCTTGGGTGGCCTGCGGGAGAGCACGTTCGAGGCGCTTTCGAGACTGAGTGCGGCTTCGACGCGCGGCCACAGCGTGGTCATGAAGTCGAGACGGCTGTGCAAAGCGGCCAGGACCAGGGTGAACTCGAAGCGCCGGGACTGGAGGTCGGCGTCCGCGAGGACCGTGCTGTCGTCTCCGACGATGCCGGTGAGCGTGTCGCGCAGCCTCTCACGCGTCCGTGCGCCCTGGGGGGCGTGCAGGAGTTCCAGGGTGAGGTGGACGAAGGTGTTCACCAAAGGGGTCACTTCGTCGTCGTCACCCGTGCTCTGATGCTCGTGCAGCGGGTCGTCGCGGAACCGGCTGAGCGCACCGTCGAGTGTCAGGGCCGCCGCAGGGTGGCGTTCGCCTTCCTTCCGCCCCGGGAACCAGCTGTCCAGCAGCAGGTTGTGGAGGGTGAAGGCGCTGAAGTAGTCGACGCTGATCCACCGCCGGAGCTTGTCGTCCTTGACGAGCAGGGCGAAGAGGCGGTCGGTTGCGGCGCTGACCGTGTTGACGGCGTTGGTCCAGTCGTCGACGTCACGGGCGGACAGCTGGAGCCGCCCGTCCCGGGCCATCTGCTGGAACTTGTGGACGGCGACCTCGTCGAACCAGGAGTTCGGGGCCTTGCCCACCAGCGTGCTGGCCGGCGCGAAGGCCGTGTCGAGCTGCATCTGCACCCGGTCCGCCTCGTCGACGATGATCAGGTCACTGAGCCGGCAGGCGAGTTCGAGGTAGCGGAGCTGTTCCTCGTGCTGGTGCAGGGGGATGGAGCTGTGCACCAGACCGGCCGGGGTGGCGACCCACACCTGCGCGTCGACCAGATCACGCGCCCCGCGGTGGCGCGGGCACCGGTTCCACAACGGGCACAGTCTGCGCTGCGGCTTCGGACCTGGTGCGTCGCGCTGAGTGCCGTTGTCATCGTCGATGAGAGGATCGCCGTCCGTGGTCTCCTGCTCGGGGACGGTGTACAGCGTGATGCACGGTGCTTCACGGACGCCGAGCGGGCTGCGGGCTTCCAGGCCGCGCAGCACATCGACGGGGCAGGCGCTGCTGAGGTAGGCGAAGCCCGCGTGGTCGTGGCCGAGCATGTTCGCGGCGCCAGCCGTGGCGGTGCGGCGGTGCAGCCGGTTGATGTTGCGCTCCCTGGTGGAGTGCCCGAGGATCGGCGCCGCCCGTACACCGAGCCGGTTGAACTGCTCCACCACGGCGAGCGTCTCGGCCACGTCGCCGACGACGATGGTGACCCGGCGCGGGGTCCGGGTGACGGCGTGGTAGGTCAGGATGTCTCGGAGTGTGGACTTGCCGGCTCCCACCATCCCCACGAGGTGCAGCAGCCGGTCGATCCTCAGCCGTCCCTGTTCGGTGAAGCGGCCGAGTTCCGTGTCGCGCACGAGCAGTTTCACTCGTTGGAGCCGCGCGGCCCAGCCGTTGTGCGGGCCCTCCGACGCTTTCGCCTCGATGACGTCCATCTCGGCGGCGGCCTTTTCGAGCTCTTCCCAGGTGACGTCCACGGGCTCTCCGTGTCCGGCCGGGGGCGCGTCGAGCGCGTGGGCGCGCGGCAGGGTGTCCGCCAGCAGTTCCTCGTCGAACACCACGGAGTGGGTACGGTCCTGCACCCTGAAGGTGTGCTCACCCTCCTCCGCGAACGGAACGGACCGCGTGGCGAACCGAGGAGCGCTGCTGAGCAGTTCCTCGAAGATCTCGAAACGGCGTCCGGCGCGCGAGGGCTGACGGCGACACGGCACGGAGCCGGGCCCTTCGATCTCGTATCCGCGCAGGTGCTGGGGGACGTTCACGTACTCGGCCAGGGCCTCCGACCAGGCGTGCCGTCGCCGCATGTCCCACAGGTAGTGGCGGGCGCGCAGGACACGCAGCCGCTGTTGTTCGGTATGGACGTCTCCGAACACCTCGCTGTACGGGTAACCGCCCAGGAGCGGCCAGACATCGGCGGCTGTGCGGGTGGGCGTCACGTCCTGCAGGAGGTACAGGCCCAGTTCGACGTCGAGAAGGTCGCCGGGGCGGAAGCTGCCGAGATGCGCCGGCCACACTTCGTTGAGCTGCTGCGGTGAGCAGCGCCGGTGCCATCCCCTGCGGTCACGCACGGCGGCCTCCTTCGGTACGCGGGCTTCCTGTCTTGTCGCGCTGGGCGGAGATCTCATCGGCGACCAGCCGAAGGAAGGCCTGGTCGTCCAGGAGGCTGACCTGGTCGGCCAGGTCCTCCGGCAGGTTGCGGCGGAATTGCCTCCCATACGCCTCGTTCTCACGGAAGCGGTATCGAGGCACGACGAGGAAGGCGCGGTCGTAGGGCGGCTCGTTCCTGAACGGTGTGAGGGAGCGCGCCAGGAGAACGGGGTTCACCCGGTCCTTGACGTCCACCGCCCAGTGCCGTCGTCCCGGAAGGGGGACGCGCAGGTCGTAGGCGTCGTAGTTGGGCCACATTTCGGGGGTGATTCCGAATTTCTTCTTCAGCGCAGCTTGCAGATCGGTCTCCGCGAGCCCAGGGCTGGTGATGAACATCCGCAGGGGGCGGCTGAGCTGGAAGACCCCGCCTTTGTCGGCGCCAAGCGGTGTGCCTTCGTCCGAGGTCCCGTCGCGGCGGCACCGGTCCAGCTCGCAGCGATGGCCGCCATGCAGCAGCGGCACCATCAGGCAGCGGCAGCGAGCGCACTGCCGGTACGTGCCGCGCCGCAGGTAGGAAGCGGGCACGGGCTCGTAACAGCGCTTGATCACGTCGTGCAGCAGCATGCCGCAGTCCGGATCGCCGCCGAGCAGCGCCAGCTCGGCACCGGTCAGCACGGGCCTGGAGGTGAGCAGGGCCCGGAACGCGGTGTACGCCTGCGGGGCTTTGGCCGCTCGGCAGAGGGCGAGCGCTTCCCGGATGCGCTCGTTCTCGAAGAGCTCGGCGGCCGGGTCGGCCGCGCTCACCTCCCACTCCATGCAGAGCTGGTGCGGGAGCCGGGTATCCGGGTCGACGAGCAGGGCCGCTCCTGGGAAGGTGTCGGCAGGCAGCTTCAACGGCCAGTCCACCAGCGGTCGTTCGCAGGCCCACCGGACCATGTGGGGCACGCTGCCCGGCGGCTCCTCGCCCCGGCGCAGGCAGTGCAGGACGAGGCGGTTGTACGCGTTCTGCACCTTCGCCGGGTACACCGGGTTGGGCACGGTCTGCTGCCGGGACAGGCACGCCAGGGCGCTGGCGATCTGGCGAAGCAGTGCCTCGTCCGTGCCGGCGGCGCCCTCGGACCGTGAGTCTCTCAGCTCGGTCGTGGTCATCACTCCCCCTCTGCCGCGACGGCGCCGTCAGACGCGCCGCTCGGACACCACCGTGATACCGGGCAGGACTGACAATGCGGTCCGGGTCGGGCATCCCAGGCCTCGTCCTCCCGCCAGGGACCGGCGTACCGCCGAAGCACAGCCAGTGCCTTCCGCCGCTGTTCCGGGTCCGTCGGGTCGATCACGTGCGGATCGGATCCGTCCGGCCGGAGGATCTCCACCTCGACGCGCGAGCCGTCCGGGTCGCCGCCCAGTGCGCCCTGCGCCAGGAGCGTGACGGCGAGGGCGAGTTGGGGGTACGTCTCGAGAGGGTCCTCGTGCCGGCGGCGCCGCTTCCGTGTCGTCTTGAGCTCCCGCCATACCCACGAGCCGTCTTCCTGGTAGAGCAGGTCCGGCTTGGCGATGACGACGGCCTGCGCCGCGGTGTCGTGGACGACGCGCAGGGCTTCGGGCTCCACCCGCTGGATGAGGGTGGCGTCCTGGAAGGGGCAGGCGTCAACGTGGTGGAGCAGCATGTCCCGGCCGGTCGCGGCGTCCTCGTCGGAGACCCGCCAGCGTCCCTCTGTCCAGTTCTCGCCCTCCGGGGGCATGTCATCGGCGGCGCACGGTGGCCACCCCGGGCGACGATGCAGCTTCTCGACCCAGCCGTGCACGGCCTGGCCGAGTCTGGCCGCGCTGCCGTACTCGTCGGACTTGGGCAGGTGCAGGGCGCGGAGGAATCCCTGCGCGGGGCAGGCCGCGTGATAGCGCAGATCGCTGATCGACACCTTCCGCAGCGGCGCCACCCGCGAGGGGAGTCCGAGGACGCCGGGCCTGCGCGGCACGGCCTCGCAGCCCGTGAACTGCTTGCAGTCGACGCAGGACGAGCCGGGTGCCGGCCGGCCGCCCGCCACGATTCGGGCCACGTGCGCGTGCCCGTGCTCGGCGTAGTACGCCTCGGCCTCCTCGGCCGTCCCGTCGAACTGCACGCGCGGTCGCCCGTCGGCGAGCCCGACTTCGACGACACGCACTCGCTCCGGCCGGACGGCGGGCCCGTACGGCTCGAACGGGCGAGCCCACTTCCGGGGCCAGGCCGCCTGGCGCCCGTGAACGGCGACGTACACGGCGATGGCGATCTCCCCGGGCTCGGAGTCCTTGGCCTCGCCGTGCCGCAGTCGCCGGTACTCGCGTAGTCGTCCCCCAGCCGCCTCGTACCTGCGCCACCAGCCGTACAGCTCCCAGAACTTGCCGTTCTCCCGCTGAGCCACCCAGTACGGACGAACCGGCTGGAGCCCCTGCCCGGCGTCATCGGCGCACGCTCCCAGGTAGGTACGGAAGGCGTGCTCGGTGTACGTCAGGTGACCGGGGTGGAGGACGGGAGTCCGCGAACGTAACCCTGCCAGGGCCTGGTCGGGGGTCTCCCCGTGGAACTCGACCCGGTCGACGGCGTCCATGACCGGCCCGAGGGTGAACGTCTCGAGCTCCGGCTTCGGCAGCCGGAGTCGCCGGGTGGGCCAGAGACCGGGCCGGGCCTTGGCCGCGGCATGCGAGGGGCAGGTGTGTTCCTCGCTCCCGCCCGTCCCAGGCCCCACGCGGACCAGGCTGTCGTCCCCCGTCAGCCAGTGCGGCCTGTGCCAAGCCGTGGTGTGCTCGTGGCTCATTGCCTCCCCCTTCTTGATCTCGGGCACACAGCGCCCTTCGGGCCGGCCGGGTGCGCCGTCGCTAATCGACCGTAGCAGGAAACTTGGAAGTCATTGGAAGTTATTGGCACAGGTTGGATCCTGCGCTAAGCTGCCCCGCATGGCGGCATCACTGGAGGATCTCGAGCAGCGCCTGTCCCAGCTGCGCACCGAGCTGCGCGGTGCCGTTCGCGCACGGGACAAGATGGAAACCGCGCGCATCCGTCGCGCACTGCGCGAGGCCGAGGCCGCGTGGGAGCACGCCCTCGAAGTCGAGGCCGAATCCGAGTCCGCAACGGACGTCGGCGCGCTCCCGACCGACCCCCAGACCTCGCCGACGTCGGTAACTGCGGGTGAGTCACGCCGCAAGGAGCGCCCGGTGCACGGCTCCATCCCGATCCGCGAACAGGTCCACCAGGCGCTCACCCTGCTCGGGGCCCCTGCCTCCCCCAAGCTCATCTCCTCCACGTACGAGGCGTTCTTCACCGAACCGCTGGTCGCCACCAAACTCGCGTCACTCCGCCGCGACGAGGAGCGCTCCTTCACGGCACAGGGCTACGCCCGCCCGTACTACGTCTGCGCGGCGCTGACCCACGACCGTCTCGTCCCCGCGCGCGGGCTGCTGGCCCTGTCCACCTGGCCCGTGGAGCGGCGGATCATCGGCCCGCTCAGCCCGCGCGCCGACTTCCTCACCCACGCGGTGGGGACCGCCGAGCAGATCCAGCGACTCGCCACCGCGGGGCACCCGGCCCCGGACGCGGCGTGGCGGCTGCTGCGCCGCTTCGCCCTCACCATCCCCGGCGCCTACGACGCCTCGGCCCAGGAGCCCGATCCCGCCCGTGTGATCGCCGCAGCCCACGCCGAAGCCGCCGTCCATCAGCAGGAGGACGACCAGCAACGGCAAGCGGCCGCGCAGCGCGCCCGTGGTCAACTGGCCGACGTACAGCAGCTGTTCGGCGCGGCCCCGATGCGCGACGCCCTGCGCGACGCAAGTGGGACCCTGTCCTGACGACCCGTTCCCCGACAGCGACGGCGTGCCAGACGCCTCGCAGACGGGTAAGCCCCCGAAGACGTACCCGAAGCAGAGACGATGCCCTCGCAGCAGTCCGAACCTCCCGACGGCCGACTCGCGCGGCTGCGTGGACCGCAGCCCCCTCAGCCGTACACCGCCCGCAAGATCACCGCGCTGACCGCCAACCCCGCCTGCGCCCGCCGCGCGGTCCTCGACGCCGCCGGAGTGGACAAGGCGCTGCTCGCCCAGCAGGTCGGATACGAGCCGCGCTTCGGCCAGTCCCCCTTCGCCCTCGCCCGCGAACAGGCCTTCCACGCTCTCGTGAAGTGGGGTGGCTACGCCGAGCTCATCCAACTGCTGCGCGAGCAGCTCTCCGTCCCCGTGGCGGAAGCCCATGTGACCGACCTCAACGAGGTGGGAGGCAACACGGAGCTGCACGTGCGCGAGCGGGAGACCCGCCGCCTCATCGCGCACGTGGCCTCCGGCCAGGACGTACGGCTGATCCTCGACCGCCCGGTGCTCTCCCTCGAAGTCGCCGGTCAGACCGCGTACTTGGAGCCGGACGCGCTCACCCACCGCATCGACGGGAAGTTCCACGTCGTCCTGATCCGCTCCTTTGCGGCGATCGACGGCCAGGCCAACCCGACCGCCGTCGCCGAGACGGCCAAGCAGGCCGCGGTGTACGTCCTGGCCCTGCGCCGCGCTTTCGAGACCGCCGGTCTGCCCACCGACCAGCTCGCCCACGAGTTCCTGCTCGTCTGCCCCAAGGACTTCTCCAACCGCCCCTACGCCCGCCTCGTCGACCTCCGGCAGGAACTCGACGCCCTCCAGTTCCAGCTCTCGCGGCTGCGGCGCGCCGAGGACCTCGCAGCCCGGCTCCCCGAGACGGCGACCCTGGACACGACCCGAGACGCAGACGAACTCTCAGCATCCATAGAGGCGTTGGACGCGTCGTACACGCCCTCCTGCCTGTCCTTCTGCGAGATGGCGCGCTATTGCCGCGACGAGGCGGACGGCTGCGCCTCACCGGCCCGCTTCGGCAACGGCGTGCGCAACGACCTGCCGGGCATTGACTCCACCCGTATCGCCCTCGACTACCTGGACGGCGTCGCCGCCCCCGGAGAGGCCGAGGCGGAAGCCGCCGACCTGCTGCGCGCCGCCGCCCGGCTGCGCCGACTCCGCCGGGGGGCCGCATGAGCGTCCTGTCCACCGTCGCGGCGCTGACGGCGTCCCGCACCGGCCGGGCCGAGCCGCTGACGACCGTCCGCCACCAGCACCTGGACGACAAGCCGTTCGTCCTGGTGCCGCTCACCCTCGCCGGTGAGGCCTGCGCACCCCTGGCCGCGCTCGCGGGCACGGACCCCGAGCACCCGGTCCTCCTCACCGTCCGCCAGCCGCGCAACCGCGCCGAACGCTTCCGGTTCGCCGAGCGCCTCGCCGAGCTCCTCCTCGCGTACATCGACGGCTGCCGGACGGAGACGGAGCCCTACACCGTCGGCCGTGGCAAGGAGAAGGAGGAACGCCTGCGCTTCCAGCGGGGCCCGCAGCTTCTCGTACCGAACGGCGAGGGCATCGCGTACGTCCGCCTGCTGGGCCGGCTGACCAGGCTCCGCGCCACCGAGGGACCGTATGCGGTCGACCCGTCCGTGCCCGCCCTCGGCAAGTGGCTGACGTGGTTCGCCGACCTGGCCGAGTTCCCCAACTCCGGTGTGCTGCTCGCGATGACCCGGCTGCTCGCCGCGCACTGGGCGACGGGCCAAAGCCCTTCCGAGGACTCCCACCTCGCGTCCCTGCTCGCCTGGATCGATCCGCCGGAAGGCAGCGACGGCGCGAGCGCGGCGCGGGAGACCGAGGACCCCGCCGTGTGGCCACCCGCCGGCCCGTCCACGGACCCGGTCTTCGACCGGACCCTGCACGAGCTGATGACGCGTTACGACGAGGCGTCCGACGACCGCGGACGCGAGGCGGTCGGCCGCCAGATCGACCGTGAACTGCACGGCCAGATGCTGCCCACCTGGCGGCTGATGTGGCACGGCGTGGAGCTGCTCCGCGAGCTGCCGGAGGGCGCCCACGTACCCGATCGCTGGGCCCTCGACCGACGCTGGTTCTCCGAGTACGCCGAGTACCTGGACGCCGACGGCCGCCCGCAGGCCCGCCGCGACCAGGCCGTCCGGGCCGCCCGCCGTCTGGCCCGGCTGGAGGACGCGGTCGCCCGGTACGAGGCGGAGCGCGCGTACGACGATCCGCTGGTGATGGCGGAGTACGAGCTGACCGGCGAGGCGTTCACGGGCACGGTGACGGCCAGGGAAGAGGACCGCTTCGTCCCCGGCGACCGCCCCGGCTCCCAGGTGTGGCGCCCGACGATCACGCTCCGCACCGACGCCCGTACCGTCCCCGCGGTCGGCACGGAGGTGAAGTCCCCTGCCCGGCCAGGCCAGGGAGCCCGGATCCTCGAGGTCCGGCAGGAGGACGACGGCAGCCACACCGTGGTGCTCCAGCTGAAGGGCGGCTTCGCGAACAAGCGCAGGCCCCCCGCACCGCCCGGCACCCTCGCCGAGACCGGCGAGGAGCTGACGTACACCACGCTCAACCCCACGGCCATGCCGTCCGCCCTCCCCGACGAGGAGGACACCCCCTGGACCCACGGCGGTCCCCCGCAGCCGTACGAGCCCACCGACGAGGACGCAGAGGAGACCTGGGAGTGACCGCCCTCCTTCCCGACACCGGGGAGCCCGCATCCCTCACCCCCGGCGAACGCGCGGACCGGGCGGTGACGGGGATCCTGGCCAGCCTGGACACCGCGCCCGGCCGGGGCGTCGTCGTGGACTCGCCTCCCGGGGCCGGGAAGTCCACGCTGGTGGTGAGGGCCACCGGGCACCTGACGTCCGCGGGCCACCAGCTCATGATCGTCGCGCAGACCAACGAGCAGGTCGACGACTTGGTGGATCGCATCGCGCGGGAGCATCCCGGCCTGGCCCTCGGCCGCCTCCACGCCGGCGGCCATGTCCTCCCGCCCCGTGTCACTCGCCACCCCAACATCACCGGGAGCAGCCAGGTGACGGACCTGCGCGACCTGCCCGTCGTGGTGTCCACCGCGAAGAAATGGTCGTTCGTCACCCCGGACAAGTGCGCGCCGTGGCGGTGGGCCATCGTCGACGAGGCGTACCAGATGCGCTCGGACGGTCTCCTGGCCACGGCCCCGCTGTTCTCCCAGGACGACTCACAGGTCCTCTTCGTCGGCGACCCCGGGCAGCTCGACCCCTTCGCCACCGTGGAGACCGACCGCTGGCACGGCCTGACCTGGGACCCGCTGCGCAACGCGGTCGACGTCACCCTCGCCCACAACCCCGACCTCGTCCGCCACCAGCTCCCCGTCTCCTGGCGTCTCCCCGAGTCGGCGGCGCCCCTGGTCGAGCAGGCCTTCTACCCCTTCTACCGGTTCGTCCCCGGCACGACGGCAGCGGAGCGCGTGCTGTCGTACGCCAGCCTGCCCCACGGCTCAGGCCCGCTGGACGACGTCCTCGCCCGGGCCGCCGACTCCGGCTGGGGCCACCTGGAACTCCCCGCCCGCCACACCCTCGACCAGGACCCGGAGGTGGCCGAGGCCCTCGCGGCGACGGCGGCCCGGCTGCTGGAACGCGGCGCCCTGGTCAACGAGGAGCCCTTGACCACGGACCGCATCGCGATCGGCACGGCGCGCACCGTGCAGGCGGAGGCGGTCCGCAATCGCCTCGCCGCCCGCGGCCTGACCGGCATCACGGTGGACACCGCCAACCGCCTCCAGGGCCGCGAGTTCGACGTCACCCTCGTCTGGCACCCACTGTCCGGCCGCCAGGACGCCTCCGCCTTCCACCTGGAGACGGGCCGCCTGTGCGTCCTGCTGTCCCGGCACCGCTTCGCCTGCATCGTGGTGGCCCGCGCCGGCATCCGCGACCTGCTGGACCGGCATCCGCGGAGCAGCCCTGTGTATCTGGACGTGCCGCCCAAGTTTCCGGATGGGTGGCGGGCCCATCAGGTGGTGATGGGGCGGCTGGAGCGGGGGGAGCACCGGGTGCGGATTACCTGATCTCGCACGAATGGGGTCATTGTCAGTGGCAGGATGTACGGTCCACGCAGATGTGGCGTGAGGGAGATATCTAGAGCATGGCAGCAGTGATCGAGAACCCGATCATCAATTCGCCGTACGCGGAGCCGGCCTGGCACTGGGAACTGGACGAGCGAGGGCAGCCGACCGGTGAGCGGGTCCCTGGGCGCCGCCCGAGCGAGACCTGGATGCCCGTCCCACGCGCCCGGAAGGGACGCAAGACGTCGGCCGGCGTCCAGCACGAGCTGTTCTTCGACGGCATCCTGGAAGAGCGCAAGGGCCAGGATGTCATCGGCAATATCCGCAACGAGGTCGACCGCTGGCGCACTGCGGGATATCCCAACATCACGCCGACGACCCGTCGTCTCCTGGAGTACTGGACCGCCCCGGAGCGGGAGCGGAAGTTGTTCTTCGCACAGGTGGAAGCGGTGGAAACCGCCATATACCTGACGGAGGTGGGCACGAAACTCGGCAGGCCGTGGATCAAGACCCACCTGGAAGAAACCAACCAGGAGCACAACGCGGGGCTGCCCAGGGTCGCCCTGAAGATGGCGACGGGTGCGGGCAAGACCGTCGTGATGGCGATGCTGATCGCCTGGAACGTCCTCAACAAGGTCGCCGGCCCGCAGGACGCCCGGTTCGCCAAGCGCTTCCTTCTAGTCGCGCCCGGTGTGACCATCCGGGACCGGCTGCGGGTGCTGATGCCCTCCGACCCGAACAATTACTACGACGAGCGGGACATCGTCCCGGCGGACCTGTGGGGGGCGCTCGGGCAGGCGCAGGTGGCGATCACCAACTACCACGCGTTCATGCTCAAGACGACGCGGGAGGGCCAGGGACTCGCGTCCAAGACCAAGAAGCTGCTGCTGGCCAAGTCGAAGAACGATCCCTTCATCGAGACGCCCGACATGATGGTCAACCGGGTGCTGCGCGATCTGGGCGGCAGCAAGGGCGAGATCATCGTCATCAACGACGAGGCGCACCACTGCTACCAGACCCGCGGGGCCGCCCTGGAGGGGGCCGTAACCGTCGACGACCTGAAGGGGGAGGAGAAGAAGCAGGCCGAGGAGGAGAACAAGCACGCGCGCCAGTGGTTCGACGGCCTGAACCACATCATGCGCAAGACCGGCATCAAGACGGTCTACGACCTCTCGGCGACCCCCTTCTACCTGAACGGCTCGGGCTACCCGGAGGGAACCCTCTTCCCGTGGGTGGTCAGCGATTTCGGACTCCTGGACGCCATCGAGTCGGGCCTGGTCAAGATCCCTCGTGTGCCGGTGGACGACGACGCGGAGCACAAGGAGGTCTCGTACCTGAACCTATGGGAGCACATCAGGGACGAGATGCCGAAGCGCTCGCAGAAGCCGGAGACGCTCGCGGACAAGACGCTGCCGGCCGTTCTGGACGGCGCGACTCACAGCCTGTACCGCAACTACGCGGAGGCCTTCGCGCGCTGGGAGGAGGAGACCCGGGGCACCGGCTCCACTCCTCCAGTGTTCATCGTCGTCTGCAACAACACGACGGTGTCGAAGTGGGTGTACGACCAGATCGCCGGGCATGAGTTGCCGGAGACCGGCGGCCTTGGCAAGCGCGGCATGCTGGACCTCTTCTCCAACTATGACGAGCAGGGCCGCCGTTACCCCGTGCCTCGCACCATCCTGGTCGACTCTGCGCAGCTGGAGTCCGACAATCCCCAGCTGGACGCTCAGTTCAAGGCTGCGGCAGCCGAGGAGCTGGAGGCGTTCAAGGAGGAGTACCGCACCCGGTTCCCCGACCGGGATGTGGAAGCGCTCACCGATGCCGACCTGCTGCGTGAGGTCCTGAACACCGTCGGCAAGAAGGGCAGGCTCGGGCAGGACGTGCGGTGCGTAGTGTCAGTGTCCATGCTGACGGAGGGCTGGGACGCCAACACGGTTACCCACGTCTTGGGAGTCCGGGCCTTCGGCAGTCACCTGCTGTGCGAGCAGGTCGTGGGTCGTGGGCTTCGCCGCATCTCGTATGCGGTGAACGACGAGGGACTGCTGGAGCCGGAGTACGCGGATGTGTACGGCATCCCCTTCCAGTTCATCCAGACGGACCCGAACCGCGAGCTGAAGACCAAGCCCCGACCGGAGCCGAAGCACGTCCGGGCCATGAAGGATCGTGAGGAGCTGCGCATCACCTTCCCGCGCTTGGAGGGGTACCGCGTAGAGATCGAGGAGGCGCGCTTCTACGCGGACTTCACGCAGGCGGAACCGTTCAAGGTCAACGAGCACGTCGCGACGCGGGCCGAGGTAGAAGGCCTCATCGGGAAGAGTGCCACGCACACGCTGGTCGATGGCCGAGGTGTCCGCGTCCAGCAAGTCGCCTTCAAGGTAGCCGAGCTGGCTCTGGAACTTCTGGAAGACCCGAAGCAAGGTCGCAAGCCTTGGATGTTCCCGAACCTCGTGAAGCTGGCGAAGGACTGGATCACTCATTGCGTCGGTACTGATAACCAGCGGGACTTGACGATCATTGCCAGCGTTTCCGAGGAACAACTGCGGGCCGCGCAACAGTTCTTCGCCGCATTGAACCGTCAGGAGAACAACAACCCGTCCAAGGTGGTACCCATTTTCGCGAGGTACGCGCCGGAGGGCTCTACGGACGACGTGAACTTCTACACGACCAAGGCGGTCTACGAGGCCGAACCGGACAAGTCGCCGGTGAACTATGTCGTCCTCGACGGAATAGACGGCAACACCTGGGAGCAGATCCTGGCGACGTTGCTCGACGGCAACAAGAACGTGGAGTCGTACGTCAAGAATGACCACCTGGAGTTCGCAATTCCGTACCTCTATGCCGGACGCACTCACCGGTACCTGCCTGACTTCATCGTCAGGTTGAAGCCACGCGATGATGAGGACGAGCAGCGTCACCTCATCGTGGAGGTGTCGGGCTCCCGCAAGTCGGCCGGCAAGCGAGCCATGAAGGCGGAGACCGCACGCATGTGGTGCGCGGCTGTCAACAACCACGGCGGGTTCGGCAAGTGGGGTTACGTCGAGCTGTCGGAGGATCCCACCAGGTTCAAGGTGGTGCTGAACATGGCCATTCAGTCGCTGTACGACGACGGGGCGCTCACGGGCCTCCATGAGGACGGACTCAAGAGCGTCGAGCGACTCAAGAACGACGATGACGACGCGGACTGGGGCGGCGACGACTACCCCTGGGACGACCTGTTCAGCGCGGCGCGCGAGGCGGAGGCCGAGCAGCGGCGGCACGACGGCAACGACGAGGAAGGGAAGTAAGGACGATGGCCGCTCCCCGCAGAAGCAGCGCGAAGACCGCCGCGAACCGCACCAAGGCCGTGCAGGCCATAAGGCATGAGGACAAGCGAGTGAACAACCCTACGGCGGACGCGTTCGATCTTGTCACGGAGGAGGTTGAGCAGACAAAGACGCTGCTGTACCCGCGTGACCCGTCACTCGATCCTCAGCTCGTCTGGAAGGGCAAGGACGAGCAGGACCGCCAGGACCTGGAGGTACCGGCCCCACCGATCTTCCGCCAGGAGCTAATCGAGCCGCGGTATCTCGTCAAGCAGCTCATGGACGAGACGAAGAGGCGACGGAAGGACGGGGAAAACGATGGCGCCGAGGAGGAATTGTCACTCTTCGGTACTGACTTTTTCGACGACGGGATCCCGGACGAGCTGGAGAAAATCGAGTGGTATAAGCACCAAATGAACTGGACCAACCGCATGATCCTGGGCGACTCGCTCCAGGTGATGGCAAGCCTTGCGGAGCGCGAGAATCTGCGGGGCAAGGTCCAGATGGTGTACATCGATCCGCCGTATGGGATCAGATTTAACTCGAACTGGCAGGTAACCGCACGATCACGTGACGTGAAAGACGGCAACCTCTCTTCTGCAACAAAAGAGGTAGAACAGCTTCGAGCCTTCCGGGATACTTGGCATCTCGGCATCCACTCCTACCTCACATACCTACGGGACCGGCTCACCGCCATCCGGGACCTGCTGTCGGAATCTGGCTCCGTTTTTGTGCAAATCGGCGACGAGAATGTTCACCTGGTGCGATCTCTCCTGGATGAGGTATTCAGTCCCGAAAATTTCGTTTCACTCATCACTTACACCAAGACAGCTGGCCAGACAAGCGACTTCCTTCCCGGCACATCCGATTTCATCGTTTGGTACGCTAAGGACAAAGAAAAGGCCAAATATAGGCGCCTTTACCAAAGGCGTGAACTAGGCGGCACCGGATCGGATAAGTACAACCAGGTTGAGCTCGAAGACGGAAGTCGCCTACCGCTAAAGAGGGCAGCCGACGCCGGAAAGAGCGGGCGAGCATTTCGCCTTGACAACCTCACGAGCCAGAGCATGGGGCGCGAAAAGGGGGAAGGGGCTGCCTCATGGTTCCCCGTCGAGGTCGATAACCGAACCTTCCGCCCGAACATGACATCACGTTGGAAGACAAACGAAGCAGGTATGAAAAATTTGCTTCTAGCTCGACGAGTGCAGGCAACCAGCAACACCCTCTCCTACGTTCGATACCACGACGACTTTCCTGCATTCCCCATTTCCAACACATGGACTGACATCGGAGGCATTCAGAGTCGAGCGGATCCAAAAATTTACGTTGTACAGACCGCAAATTCTGCAATCGAACGCTGCATGCTCATGACCACTGACCCAGGTGATCTCATCCTCGACCCAACCTGCGGCTCCGGCACCACGGCCTATGTCGCCGAGCAACGGGGACGTCGCTGGATCACCATCGACTCTTCGCGTGTCGCCGTCTCTCTCGCCCGTCACCGCATCATGGGCGCTCTTTACCCCGCCTATCTCCTCGCCGACTCCCCCGAAGGAAAGGCAAAGGAAGCCGAACTCAGCCAGCAGCCGCTCGACCGCTCGCCCTCAAAACACGACATCCGCCGTGGCTTCGTCTACGAGCGTGTCCCACACATCACGTTGAAGTCGATCGCGAACAACCCCGACATCAAGGAGGGGAGGACCCGCGAACAGATCGACAAGGCGATCAAGAAGCACGCCGAGTTCGAGACCTTGTACGACCGTCCCTACGAGAACAAGAAGGCCGTACGGGTTGCCGGAGCTTTCACCGTCGAGTCCCTGTCGCCGCACCGCTCCGTCTCCTTCGACCAGGAGGTTCCGGCCTCTGAGAAGGCCGCCGAGATGATGCCGTCCGGCGCCTCCTACGAAGAGACGATCCTGGAACACGTCAAGAAGGCCGGCGTGCAGAACGGTTACCGGAACGAGCGGCTGGAGTTCGAGTCGGTCGAGCCGGTTTCGGGTCGGATACTGACCGCCGTCGGCATCCGCAAGGACGCCGAGGAGGGGACGCCAGCTCGCGTCGGCATCGCACTCGGCCCCGAGTACGGAACCGTCGACTCGCTGTTCATCAAGAACGCAGCCCGTGAAGCCCTCCGGTTCGGCGAAATTGACCTCCTGCTCATCCTCGGTTTCGCCTTCGATGCCAACGCGACCGAGGCGACCAACGAGATCAACGAGGAGAGGGGCGAGTTCTCCGTCATCCAGCAGCGCCAGGTCGGCAAGCTGACCGTGCTGAACGTCCGCATGAACCCGGACCTCGCCATGGGAGACGAACTCGCAAACACCGGCGCTGGCAACCTGTTCACGGTCTTCGGCGAGCCTGACATCGAGGTGACCGAGATGAGCGACGGCCAGCTCGTCGCCGAGATCAAGGGACTCGACATCTACAACCCGACGACCGGCCAGGTCCGTGCCGAAGGTCCCGACGACATCATGATGTGGTCCATCGACACGAACTACGATGCCGAGGCCTTCATCGTGCGCCACGTTTACTTCTCGGGAGAGAACGGGAAGCCCACGGGTCTCAACCCATACGAGCGGCTCGGCAAAGCGCTCAAGGGGCAGATCGACGAGGAGGCCCTGGCCACCCTCTTCACCACGAAGTCGCGTCCCTTCCCCAAGCCCGAGTCCGGCCGCATCGCGGTCAAGGTCGTCAACTACTACGGCGACGAGGTCCTCAAGGCCATCGAGGTCTGACGTCACCACTCGCGGGGTGGGTGCCACCACGGCACCCGCCCCGCCCACCACCGGCCTCGCACACGGAGGCACCAGTCAGTTCCGGGGGGAACAATGCCGTTCACGGATGCCCAGCGCACCGCCATCAACACACACGACGACAATCTCCTCATCGTCGCCTGTGCCGGGTCCGGCAAGACAGAGGTCATCTCGCAGCGGATCGCCGGCCTGCTCGGGCGGCCCGATGTGCAGCCGAAGAACATCGTCGCCTTCACCTTCACCGAGAAGGCCGCCGGTGAACTCAAGGAACGTGTGCACACCAGGATCCGTGAACTCCACGGCGAGGTGCACGGCCTTGCCGAGATGTACATCGGCACCATGCACGGCTACGCCTTGGACCTACTGCACAGCCACGTCCCTGAGGCATTCAAGTACAACGTCCTCAACGACGTGCAGACGCGCCTGATCATCGACAAGTACAGCACCCGCTCCGGACTGACCACGACAAACGCGGTCGTCAGAGGCACCGAGAAACCCCTGCGGCGCTGGGTCAACTCCAAGTTGTACCAGCAGGTCATGTCGATCCTCCGCGAGGACGATGTGGACCTGGAAGGGCTGCGCCCGGACGTCGCGGACGGACTCGACAAGTACATGGGGCTCCTCAGCGACCGCGCCTACTTCGACTACACGGCGATCCTCCACAACGCCGCAGTCCTGCTGAACGACGACAACGACGAGGGTGACGAGTCTGTTCTGGACCTTCAGCGGCACGTGAAGGAGACCGTCAAATACGTCGTCGTCGACGAGTACCAGGACACCAACCCGGTCCAGGAGCAGCTGATCCGCGGGCTCACCCGCCACGGCGCGAACCTGTGCGTGGTCGGCGACGACGACCAGACGATCTATCAGTGGCGTGGCAGTGCCGTCGAGAACATCCTCACGATCGAGGGCCGCTACCCCAACGTCCACCGCGTCACCCTGAATGAGAACTTCCGCTCCAGTTCCGCCATCGTCGATCTCGCTCGCCACGTCGTCGAGCAGATCCCTCCCGGCGAGCGTCTCAGCAAGGCGATGACCGCCGCGGGCCATCAGACCTTCGAGCGCGGTGACCTGTTGGCGCTGGAGTTCCCGGACACCGAGGCCGAGGCCACCTGGCTCGTCGACCGCATGGAGCGACTGCGTGGCGTCCCCTTCAAGGACCGAGAAGGCAGTGAGCCGCGCGGACTCGACTGGTCCGACTTCGCCGTCCTCTTCCGCTCCGTCAAGGCCGACGCTGGACCTCTCGTCGAAGAGTTGCGCCGCCGTGACATCCCGTACGTCATCAAGGGCCTCACCAAGCTCTTCGAGACCCCCGAAGTGCAGGCAGCCGTCACCTGTTTCCGGTTCGTCGCGGGGCTGGCCGACGAGCAGGATGTCGTCGATGCATGGGTGGACGCCGGCGTCGGACTCGCGGAGGGTGACGTACGTGCCGGACTTCCCGTACTCACTGCCGCCATGCAGTGGGATGCCTCCAAGCCCTGGGACTCCACCACGCTCCAGGGCGTTTTCCTAGAGTTCCTCGAAGCCGTGGAGCTGCGCGAGGAGCGTGTTCCGAACGAGCGGGGCGAACTCGTCTACTACAACCTCGGCCGCTTCTCCACCGCAATCGGGGACTTCGAACGCATCCACCTCACCAGCGAACCCCAGCAGCGGTTTGACGCGTTCGCCAAGTGGGTCGAGCACCAGGCACCCGACTACTACGAGGAGTCCGACGGGGACAACGGCTACGCCCAGCCCAACGCCGTCGTCATCGCCACGGTGCACCAGGCCAAGGGCATGCAGTGGCCCGCGGTCTTCCTGCCCGCCCTACGCAAGAACACCTTCCCCGCCTCCGGTCGGGGAGGGCTCGGCGTCTTCCACGTGGTCGAGGAGGAACTCATCCCGGGCGCGGCCCGCTACCGGGGAACCGAGGCGGACGAGCGGCGTCTGTTCTACGTCGCCGTCACCCGCGCCCAGAAGTACCTGGCGCTCTCCTTCGCCCCCAGCGAGAAGCGCACCGGCAAGAAGCGCTCGGACTTCTTCAACGAAGCCACGGGGGTCCACACCGTCCTGACCCGCGAGGCCGTCCCCTCGTCCGACGGCCGACTGACGCCGACCCCCAGGCGAGGCACCCCCGATGTCGTCATGTCCTTCTCGGACCTGAAGTACCTCTTCGAGTGCCCGTACTCCTTCAAGCTCCGCCTGCTCTACGGTTTCGACTCGCCCCTGCAGAAGGAACTCGGCTTCGGCAAGTCCCTGCACGATGTGATGGCCGAGATCCACAAGCGCGCCATCGAGGGCGACATCGCCACCCCGGAGGAGGCGGAGGACCTCGTGGACCGCCACCTCAACCTCCCGTTCGCGAACAAGGCGGCAGCCGACCAACTCCGCCCAGCCGCCGAGACGGCCGTGCGGCACTACCTGGAGCGCCATGGCACGACCCTCCACCAGACGCGGTACTCCGAGCAGCCCGTCGAGATCCACCCGGTCCCCGGTGTCACCGTCACCGGCCGTGTCGACCTGATCAAGCGGCTGGACACAAACGAGACGTCGGTCGTCGACTTCAAGTCCAGCGAACGCGCCCAGGCCGAGGATCTGACCCGTGACCAGTTGCACTTGTACGTGCTCGGCTACCGGGAGCTGACGGGGCAGGATGCGGACGTCGTCGAGGTCCTCAATCTCGACAAGGCGGGACGCGACACCCGCGAGATGGTGGACCCCGAGGTTATGACCGACCTCGGCAAGCGGGTCACGGAGGCGGCGGATTCGCTGCGCACCAACCAGTTGTCCCGCCGGGACAACTGGTGTGCAACCTGCGCCAGCTGCGATTTCGCGGGCATCTGTCGCAACCGCGAAAGCTGACGGTTACTCCTGTCCTGGCCCGTGCGACTGCACGGGCCAGACGACCTTCACGCCTCTGTCGCGAACCCCACGAACCGCGTCCACTCCTCGCAGCCGACAGCGAAGTGAGGACGCGACACGTCCTTGGAGTCCCGTACGCACACGGCCTGTTCGGTGACGGCGACCTCTACGCAGTCGTCACCCTGACTGCCGCTGTAGCTGGACTTGAACCACGCCAGTTCCGGCCTCGCGCTCATAGCTCTCCTCGGAGTCGCTCCAGCAGACCCCGAGAGTCCTTGGCGTTCAGGGCCTGCGAGCGCAGTGTGTCATAGCGCTGGCAGAGCAGGCTCACCTCTTTCACGTCGGAGATCAGACGGCCGTTCTGCTGCCCCTCGGAGTATGCGTATCGCTGCCCCCTAGGAGTCTCCAAAAGCCGCACCGGCCCATCCAGACAAGCATGCAACCCTGCCTCCAGCGGCACGACTTGAAGCGTCACGTTCCGCGGTGCGCTCAGCTCCAGCACATGGTCGAACATCTCCCGCATCTGTTCCGGATCCCCGAACCGGCGCCGGAAGACGTGCTCTTCGACGATGAAGCTGAACGGCGTCGTCGGACGCTCGAACAGCATCCGCTGTCGCTCCATCCGCCGGGCCATGAAGTCCTCCAGCAGGCTGTCCGGCGCCACCGGAACGGTCCCCTCGAACACCGCCCGCGCATACCCCTCCGACTGCAACAACCCCGGCACCAGCCGGCACTCGTACGTGCACAGACTCACCGCCACCCGCTCCAGCCGTGCCCACTGCCGGAACCACGCCGCGAGCCCCACGTCCCCGCGCCCCCGTGTCACGTACTGCGAGGCCTTCCGCAGGGCGCCGGTGTTGCCCAGCGCCTCCTCGGACCGCTCCACCAGCGCCACATCCGGCATCCGCCGCCCCAGCTCCACCGACTCGACCGTGTGCTTCGAGAAGCTCACCAGGTTCGCGAACTCGGTTCTGCTGTAACCCGCGTGTTCGCGCAGCGCCTGCATGACGGCTCCGAAGGTCCGCAGACTGTCCGAGGGCCCGGGCTCCCGGTCCGTCTCGCCGCACGGGGAGCCCCCGCCGTCCACCACACCGCCGTCGGCCATCCGCAGCCACCTCCGGTTCGTACGCGCGCTGTTCGCCGTCCTGAAGTCGACGGCACTCAGCGTGGCGTATGAGCCGTCGTACCGTCCACGGAATGTGCCCGTACGTTGACGCAGCGTACGGACCGTATGCCTGGAACACGCCTCGCGCACCCGTCACCGTGGCTCCATGAACACGGTCACGCCCCAACAACGCCCTACCGTTCGCACGTTCGCCCAGCTCCTCTCGTCCACTCGCCGTGGGGCACGGCTGGCCCGTCTGCTCGCCGCCGGTCAGCTCCGCTCCTGGGAGGTGTCACCCGGCGTCACCGAACGGGCCGAGCAGATCGTGGCGGAACTCGCGGCCAACGCCGCCCTGCACGGTCGTGTGCACAGCCGCGACTTCCGGCTCGCCCTCACCCTCGACATCGCGACCGGGCTGCTGCGCGTCGCCGTCACCGACGCTCGGGGTGAGAGCCTTCCGTCGTTCGCCCCGGACTTCGAACCGTCTCTGGACGCCGAGTCCGGTCGCGGGCTCCACCTGGTGACCGCTCTCGCCGACCGCTGGGGCACCGAGCCGTACCCGCCCGGCGGCAAGACGGTCTGGGCCGAACTGTGTCTGCAGACCCTCGGCACGGACACGCGCAGGGAGCGGATCTGACCACGACGGCTGGGCGCGGTTCGCCCGCTGCGCGACAGACGGCCGAACACGGCCCTCTGCCCTGCCGATAGGCGGAGGCCAGGCTCCCGGGTGGGCCACCACGCTTCAACCGATGCGAACGCGGAACTAGGAGGCGCTGACGCTGACTTCGAAAGCGATGGCCGACCGCAACAGCGCCAAGTATGGACAGGTAGGAGCTGTCGCAAAACCCTCCGGAACCGGCAACCCGAATGGGAGACTCCCTTGGGACGTAACAACTCAGGGGGGTTCAAGGCATGGCAACGGATGCCTACGACGGACCGGTTCCGGACGGAGACGCTCGTGGGCAGCGAGTCCTCGACCTCCTGGACAAGGCGATCGGCGGCCAGAGCCCGCTGGTGCGCAAGAACATCACCCGCGCCCGTCAGCGGAACTCTGAGGCGTCGCCGGCGCAGGTGATACGCAACCTGGAGCGGATGTACGTCAGCGCCTTGACCGGGACAGGTGCCGCGGTCGGGGGGACCGCGGCCGCGCCCGGGGTCGGTACGGGAGTCGCGCTGGCGCTGTCGGCGGGTGAGGCGCTGTCGTCTCTTGAGCTGACCGCCCTCTTCGCTCTCTCGATCGCCGAGGTCCACGGGGTTCCCATCGACGAGGTCGAGCGCCGCCGGACGATCGTCATGGGGATCCTGCTCGGTGGGAGCGGCTCCACCACCATCACCAAGATCGCCGAGCGGACCGGGCAGCACTGGGGACGTCAGGTCGTCGCCAAGGTTCCGGTCGAGACGCTGCGACAGATCAACAAGGTCCTGGGGAAGAACTTCATCACGAAGTACGGGACCAAGCAGGGGATCATCGTTCTCGGCCGAGTGGCGCCGTTCGGTATCGGCGCCGTGATCGGTGGTGGCGCCAATGCCGCCATGGCCGCTCTCGCGGTGAGGGCCAGTCGTCGCGCGTTCGGCCCTGCCCCGACGTCGTGGGACTGCTGACGCGCAGGCCATCACCCGCGTGCGTGAACGTGCCTGGCTGATCTCGGTGCACTGCGGGGCGTCGAGCACCCCGCCGCCGCAAGAGTCGAATACGGCAGCGTGCAGTCGCCTCCGGGCCGTCTGAGCGCGTTGACGCCGAACCTCGCCTCCGAGTAGCCGACGAGGCACTGGCCGAAAACCAGCAGGTCCTGGCAACAGACACGGGAGTAGCAGCGCAAACCAAGGGGGGAATTCGTGGGCGACGGAAGGTTCAGCCGCACGTGTTTGAGGTGCCGCAGCTTCATCAAGGTCGACCAGGACGGCCGCGTAGTCGAGCATGACAGACCGTTGAGTCATCTCCCCTGCCATGCCTCCGGTCAGCTCGCCAGGCTCGTATCGGTCGAGTGGGGCCCCGGGGCTCGACGCGGGCGACGGATGGCGAGTGGAGGCCAAGGGCACAGGCGTGATCGGCGGCAGAAGGCCGAGTACCTCAAGCCCTCTGGCTGGATGCCGAGTTACCGGGGTGAGCACCTGCCGACGATCGGCTTGCCCGCCAAAGGGTGGTTCGGTGTTTGGTTCCCGGCTCACACGTTGTGGGAACACGAGCGGAAGCTCTTGGGCTGGGTCGGAAGCGATCGGTCGATCCGGTGGGACGGCCGCGAGGGGTGTTGGACGGTTGCCAGCGCTCACTTCCCCCACGTGAGCCGCGAGTTGCTCCGCAGGTACCCGAGCGTCCTCATCGGCCGTGAGTACAACCCCCGCGAGAAGTGCAACTCGTCCTGCCAGAACGCGAAGGGCTGGCTGTGCACCTGCTCCTGCCTTGCCAAGTACCACGGTCGCGGTAAATGGCGAAGCGGGTGGCGGACCCTCGGCGAGTTCGGCGGTCGGCGCGCGGGGAGACCGTGGCACTGGATGGCCGTTTCTCTCGCTGGCTGATCGTCTCGGGATCCGCTCTCGGCGCGAACGTGCGCGGGACCGAGGCCTTGCTCCACTCCTGCCAAAGGCTTGTTCACCGCCTCCGCAACCGTCTGGACTGGGCGGAGCGTGAGTCCCGCACGTCAGACGGCAACCACGTGCACATCCGTCGGCGCCAGGACCGTCAGGTAGGCCTGGATGTCCGACGGGTCGGTGGTGAAGATCACCGCGCTGCCGTGCCGGGCGGCCGCCAGGGCGACCCAGGCGTCCACCGCGTCCGGTCGCTTCTTCGCCGGCAGGGCCGCCCTGCCCAGGGCGGTGCCGATGCGCCGCCAGTCCGCGAGGTCCGGGCCCGTCGCGCAGGCCAGGCACTCCGGACGGCCGGCCTTCGTCTCGCGCATGGGCGGCTCGGACGTACGGGCCTGAGGGACCGTGCAGTCCTTCAGGACGCCGGACAGGGCGTGCACCAACGCCGGGTGGGGGCGCCACACCTGGGCGAGGACCGGGCCGAGTACCAGTGCCCGGTGCGGGACCGTGCGCAGTCCCTCGTGCAGGGCCACCGCCTTGGCCTTGCGGTCGGCGAGCGCGATGAGCATGCCGGTGTCGTAGACCGGCACCCGTGCGCTCACGCGGCATGCCCGGGACGGCGGCCTTGCCGGTCCTGGCCGCGGACGAGCCCCAGGGCCTCCTCGACTTCGAGGCGTTCCTGCTCCGTCAGTTCCGCGGCCGGTTCCCGGGCCGGTTCGGCGGGCAGCCCGTCCGCTGCCCGCTCCGCCCGGGCAATGAGGGCATCCACCTCGGCGAACTGTTCCTCTATGGCGTCGCTCTCGGCCATCTGGCGCGTGGCGGCATGCACCAGGTACGCCGAGACGTCCATGCCCGCCCGTTCCGCGTGCTGCCTGATGCGTTCGGCCTGGTCCTGATCCAAGCTGATACTGATCCGCGTCTTTGCCACGAAGGCATCGTAATACGCGTATGACGGCGGTGCGAGTGCTGCGGGACGGGTCGGTTCGGGTCCCTCTCGTACCGAGGAGATGAGAGGGACACGGTCCTTCATCGCCGCGTCCTCGGTGCCAGAGCCGCGATCACCCGCTCGACGTCGTCCCGCCAGGCCAGCAGTTCCCCCTGCGTGGGAGCCAGCTCGTACCCGTGGTAGTGGCAGGCCCGGCTGAGACCGGCCCAGGTCGCCGACCAGCGGCGGGCCGTGTCGGGGTCGGCGTAGGACTCCAGGCACAGGGCCTGGGCGTGTGGCGGGCAGCGGGCCAGCTGCGGTTTGCGGGTCTGCCAGTAGCGGCGCAGGGCCTCTTCCAGGGCGTGGCGCAGCAGCAGTGCCACGGCGCGCGGCCAGACGCCGGTGGTGGAGGCGGTGGCGGTGCCGAGCAGCCTGTCCGCGCCCGCGAGCAGTTCCTCGGGGGTCGAGGTGGGCGGTGGAGGAGGCGGGAGGGGTGCGGGCTGCCTGGGCGGGAGCGCGGAGGGGACGGGTGTGGCCGGGCGGATCGTGGTCACAGGGATCGCACCGCCTTCGCGAGGTCCGCGGTGCTGCGGATGATCTCGTCCACGTCGTCGACGGGCACGGCTTCGTGGGAGCCCCTGTTGCACCAGCGGATGTGATCGGCGGCCTGTCGGCCGTAGGCCCGGGTGAGGTCGGTCATCGTCTCGGCCACCCGGTCGGTCTCCCCGTGGAAGGCGAGGGAGGCCAGCTCCGTGAGCTTGTGGGCCTTGGCGATGCGCTGCTCGATCTCAGCGTGCGGCAGGCCCGTGCCGAGGAGGCGGCGCCGGGCCGGTTCGAGGAGGGCGGCCTCCAGGGCGGTGCGGCACAGGCCGGGCAGGACCCGGGTGACGACGTCGCCGGGCAGGTCGCGGGTCCTGGCGAGCGCCTTGGCGTCGTGCAGGGCCTGCTTGACGGGGTCGTCGCCGGAGCGGACGCGTACGGCGGAGCACTCGCGGCGGTCGACGGTGAGGACCGTGGCGGGCAGCCGCAGGTACTTCAGGGCCTGCGGCAGACGGGTGTCGTGGGTGAAGACGACGACCTGGCGGTGCTCGGCGAGGAGGGCGAGGACGCGGGCGAGGCCGTCCACCTTGGCGGGGTCCATGGACTGCACCGGGTCGTCGATGACGAGGAACCGGAACGGGTTCTCCGGGAGGAACGTGCGCGGGAGGAAGAGGGACAGGGCGAGGGAGTGCAGCTCCCCCTGGCTCATCACACCGAGCGCGGGGGCGTCGATGTCATCGACGGTCACGTCGAGGGCGACTTTGCGCTGGGTCGCGGAGCCGCTCAGGCGGACCGGGCCGAGCACGACGTTGCTCTGCTGGCGCAGGTGGGACCAGATGCGCAGGGCGTCCTCGGCGATGGGCCGCATCCGGTCGGCGCGGATCTCGTCGTGGGTGGCCTTGAGCCACTTGTGGGCGGCCTTGACGCGGGCGAGGTGGGGGGCCGCCTGCTCGGCCGCGTGGGCCTTGTCGAGCCAGGCGGCGAGCGCCCGCGCGGTGTCGCGCCAGGTGTCGTCCTGGTCGGCGAGGCGGGCCGCCGCCTCCTGGCGGGTGACCCGTGCGGCGTCGGCAGCGGTGCGTGCGGCGTTCTCGGCGACGGACGCAAGCGCGGCCGGGTCGGTGACGGTGCGGCAGCGCAGCCAGTCGTCCCAGGCGGCGGCGATCTGGGACGGCAGCCAGTCGGGGGGCGGGACGGCCAGGTCGCGGACGGCCTGCGCGGCCGCGTCGAGTTCCGTGCGGGCGGTGAGGACCTGCTCGGCCTCGGCGCGCAGCCGGTGTTCCTGCTCGGCGGCGTCCCGGGCCCATTCCTCGTCCAGGCGGGCCGTGCCACCGCACACCGGGCAGGTGCCGAGGGCGGGGTGGGCGCGGTGGTGGGTGAGCGCGCGGGCGAGGAGTTCGGCGCGGCGCAGCGCGTCCTCGGCCGACGTGCCCCGCAGGTCATCGGCGGAGGCGATGGCTTCACGGAGCCGGGCCACGGCCGTGGCGACCGCCTCGGTGTCGGGGCCGGTGAGGGTGGAGCGGCGACGCAGGTCGAACAGGAGTGACTCGTCCGCCGTGCCGGTCCCGGCGGCCAGTTCGGCCGCCCGCGCGAGGTCCGGGCGCCGGCCGCTCAGTGCGGTGCGGGCGGAGGCGGCACGGGGGTCTTCGGTGCTGTCCAGAAGAGCGAGCAGGGCGGGCAGTCCGGCCTTGGCCGCCTTGGCGGGCGCCTCGTACTCGCGGGCCAGCTCGCGCAACCGCTTGTCGGCGGCCGCGAGTTGCTCCAGCCCGAGGATGGAGGCGACGGCGTCGTACATCTCGCTGGGCTTACCGCCGATCACCTGGCCAAGTTCCGAATACGACAGGAAGGGGCGGTAGGTCGCCAGGTCGTCCTGCCAGCCGAGGTCCGGGAGGGGGACGGGGGCGTGGCCGGGCCGGTCGAGTGCGGCGGTGGAATCGGCGACGTCGTCTCCGTGCCAGGTGCGCAGCACGGTGGCGGGCTCGGGGTCGCCGTCGATGCGCAACTCCACGGCGACCTGTGGTTCCTGGCCGTGGTGGAGGTTGCGCCAGCTCTTGCGCCAGATGTCGCTGCGACCGCGCCAGCGGGCGTTGTCGCCGGTCATCGTGATCTCGACGGCTTCGGCGAAGCTCGACTTGCCGGAGCCGTTGCGGCCGGTGACCAGGGTGAGTCCCGGGCCGGGGGTGAGGGGGAGGCGTGCGGTTCGACCGATGCCGCGGAAGCCGCTGACCGTGACGGACTGCAGGTAGGCGCCCGGCATGCGGCCACGTGTCGGGGCCTCGTCCTGGAAGGCGTTGAGCAGGACAGCCCGGGTCTTCTCGTCGAGGTCCGAGCCGGCGAGCCGCCCGGCGATGAGGTGGGCGAGGCTGCCGGCGGGCGGATCGACGACGGGCAGCCCCGCGGGAGACGTGTCCGGTGGGTAATCGGCTGCTACGGACATGCGGGGACTCCCGAGGAGGCGACGGCTGGGAATCGCGAGGCCGGACAGGCCGGCGGCGACTGAGCGACACAGAACACACGAACACCACGAGGTGACTCGTAGCCAGTGATCCGCGCGCTGTGGACGACGACCCTAGCCCAAGCGGCGGCAATAATGGAATTGTTTGGAACATCATGGAGTTACTTGGCTATCGTGGTGACCGATACCGACTTCCCGGCACCGCACTCACAGGCGCCACTCCTCAGCGAGCAGGCCCAGCAGCTCCTGCTGCCGGGCCTTGAGCAGTTCGGGGGTCCACTCGGCGTGCTGGAGCACCTGGCTGGTCAACGCGAAGGGGACCACTCCCCCGCGGCCGGTGAAGTACTTGATCTTCTTGGCGGCGAAGTCGTAGTTCTGGGCCGTCGAGTTCTTGTAGCGGTTCAGCAGAACCAGGTTTCCCAGGCGGTGCGTCCACTGCACTCGCTGCTCCTCGTCGAACAGCTCGGCCCACTGCGAATCGCTCCCAGGACTCTGTGGCAATACGTGTTCCACAGTGATGAGCGGGTGGTCGTACGTCACCCCCTGCCCTCGGGCCAACAGCTCATCGAGGCGAAGCAGCACGTATTTGCGGACCCTGCGGACGAGATAGAGATCGCCGTCGAGCAGGTCGAGAGTCTCCGCCTTCTCGTCGTCCCTCAGCTCGAGGGCCGGGGAGTCGAGGCCCTGGCCTTCGTCGAGCTGCCGGAGAAGTTCGGCGTAACGGGTGACGCGCGGTGTCGTGTAGACGCGCCGGATGAACATGCTGGCGGACAGGCGCTCCAACGCCCGCATGAACGCGTCGAGCCACGCGGGGTCGCTCTCATGGTGGCGCAGCGCCCAGAGGGCGGCCGGTCGCCAGTCATAGTTGTCGATCTGGTGGAGCCTCCTGAACCAGCCGTTGACCGCCTCCGCACCCGAAGCCGATTCATAGCGAGCCTCCTTGATCTGCGCGTAGGCCTCGGCGTAGGGCCGAACGACGTCATGGACGAACGTCTCGGCCCGGTCGGGGAGGTAGTGGCTGAGTACCTGCTCCGGAAACTCCTTGAGCAGCTCCTGTTCCGCCCGCTTCTTGGCGAAGATCAACCGCAGATGGAGGAAGAGCTCCGCGAAGTCGTCGCGCCCCAGCATCTCCTCGGCGTCCTCCCAGGTGGTGGCGCACGCCTCGGACGCTTCCCGGTCGAGGTCACCGATGATCTGCGACTTGAAGATGTCGGTGGGCGACAGGTCCAGGCCACGGGAGTTCATGACACTGAAGATCCGGTGGGCACTGTCGAGGTCGGGTGTACTGACGACGACCAGGAACGTCCGCTCGGCAAGCATCTGCGCCAGTTCCAGCCGGCGCTCCTCGGTGAGCGCGGTGAGGCTGGCGTGCAGGACGGTCGCGTTGCGCAGAATGGCTTTCTGCGCGTCGGTCCGCAGGGCGTCCTCGTGGAGCGTAAGCAGCGTGTCCACGGCGCCCTTCGTCTGCACGTACTTCTCGAAGAAGTCCTTGTCGCGGCTTCGCAGCGTGATTCGCGGCCTCGGCGCGAGGCCGCGGATCTTGGCGCCCGGCTCCATCACCAACCGGTCGAGGTCACCCCGCAGTTCCGCGTCCTCGGTGAGGTCACGCAGGACCGACAGGAGGATGGTGAGGGTGGTGAGCCGCTGCTGCCCGTCGATCACCTCCGCCTTCGGGGCTCCGCCGCCCTTGACGAGTACGACGGAACCGAGGAAGTACGGCTCGTCCGCACTGCGGTCCAGAGCCTCCTGCAGGTCGATCAGCAGCTGGGACGCCTGCTCCTCCTGCCAGGCGTACGGGCGCTGGTAGTCGGGGATCTGGAAGTCGTAGTCGCTGCTGAACACCTTGTGCAGGGGCATCTCGTGCGCCTCGAGTTTTTGCATGCCCCGATGATGGCGGAAGGAGGAGGCGAAGGTACTCAATCGTCACAACTTGCCGGTTCTCAACAGCGGTTATGAGGGCTCGGTGCCCGGACCTTCGCTGATGCCGTTCAGCAAACCTGTGAGGCGGAGGAACAGCCCGTGGTATTCACTGAGCCGGTGGGCGAGGTGTCAAACGGGGCGTCGGTCCTTCGGCGTGCACGAGATGCGGCCGTCGCGGCCTCCAACACGAAAGGATCCCCCACCCCCATGGCACGAGTGGCCTCCAGAGGTGGGTACGCCTCCGGGTATGAAGCCCGTCGGGGCCGCGACCGGTTCACATGACCTCAGTGTCCGGCCGCGGGTTCCGATGTCACGTCGCGACCAGGTTCCGCGTCGGCTGTCCCCCGAGGTCCCGCAGCTTCTCCCGTGTCTCCGGGTCCGTCGAGTACACGATCGTGCCGACCAGGCCCCGGGTCAGCAGAACCTTGTACGTATTCCTGATCAGACGGTCCACGTCGGTGTCCGATGTGGACTTCTTGAAGACCGGGTCCTTGGACGCGGTGCGGTCGGTGATCCAGCGGTCGCCGCGCCAGACCAGGTCCGGACCGATGATCACGCCGGACCAGTCGTACTCGAAGCCCTGGGCGGTGTAGACGCATCCGACCTGTCCGAAGCCCGCGGGGTCGGTGGCCCACAGGGCGGCCGGGGGCGCCCCGGAGACGGAGCGGTCACCACGGAGGTTCCAGGGGCGGGCCCAGTCACCGATGGCGACGTCGGGCGGGAGCGGGTCGCCGGGCTTGGGCTCCGGGGACCAGCGCCAGCAGTAGCCCGCGGACATACGAGCCCCGTAGCCCTGGGCCCGACGGGCCTCGAGGAACGCTTCCATCTCCTGGGGGCTGTCGGCGACCAGCAACTGCATGCGGCCGTCGGGCTCCCACCCGACCGTCCCGCCCTTCTCCAGGCCTAGCAGGCGGACCACCCAACGCAGGTAGGCGTCACTGCCACCGCAGCGGAACTGACTGTCCAGCGGTACGACACTGCAGGGGATGTCCCGCTTCGCCGCTGCCGCCTCGATCTCGGCCACCGTGCCCATCTCACCGGGGCGGACGACCTGGTGCTCGTCGAGGAAGAAGACGGGCACGTAGGCGACGTCGATGAGTTCGTCGATCTGTGCCCTGCCGGTACGGTTCTCGGCGCGCGTGAAGCGGTTGGCCGAGGTCTCCCGGATGCGGTGTGCCTCGTCGCAGATCAGGGCGCCCAGGCTGTTCTTCTCGGTCGTCATGAAGCTGTTGAAGTACTTGAACAGGTCCTGGACTTCACGCTTGCGGGCTCCGGCGACCTTCCTCATCGTCTTTGTGAACGACTGCGAGCCGGTGGCGTGCAGTGCCGGCACCCCGCGACGGTAGAGCTCGCCGAGCAGTTGGAGGGCGATCACGCTCTTGCCGGTGCCGGGGCCGCCCGTGACGATGACGACCTCCTTGCGATCGGCGTGCTTCGCCTTCTCGACCGCGTTGAGCACCATCCGGTAGGCGACCTGCTGCTCGTCGAGCAGGACGAACTGTGTGCGGTCGCGCACCTCCTCAGCAGCCACGGACATGAGCTGCTTCGACGGCACCGTGGCGCCCGCACGGAGTTCGTCCGCGGCCTGGGCCCCCGGGTGCTGAGCGCTCAGCCTCGTACGAAGGTGGTCGAGGAAGGCGCCGCGGCGTTCCTCCGTGAAGAGCAGTCCGCGGCCGTCGCGCTCGATCTCACGCAGTCCGGTCACGCCGAACTCGGTGGCGTTGTGCAGATATGCCGCTCCGGCCACCCGATGCCCGTGTTCGGCCACCGCACCGTTGAAGTTGACGAGGTACTCGCAGTAGCGGCGCACCTGCTCGATGGGGTTGAGGACCGGGTGGGCATAGGCGTCGACGTGGCACAGCGTGGGGTCGTCCTCGTGAGGCAGGGCCTGGCTCCACTGCTTCAGCTCCACCACGACGTAGGACGGCTCCCCTGTGACCGGGTGGACTCCGGCGAGGACGACGTCGGCGCGCTTGCTGTTCAACGGGAGCGAGTACTCCAGCATGACCTCCACGTCGCCCAGGCCGGCATCGTTGAGCGCGGCGGCGAGGACGGGGATGCTGCGCTCCCAGGAACGCACCTCCGAGGCTCCGGGCCGATAGCCGTGCGTGTGGACGAACTTGTCGGTGAGGTGCAGGAACAGCGAACCGTCTAGTGCCATGACGGCGACCGTTTTCGCGGACGCGCGGAACAGCAAGGACTTCCCCCAGGCAGCACGAAGAGACTCGTGCGGGTGGGGGCATGTCCTTCGAGACTCCACCGGGGTGGAGCGGAAGCCCGTCGGGCCGCGATGACGATGTGTTCGAGGGTACCTGGCGGTACTGACAGCCGTACCGGGGTCATGGGTGGCGGCAGTGTTCGCCATGGCTCCGCAGCCGGCTCAGCGGGCTCTCCGGGCGATACGAGGTGAGCCCACCGGGGTGATCAGGAACCCTCAGCGGGGCGCCCACCTGCGGTTGGACCTCATATCCCCAGCCGTGCAGGCGCGCCCGTGCTGCGTACATCCGCGGTCGATGCGGTCACGTCCTTCCCATCCCACCTGGAGCACGGCGGCTGCTGCCGACAGCATCGGGCCGGCCACTTGGATTCACTTCTCGCCGTGTTTCACGGCAAGCCACCGGTTCAAGCCACTTCGGCCTCTTCTACGTTGCGCGTGCAACGCACGGTACGGAAGGATGTTCGACGAACTGTGAGTCACACGTGACGTGTGAGTACGCTGCAGTGATCGCGCATCACCACGGCGCAACACGCTTACGGGGGTAGGGGTATGAAGTTCGACATGGGGTCGACGACCCTTTCGGAGCTGGGGAAAAGCACGGTCGGCTCTTCCGAGGACCTGGGCACGCTGATCAAGTGGCTGATCCAGTCGGCGGAGCCGCTGGAGGGCAAGTTCAACGGGGCGGGCAAGGCCGCGTTCGACACCTTCAAGCTCAACGCCGACGAGATCACGGCTGCTCTGAACGGTTCGCTCAGCGCGATCCTGGGCGGCCAGTCGGGCATGGACACCGCGTTCGGCACCGGTGACGTGGAGCTGGAGGACAACGCCCACCAGAACATGGGTGCCGCCAACTTCGACGCGGCTCGTTTCGGCGCGCGGTAGCCGCGCCGGCCCACGGCGGCGCGCATGCGCCGTCCACCCGGATGCCGCCTTCACCACCACTGTTTGCAGGGGGAATTCAGCCATGGGGCAAAACCAGGACCGCCGCTCGTACGACACCGGTGCTTCCGGTGAAGTGCAGATCAGTCTGCACAGCGTCATCGGGCAGTTGGAGCGCGTACTGAGTGACCGCGACCGGGCGGTGAAGGCCGCGATGGCCGACTTCACCGCGGACGGCGTGGCCGACGAGTATCACGGCAAGGAAGCCCGCTGGCACCGCGCCGCCGGTGAGGTCCGCGAGATCATCCGTCTGGTCCGCACGACGATGGAGCAGAACGACGGGACCGCGCAGACGACTCTGGCCAAGGCTCGGGCGGCCGTCGACAACATCGGCTGACGTCAAGCAGTAACAAGGGGGAAGGGAACGGGGGCTGACGCATGCCGGCGTGGGACATCTCTCCGTCCGGGGTCCAAGGTGTGGTCTCGAACGTGGGCGACGTCATGAAGGTCCTGGACGAGATCGTCCAGGCGTACTCGGGTGACGTTCAGGGTGCGGCCACCTCGGCGGGGACGCTCGCTCCGGGCGGGGCGAGTGGAGAACACAAGGGGCAGACCGGGTTGGTCGCCGCAGCGCTCGCCGAGTTCATGGAAGGCACCGCTGAGGAGCTGAAGTTCATCGGCGAGCGGGTCGGCAAGTCGGTGAACGGCGCGGTGGAGGCCACCGTGGCGTACCGGGACGGTGACCTGGAGATGGCTGCGGAGGCGCAGCACCGGGCGGCCGGACTCATCAGACCCGACATGCCGGCGGGCTGGAAGGCCGGTCGCCTGTGATCGAGCCGGAGTCCATCCCGCTGTTCACCGGCGATCTCGGCCGGCTGGAACAGCACACTGACGCCCTGCGCAAGGAGGCGGACGGCATCCGCCAAGCCGGTGGGGAGGCGCATCGGCAGTTCCAGGGGCTGTCGGCCTTCTACCAGGCGCCGGAAGCGGAGGATCTCTTCGCTTCCACCAAACCGGTGAGCGATGCCGCTGACCGTTTCGGGGACAAGGTCGCCACGGTGGCGGACGCGCTGCGGACGTACGCGGCCGAAGTCACGCCGATCGCGCAGCGGTTGGAGCAGCTGCAGCACCAGGCGGCCACGTTCGTCGCGGGGTTGAGGACCGACAGCGGGGCCTTCGACGAGAACTGGACCGACGACGCGGACAAGGTCTCGCAGCACCACGCCCTGATGCATGACGTGAACGTCGCCAAGGAGCAGTTCGCCGCTGCCGAGATCGCCTGCAACAACAAGATCACGGCTCTGGTCGGCGGCACCCAGTACGTGATGAACACCGGGGCCAAGCAGCTCATACCGCGCGGCGCGGAGCTCTACGGCTACAGCGCCGAGGTACTGGACCAGGCCAAGGAACTCCCCTGGGGCACGCCGGTCACCCAGTCTCACGACTGGTGGGACCCGGACGATCTCGGCTACTACGCCAAGAGCTTCTTCTGGGAAGGCATCGTCGTCGACAACGTCTGGGGCACCGTCGACGGCCTCGCCACCCTGACCGGCTTCCACGGCTCGGACAGCGCGGGCCAGGCCTGGGAAGGCCTGACCCGGGCCATCGTCGGAGCGGAGACCTATCTCATGGAGTCCGGAGGCCAGAAGCCGACCGGCATCTTCGCATCCGACTTCGCGCAGGAGAGCAAGGGGTACGCCAAGGAGTTCGCGAAAGGCTTCGTCGCCTGGGACATGTGGGAGGAGAACCCGTCCCGAGCAGCGGCCACCGTCGTCTTCAACGGGCTGACCCTCGGTGTCGGCCCGCTGAAAGCCGCCTCGGCGGGCAAGGCCGGCGCGGCGGCCAAAACCGCTGCCACGGTCGCGAAGGTAGGCGAGGTCATTGACCCGCTCGGCGCCGCGGTCAAGGTGACGGGGCATGCCATCCCGAGGATCGCCCAGGTGACGGAGAGCCTGCGGGGTGTCAACAGCGTGCCTGAACTGCGCACCCCGAACAGCGTTCTGGAATTCTCCGACGCCTCGGGACGCTCCGTACTCGTCCTGAAGGACGGTGAGTTCGTCGTCCTCAAGGACGGCAAGATCGTCACCGACGTTCCCGTGCCGGAGCGTTCGACAACGGCACAGGGCACACCGGAGCGGGTGCCGGTGAGGGAGCGGGAGCTCGCCGGGGTCAGCGCGACATCACGGGCGCCTGAGGCGACTGCCCACGCCGGGGACAGGCTTCCGCATCAGGCCGGCCACCAGGCCGACGGTACAAGCGGCGGGGGTGAGGAGGCGACGCAGGGAAGGAATGGCCACTCCAGTGAGTCCGGGGGCGGCCATGCCAGCGAACATGAGGGCACCGGTGGTCGATACGGCGACGCTGGTGACGCTGGTGACGCAGGAACGAACGGCCAGAACCACGAACCTGGATCTGGCGGCGACCATGGCGGTGCTGGCGGCAATCCCCCTGCTACGCCGCGAGGGTCCTCGCCCGACGGTGAGGGAAGCCCCATGGTTCGCGGAGGCGAGACTGAGCAGCAGGTCCGCGACGCGGTCAAAGGCATCCCGGGCAAGAAGAGGCCAAAACCGAACGTCCTTGACAGGGTGCTGGAAAGGCTCGCTACCGAACCCGACGGCCAGCGGATCGCCGAGATCATCGGCTCCGGACAGTTCAATCTGAGCGACGAGTACGGGCAGGTCGTGTCGTCATTGGGGGCGAACAGAGCGCAAATGTTCCAGCCAGGGGCCGACCAGCTCATCTTCGCGGACGACCTGGTCAAGAGCGGCGTTCCTGCGCACGCCATCGACTTCGAGCAGAAGTACCCGCCAGGCGCCGACATGGACATTCGCATCGCCGACGAGTCGGGTGATGTCTACGCCTACCAGATGAAACACCTCAATGACCCGCAGGATCCCGTGAGTGAGATCACGAGGGGCAAGTACTTGCTCCAGTTGGCGAAATCCGAAGCCGACCACCACGTACTCCTCGTGGACGGAGGCCGGGGGACGCGCGCGGACTGGATGTCCAACGGCTCCTACGATGCCCTCATGGACATCCACCGCGGTGGGCGCGGGCCAAAAGGCGAGGGCATCACGTTCGTCATCCGTCTTGAAGACGGAAACCTCGTCGTCCCGCCCGGAAGCAAGCTCGACCCCAAGGACATGCTGTGATCACCTCTGCACCCATCGGCGATTGGACTTGGGAAGTCACACCGAGCACTGGCGGTACCCGGCCCGTGCGAGCTGCGGAGACCGCTCTGGCGGTCTGGAATGTCCTGGCCGGGTACGAGCTGGCGACTCCCGTAGGCAAGGCCGGCGTTTCGGTCCGGTCTGTGAATGACACGAGAGACGTGCGCGTCCGAGTCGAGGGCCTGAGCCTGGAACCGGACCCGCTCTCCGCCGGGACGGCCCTGTCCCGTGCGGTGGCCGAGGCCGATTCCCTCGAAGGAGATCTCGTCGTCGGCGTCCGGATCGACTGCCCCGGCTACTGGCTGGAATCAGGAACCAAACACCGGGCGGAGAAGATGTTCACCATTCAGGTGGATATCTGGAAGAGCAGTCTGCTCGTGGTGACTCTGGAAACCTACGTCGACGCATGGTTGACGATGGACACTCGCGACCGGGAGCAGCCCGAGGTCCACGCGGAGAATGCACACCGGCTCGCCGCTGCGCTGGACGGCATTTCAAGGCTGCTGGGCACCGCACCGGTCCCGGGTGATCCAAACCGCTACGCGACTCCCACGGAGACGGGCTTCGAAGACCCGAGGATCGAAGGACCCGCTTACGACGATTCCTGGGGGACGTTCGAGATCTCGACCCGATCACGTCTGCTCCGGTCCAGAATTCCAGCCTCCGAGGACGAGTACGAGGAGATTACGGAACACCCGGTGCGCTACTTTTCGATCCGACGCGACGGACAGGTCATGGGCTATGTCTGGGCCTCAGTGGGGGACGAAGCGGCGGGGTACGAACCGCGGGCCGCCGCCGGCGAGGGAGCATTCGAGGTAGGTGCCGAGTGGCTGCTGCGCCTGCGGGATGCCCACGGCCAAGGGCTCAGCGCTCTCGCGGCCCTTTCCTGGGTAGCGCAGAGTTCACCGCGGCCGGAGGCCGGTCTTGTTGTCGAAGACACCCCTCAACTGGCCCCGTCCTTGGACGCCCTCGAAGAACTTTCAGGCCGATACTGACCCCCCATGCCTGCATCCCCAGCCGGAAGCCCACGCTCTATGTTCCCTTGCGGACTTTTCATGTCAGCTCTGATGGGCGCACCGCACGAGTGAATTCATTGGACTCGTCACTGGACAGAACACATAACCAGCCCAGCAGGCGCAGGTCGTGACAGCCGGAGAGCGAAAGATGGATGGCAGGTAACCGTGACAGCCCAGGACTACGACAACCAACTCCTCGAATCGGTGTCCGTCCGCCGCCGTCGCCTCCGCGACGCCCTCCTCTTCGGCGCCCAGCGGCAGCGGCGATCGCTCGACGAGCGGGTCGGGAAAGTGTTCGCCGGCCTGGTCATCGCGGCCGTGATGTGCGCCGGGTGCGTGGGCTGGTCATTCGTGTCGCACCGGGTCATCGGGAAGAGCCCGTACGACACGTCTGTGCCGTCCTCGGGCCACAACTCCCCCACCACCGCCGCCCCTTCCGCCTCCCCTTCTCGGTGATAGGTTCGAACGCGTGATGTCCACGGGGTCCTTGAGTCGTTCGGCGACCAGCAGCCGTACGGCGCTCAGCCGGGTCACCCTGGTCGGGGAGCGGCGTCGGGTCGATCTCGTGCTGCCTTCGCGGGAGCCCGTCGGGGTTCTGCTGCCGGAGGTCATGCGGCTTCTGGACGACCGTGTCGCGGACCGGCCCGAGTTGCGGCATCTGGTCACACCGGACGGCTCCGCGCTCGCGCACGACAGCACCCTGGAGTCGGCGGGCGTGGCCGACGGGGCCGTGTTGCGGCTCGTGCGGGCGGAGGACGCCCCCTCCGCGCCCGTCGTCCACGACGTCACCGACGAAGTCGCCGACGACCTCGGCGTGCGGGCCTGGCGGTGGCAGCCCTCGGCGCGGCGTGTCGTCGCCGGGTGCGCGACCGTCCTGTGGGCCCTGGCCGCCGGGTTCCTGGCCCGCGGCTCCTTCGCCCTGTCCTCGGTCGGCGCCGGGGCTCTCGTCATTGCCGCGGCATGTGCCCTGGCCGGTGCCCTCCTCGGGAGGAACCGGCGGCAGGCGCTCGCCGTCACCCTCATCGTCACGGCCGCGTCTCTGGCCGTGCTGGGCGCCTGGACCTGCGCCGACGCCTACGACTGGGGCGGCGCGGTGCGACTGGCTTGCGTCGCGGGGGCCGTGACGCTCGCGCTGCTGCTCGCCGGGTGGTTCACACCCCTCGGACGCGGGGCGCTGATCGGTGCCGGGGCTGTCGCCGGTTGCCTTGTGGCATGGGAAGCAGCTCTCGGGCTGCAGGACGGGGCAGGCACAGCGGCAGGGCAGACCCGGGTGGGCGCGCTGCTCGCCGTCGTCTCCCTCGTCGTCCTCGGGATGCTGCCTCGGCTCGCGCTGATGGCATCAGGACTGACCGGTCTGGACGACCGTCGTACGGGCGGGGCGTCGGTGAGCCGGTACCGGGTGGGTACGGCCCTCGCGGCCACCCACCGTGGGCTGGTGCTGGCCACCGTTGCTCTCGCCGTGTCCGCGGGTGCGGCCGGTGTGCTCGTGCTGGGCATCGTGTCGGTGTGGAGCGTGCCGCTCGCCGTCACCGTCATGGTGGTGCTCGCCCTGCGGGCGCGTGCCTATCCGCTCACCGCCGAGGTCGTGGTGCTGCTCGTGGCGGCGGCCGTGGTCGCTGTGCGGCTCGCCGTGGTGTGGGGGGACCATGTCTCGGCAGCGGCAGGGCCCGTCGCCGTGCTCGGGTTGCTCGCCGTCGTACCTCTGGGAGTGCTGGCTGTGGAGCCGGCCGAGCATGTGCGGGTGCGGCTGCGGCGCGCCGGTGACCTGCTGGAATCCATCGCCGTGATCGCCCTGTTCCCGCTGGTGATCGGCGTGTTCGGGGTGTACGGGCGGCTGCTCGGCACCTTCGCGTAGGACACGGTGACCGGAGTGACAGGAGGCGGGGACTGGCAGCACGACGTGCTGCGCGAGCTCACCGACCCGGAGCCGATCGCCGTGACCGAGCCGCCGGTCCAGGCCGCCCCCGAACCACCTCAGCCTTCACCCCCGGCTTCTTCCGCACCGGTCCCGGCCCCACGCCGGACCCACGCCCCTCAAGTCCCGGTCCCGGCCCCCGAGTCCCACCCCACCGTCGACCCCCGCCTCGCCATCGCGCTGGGCAGCCCGCAGCACGGTGACTCGGCCGGTCGCCGTGCCGGTGCCTCCCTGCGTCGCCTCACCGCCTCCGTCTCCCAAGAGGTGGCCGAACAGACGCGTTTCGCCGAGGAGTTGCAGCATCCCGTCACCACCGGTCGCGTCATCGCCGTCACCTCGATCCGCGGCGGCGTCGGCAAGTCAACGGTCTCCGCCCTGCTCGGCCGCACCTTCAATCACTACCGGCACGATCCGGTGCTCACCCTGGAGGCGGACGCGGCCCTCGGCACGCTACCGGTTCGGATGGGCGCGGACACGGTGCGCTGGTGCTGCGCCGACCTCGCCCGGATCCTGACGCCCGCGATGCAGCTCACGGACATCACCGGCTACCTGCTGCCCGTGACGGACGGCGGCTGGCTGCTGCCCGCGAGTCAGGGACGGGTCGGCGCCCCCATGGACATGCGCACTTACCGGACGGTGACGCTGGCGCTGCGCCGGTATTTCGCGGTGACGGTGGTGGACTGCGAGACGCTGCCCGGCGAGGTGGCGCGCACGGCCATGGACACCGCGCACGCACGGGTCGTCGTCGCCCCGATGACCGCCGAGGGCATCCACGGCACCCGCCAGGTCCTGGACTGACTGGGCCAGTTGCCGCACTCCGCGCTCGCCACCACTGTGGTCGCCCTCAGCGCGAACTCCCCTGACACCACCCTCGACCCGAAGACGGCCGCCGCGCACCTGCGTGAACCCGGCGTGCCCGTCGTCCTGCTGCCCTACGACCGCCATCTCGCCCAAGGAGGCCCCATCCACACCGCCATGCTGGGCCGGAGCACCCGGGACGCGGCCGTCCGTCTGGCGGCCGAGGCGATGCAGCGGGCGGTGAGGGTGCGATGACCCAGCAGGTGATCCACCGGCCCGCCCGCAGCACCCGTCCCCTCGATCCCGCCGCGCCCCGCACCATCGAGGCACCTCCGAACCTCCCCGAGGGCAAGGTCGGCAACGCCGCCACCGCTCTGCTGCCCATGGCCGGTGTCGTCAGTTCCGTCGTGCTGATGACGGTCATCCGCAACAGCCAGTTCGCCGCGATCGGTGCGCTCGTGCTGGTCGTCGCGCTGCTCGGAGCGGTGGGGCTGTTCCTGTCCCAGCGCGGCAAGGCGCAGCGCACCCGGCGCGTGCAGCGTGAGCGTTATCTGGAGTACCTGGAGGAGCTGCGCGAGGAATTGGGCACCGCAGAGCGGGAACGGCGGCAGAGGGCGCGCGAGTTGAACCCGCCGCCCGAGGCCCTGTACGACCTCGTCCGGGATCCCGCCAGACTGTGGGAGCGGCGGCGCCCGGACGCCGACTTCCTCTCGGTCAGGGCCGGAACCGGTGACGTACCGGCGCATGAGCTGACCATCGCCCAGAACAGCACGGGCGGCGTCCTCACCCCACCGGACCCGTTCATGCTGAACGAGGCACGTGCCCTGCAGCGCCGATTCGGCATGGCAACAGACTTCCCTCTCACCGTGCCGCTGGACCGCGCGGGGAACGTCAGCATCATCGGCGACCGCGACGGCGTCCTCCGGGTCGCCCGCGCGCTGCTGCTGCAGACGGTCGTCACGCACGCGCCGGACGATGTCGCTGTCGCCCTCGGCACCGGCGACGAGCCTGAGTGGGCCTGGGCCAAATGGCTGCCCCACGTTCTCGATCCACAGACGTACGACGGCCCGGTCGCCACCCGCCGTATCGCCCCGAACCTCGCCGCGTTGGCCCGGTTGTGCGGCCCCGACCTGCGGCAGCGCGCCGCCTACGCGGCCGAGGTACGCCGCGGACTCTCCGGCAGAACCAAGGACGCGTTGCGCCTGGCCTCCCGCATGCTCGTGATCAGCGACGCCTACGGCGACAACGCCGCGGAACTCCCCCGTCCCGACTCGGCGATCGGGCTGCCGGACATGGGTGTCACCGTGCTGCACCTGCTCCAGCAGCAGGTGCACGAGCCCGATCAGGTCAGCGTGCGCATCACCGTCGACGGCGACCGAATCACCGTGGACGACCTGCGCGGGAACACCGGCCGGGGAACGGTCGACGCGGTGACGACCGCCGGCGCGGAGGGGCTCGCCCGCATGCTCGCCCCCCTGCGGCTGTCGGCCGAGTCGGTGGCCGAAGGCACCCCTGTGTCCGGCCCTGTCGACTTCCCCGCACTGCTGGGTATCGAAGACCCGGCAGATCTCGACCTGCGCGGCCTGTGGGCGCCCCGCAGCGAGCGGGACTTCCTGCGTGTCCCCATCGGCCTCACCGACCGCCACGAGCCGGTCCTGCTGGACCTGAAGGAGTCCTCGCAGCTCGGCATGGGCCCGCACGGACTGTGTGTGGGCGCCACGGGCTCCGGCAAGAGCGAACTGCTGCGCACCCTCGTCCTCGCCCTCGCGACCACCCATGCGCCCGAGGACCTCTCCCTGGTCCTGGTCGACTACAAGGGCGGCGCCACCTTCGCCCCCTTCTCGGAGCTTCCCCATGTGGCCGGCGTGATCACCAACCTGGAGAATCAGGCCGGGCTCGTCGAACGCGTGCACTCCAGCCTGGCCGGCGAGGTCAAGCGCCGCCAGCAGGTCCTCAAGGACGCCGGGAACATCGCCGACATCGGGCACTACGCCACCGTGCGGGGCACCACCCGCCCCGATCTGGCCCCCCTCCCCCACCTGTTCGTCGTCATCGACGAGTTCGGCGAACTCATCACCGCCAAGCCGGACTTCATCGACCTGTTCCTGTCCATCGGCCGTATCGGCCGCTCCATCGGCGTTCACCTGCTGCTCTCGAGCCAGCGCATCGAGGGCGGGAAGCTCAAGGGCCTGGACACCTATCTCTCCTACCGGCTCGGCCTGCGGACCTTCTCCGCGGACGAGTCCCGCACCGTCCTCGACACCACCGACGCCTTCCACCTTCCGCCGCTGCCGGGCTTCGGCTATCTCAAAGTCGACACGTCCACGTACGAGCGCTTCAAGGCCGGGTACGTCTCGGGCCCCTACCGCGGACCTGCCCAGCGCGACCAACAGGACGACAGGCCGCTAGCCCATCTCTACCCTGCGTACAACGCCCCTCGAGAGACGGAGGCGGTGGAGGAAGCCGTCGCCACCCGCCGGGAATCCGGCCCGACCGTCCTGTCCGTCATGGTCGGCCAACTGGCCACCGCAGCGCCGCCGGTACGGCGCATCTGGCTGCCCCCTCTGCCTGACGCCGTTGCCCTCGACAGGGTCGCCGGCCCCCTCCGAGCCGACACCGACGGCGTGAGCCTCTCCCGCACGAGCGGCCCGTTGAACGTTCCGCTCGGCATCCTGGACGACCCGGCGCGGCAGTGGCAGCAGCCGTGGCAGCTGGACCTGACCGTCGCCGGCGGACACGCGGCCGTCATCGGCGGGCCGCAGTCCGGCAAGACCACTCTTCTGCGCACCCTCGGCCTCTCCCTGGCCCTCACTCACACCCCGTACGACGTCGCCGTGTACGGCCTCGACCTGTCCGGCGGCGGTCTGTCCGCCCTGGCCGGACTGCCGCACGTCGGCGGTATCGCCTCCCGCGCCGACCACGAACGGGCCGCCCGCACGGTCGCGGAAGTGCACGGCATGCTGGCAGCCCGCGAGGCGCTGTTCCGCGAGCACGGCATCGACTCGGTCGACCAACTGCGTCGCCTGCGCTCGGAGGAACGGCTGCCCGGCTTGGCCGCCACCGACATCGTGCTGATCATCGACGGCTTCGGTGCACTGCGCGAGGAGTTCGCCGACCTCGACGACGCGGTGGCCGATCTGCTCAAGCGAGGCGGCGGCTACGGCATCCACGTCGTCGCGGGCATGCTGCGCTGGAACGATGTCCGCATCGCCACCCAGTCGATGTTCGGCACCCGCGTCGAGCTGCGCCTGAACGACCCGGCCGACTCCTCCATCGACCGCAAACGGTCCGAGACCCTCACCCCGGACATCCCCGGCCGCGTCCTGACCGACGGCAAGCTGTTCGCTCAGGTCGCGCTGCCCCGCGTCGACAACCGGCCGGAGACCGGCGGCCTGGGTCCGGCTCTCGAACGCGCCGCCCGCACCGTCCGTGCCTCCTGGCACGGCGAACTCGCTCCGCCCGTAAGGGTGCTGCCCACCCGACTCCCCGCGGCCGGCTTGCCGTCACCGGCCACCGAACCGACGGCGATCCCCGTGGGCGTCGACCAGGAGACCCTCGCGCCGGTCCTGCTCGACCTGTTCCGCACCGACCAGCACCTGCTGGTCCTCGGCGACAACGAGTGCGGCAAGACGAACCTCCTCAAGCTCATCGCGACCCAACTCGTCGACCGGTACGGCGACAAGGAACTCGTCTTCGGCGTCTACGACCCGCGACGCGGTCTGCGTGGTGTGGTCCCCGAGCCCTACCGCGGCGGTTACGCCCACAACGCCAAGCTCGCGAACGCGCTGTCCACGGGCATCACCACCGAGCTGGAGAAACGCCTGCCGGAGACGGCGGACCCCGACGCTCCGGAAACCGGTGAGCCCGCCTTCACCGGGCCCCGCATCGTCATCCTGGTCGACGACTACGACATCCTCACCACGGCCGGCCAGCAGCCCCTGGCGCCCTTTCTGCCGTACGTCTCCTCCGCGCAGGACATCGGTCTGCACTTCGTCATCGCCCGCCGCGCGGCAGGAGCCTCCCGCGCGCTCTACGAGCCGCTTCTGACCACCCTGCGCGAAACGGGCTGCACCGCCCTCGTCATGACCGGCGACCGCACGGAAGGCCAGCTCTTCCCCGGCCTGTACGCGTCCCAGCAGCCGCCCGGCCGGGGCACACTCGTCCGCCGTGGACGCCCGCACCAGCTCATCCAGACCGCCCTCGCAATCGAAGAAGGCCCGTGACCAAGGACGTCATCGCTCTCACCCCCCAGATGCCGGACCTGCCGACCCTGCTCGCGGGCCTGTATGCCGGTGGCCCCGATCTCGGCGTGAACACCACGGCCGACGGCGCGGTCGTCCAGCTCTGCGGTCCCGACGGCCGCCCCCTGGTATCGGTCGAGGCGCCCATCCTCGTCCAGGTCCCCGGCGAGACCTCTCGCCTGTTGGACCACACGGTCGCGGACGGGCCGGTGTGGTGGACCGAGGCCCGCGCCTCGACCGCCGTCGCCGAAGCGGCACGCCTCGCGGGGTCCTTCGCCGGCCGTCTGGCCACCGTGCTGGGCGGGACGGTATGGCCACCGGAGTCCGCCACCACCGACGTCGTCCCCCTCACCAGCGACGTCTCCGCGATCCCGGTCCCGGCCACCGGCAGCCCTGCCGTGGACGTCCTCACGGCCACAGCCGCCGTGGTCATCCAGGACCGTCCCCTGGTCGCCATGACCAGCTGGCTCTCCGACGCCCTGCGCAGCGCCGCCACAGCCGAACGCGCCCTGCAGATCGTCACCCCGCCCACGGCACGCCTCACCCTGCCGACTCGCGACGCGCTGCGGGGTCTGCCCAACCGTTGGGTGGTCCAAGACCCCGAACTCGGTTACTACGACGGCCTGTCCGGTGCCGCACTCCACTGGAGGAACGGCACCTTCACCCCCGTACACGACGAGCACGGCGCCACCAGAGTCGCCGAGGCCTTCGCGCCCGCCCTCGACACCGGTGATCGCCAGCTGATCCTCACTCTGCGTACCCGCCACCCCGCCGAGGAGAACGTCGTCCTCGGCTGTGGCCTGGAGGCCGCCTTCCAACACCTCACCGGCGCCCCGCCCGCAGGCTGGAGCACTGCCGAACCCGTCAACCTTCCTTGGTCCACCCGCCAGTTGACCGATCTGGCCCGCGCCCGCGCTCCTCGACCCACCTGGCTCGTCGCCGTCGGCCAACCCGGTCGGCCCGCCTTGGCAACCGTCCGCGTGCTGCGCACACCGGCCGGGATCGAGGAGGACATCACCCTTGCCATCGGTTACGGCGACGGCGAGAAGCCGCCCTTGGACGCCGTCGAGGAACTCGCGACCGCACTCGCCACCGAGCATCGCCTCGTCACCCTGCTCACTTCACTGCGCGTGGCCCGCCGCGACCTCACCGTCCCCCCGTCCTTGGAAGCCCCGCCCGTTCCCGTCGCATTCACGCTCGGCAGCGGCGAGACGGAGGCCATCGGGCCGTCTCACGCCGGGCATCCGCCTCTCGGCCCCACGCCCACGCGCTTGGGCCTCGAAGGCAGACCCGCTCTCCACTACCCGATGGGCGACGGAACCGACCCCGGCACCTGGAGCCTGTTCCAGCGCCTGATCCGCCACCTGTTCACCCCACAACACGATCAACGGAAGTGATCGTCAGGCCCTTCTTCAACAGGAAGGCCCCGCTCCCCGAAAAGTGAACCCTCGCGCTGTGGGGCGGGTCGAAGTAGTCGACTCGATGCCCATAACGGTCGATCCAGTTCAGCACGACATGGAAGCGCTCACCTGAGACCTCATCTGCGGACCCGATACTGAAACGCCGGCCAGGGCGCACAAGTCCGCCCACGCAGCGGACGATGCACGTGGCCGACAGAGGCGCCATGGCTTCCACGGCGTAGATCTGGAGCGTCCCCGGGTCGTGGTGACACATGTCTATAAGCCTCACAACGTCCGTGGTAAAGGCGGGATGCGCTCCGACACGCGAATGGCCCCGACCAGGAGGGATCCCCGGCCAGGACCAAAGGGCAGACGAGTCGGGCTGTACGCCGGGTTCTGTCACCCGGTCGCCTCGCGGCGGCCGGGGAGACGGCCATCCATCTAGGGCCGGTGTTGCCACCGGCCTCGTGCGGTCTACCCGCGGACTCGGGCGGGCAGCCCTCGATCGTCCGCGCAGAGCCGCTTTTTACAGCGGCCCCTCTTGACCTTGCTCCGGGTGGGGTTTACCTAGCTGCCTGAGTCACCTCAGGCACTGGTGGTCTCTTACACCACCGTTTCACCCTTACCCAGCACCGAGGTGCTGGGCGGTTTGCTTTCTGTGGCACTGTCCCGCGGGTCACCCCGGGTGGCCGTTAGCCACCACCCTGCCCTGTGGAGCCCGGACGTTCCTCGGGAAGCCCCCTCACGGGGACTCCACGCGGCCGTCCGCCCGGCTCGTCTGCCGTGTCGACCATGGTACCCGTACCCGGCGGACGTCCCGCTTCGTCGCCGCTGCCGTCGCCAGGACCGAGCCCGCCAGGATCAGGGTGAAGGCCACGCCGATGCCCAGTGTCAGCTTCTCGCCCAGGAACAGCGCGCCCGCGGCGACCGCCACCGCCGGGTTGACGTACGTGATCACGCCCGCCCGCGTCGGGCCGACCTCCTTGATCAGCTCCAGGAAGGCCACGAACGCGATCGCCGTGCAGACCACGCCCAGGCCGGCGAGGGCTGCCAGGACCTCACCCGGGGGCATCGCGTCCGGCCGGGTGAGGAAGGCCGCCGGGGCGTAGACCAGCGCGGCCAGCATCAGGCACGGCGTGATCAGTTGCAGCGTCGGGACGTTCTTGAGGTGCCGGGCGGCGATCAGCGGGGCGGTCGCGTAGCCGACGACCGTCACCAGCACCTCGGCCAGGGACCGGGCGTCGCCGCCCGTGAGGTGCGGCAGGGTGAGGACCGTGACGCCCGCGAGGCCCAGAACCAGTCCGGCGGCACGGCGGGCGCCCACATGCTCCGCCGCGCCGAAGAAGCGGGCCAGGAGTACGGCGACGATCGGCACGCCCGCGATCAAGAGGCCGGCGGTGGAGCTGGACAGGTGGCGTTCGGCATCGGTCAGGGTCCACCACGGGCCGACGATCTCGATGACGGCGAAGGCCAGCATCGGCTTCCAGTGGGCCCGCACGGTGCGGGCGAAGCCGCCCTGGCGCAGGGCGAACGGGAGCAGCAGCGCCGCGCCGAGAGCACAGCGTGCGAACACCACCACGGACGGGGACAGGTCGTCCACCGCCACTTTGATCATCAGGTAGGGGACGCCCCAGACCACTCCCATCAGGGAGAACAGGAACCAGCCGCGTGCAGTCATGCGAGGAGTCTCGGCCTTCTCACCCCGCCCCGTCTTGAACGCTGTTGCGGTACGCCGCCGGGGTCACGCCCAGCACCCTGCGGAACCAGCGGGTGAGGTGCGCCTGGTCGGCGAAGCCGACGAGGGCCGCGACCTCGGCGGGACGCCGTCCGGCTTCCAGCAGGCCCCGGGCCCTGGCCACCCGGTGCTGGGCGAGCCAGGCGTACGGCGGTACGCCCATCGTCGTGCGGAAGGCGCGGAGCAGCTGGTAGCGGGACAGGCCCAGGTCGGTGGCGAGGGCGGCCAGGGACGGCGGCTCCAGCAGCTCGTCCGCCAGGCGGTCGCGGACGGACCGGGCGATGTGGTCGGCGCCGGGCACCGTGTCGCTCGCCGTCCGGGCCGTGGAGTGGCGTCGGGCCAGGGCCGTGAGCAGCCAGGGCAGCCGGGACTCGGCCTCCAGCGGGTCGGGGCAGGCGCTGATGTCGGTGTGGGCGGCGCGCAGGGCTGTCGCCAGCTGCGGGTCGTGGAAAACGGGGTCGCGGAAGTGCGGGAGGCCGCCGCCGAGGATGCCGTCTGTGAGCAGGGACGGCTCGGCGTAGAGGGCCTGGTAGGCGTATCCGTCGCAGGCGGCCGGGCCTCCGGTGTGCATCTCGCCCGGGTCCAGGACGACGATCGAACCCGGGTAGGAGTGGATGTGACCGCCCCGGTATGCGATGACCTCCGAGCCGCCGACGGTGACGCCGATGGTGAACTCGTCGTGGGCGTGGGGCGCGTAGACGTGGCTGTCGAAGTGGGCGGTGAGGAGGTCCAGGGGCGGACCGGACCTGCCGAGTCGTGCCCTGGTCCAGCGGGTCTGTTCTCGTGTCCGTTGCCGTGTGCTCACCTCGTACCCCCCGCCCACAGGGGATCAGAGGAAGTCGGTGGTGTCCAGGTCGAACGCGAAAGGTTCCGGGAGAGTGAGCGGTCTGCCGAAGGCCGCGGTGTGAGAGCGGAGGTAGTCGCCCTTCCCGGGTTCGGTGAAGAGCGTTGCCGAGGAGGTGTCGCGGTCCACGAGCAGGTAGAGGGGGATGCCGCCGCGGGCGTAGCAACGGCGTTTGGCCAGTCGGTCGGTCTCCGGCTTGGTGGAGGTCACCTCCAGCACCATGGTGACTCCCGCGCAGGGCATCCAGGGGGGTGCACCCTGGAAGAGCCGTGGGGCTACGACTGTGCCATCGGGGATCACATGGTCCTGTGGTCGTCCGACCGCGTTCTTCAGCTTCAGTCCCTTGTTTCCTGAGAACTGGACGTCGACGTCGGAGCGCCGGTAGAGCTGACTCATGATCCGGCTGATGCAGTGCTCGTGGTGACCGTCCGGGAGTGAGGTCAGGACGAACTCGCCCTCCACGAGTTCGGCACGGAAGCCGTCCGGAGTGTCCAGTTCGACGAACCAGTCCAGCAGCAGCTTCTGCGTGTACGGGTCTTGTGCCACAGCGAGGTGTTCCCCTTCCACGATCACCGTCAGACTGCGGTACGGCGGGCCCTACGTGCGCGGGTTCCGTGATCGCTTCCCTCGATCGTGGTCTCTTGACCTTGCCGCAGCGTCAACGTCTTCACTGGTGGCATGCGGATCGGAGAACTCGCCGGTGTCGTGGGCGTCACCACGCGGGCCGTGCGGCACTACCACCATCTGGGGCTGTTGCCCGAGCCGGAGCGGCGGGCCAACGGGTATCGGGAGTACGGGTTGCGGCACGCCGTCGTGCTGGCGCGGATCCGGCGGCTGACCGAGTTGGGGCTGGGGCTCGCGGAGGTGCGGGACGTCCTCGCGGACGATGCCGGGAAGGATCTCGTCGAGGTGCTGACCGAGCTGGACGAGGATCTGGCCCGGCAGGAGGAGGCCCTGCGGGAGCGGCGGGAGCGGTTGCGGGTGCTGCTGGAGGTCGAGGGCGGGGTGCCGGCGGAGGGGCCGGTGTCGCCGGAGCTGGCCGCGCTGTTCGCCCAGGCCGCGCATCTGTCGGACTCTCCCATGGCCGTCAAGGACCGCGAGATCATCGCGTTCCTCGAGACCGCCGTGCCGGACGGGGAACGGGAGCGGCTGGTGGCGTCGGTGGGTGAGGCGCTGGGGAGCCCGGGAGCCGTGGCGCGGGCCGGTGAGGCGTACGCGCTGCTCGACGCGCTCGCCGGTGCGGAGCCTGCCGATCCGCGCGTCGAGGGGGCGGCCCGGGCCCTCGCCGACTGCATTCCGCCGACCTTGATCCCGGAGATCGGGGAGCTCGATCAGCATGACAACGTGCTGCGCGCGTTCTACGACGACCTCGCCCCGGCCCAGGCGGAGGCGGTCCGCCGTGCGCTGCGGATCCTCGCCGAGGAGCGGCGATGAGGGCCGGGGGGCGCATGGCCGGGAGCGAGGAGCGGCCATGACGGTCGCAGGTCTGCCCGTCCGACCCGAGGAGCGGCCATGCGGGCCGCAGGTCTGCCCGTCCGACCCGAGGAGCGGCCATGAGGGTGCTGGGGCTGATCCTCCGGCACGAGGAGCGGCCATGAGGGTGCTGGGGCTGATCCTCCGGCACGAGGTGCGGTTGGTGACGAGTCTCGCCTTGTGGCTGGCGCGGCGTACGCACGGGACGGGTGGCGGGGTGGCCTTCGGGTACGCGCGGGGGCAGGGCGCGATGACGGCCGGGTTCGCGTTCGTGTGTGTCGTCGAGACGGTCGCGCTGTCCGTCCTGCTACGGGACTGGCCCGCCGTGCTCGTGCGCGCCCTCGGACGGGCCCGTGTCCGAGCTCCCCGTACGCTGTCGGGCGGAGTTCGATCGAAGGAGTACGCGTGCTTGTCCTGCTGCCGCCGTCCGAAGGAAAGGCCTCTTCCGGGCGCGGTGCCCCGCTGAAGCCGGAGTCGCTGTCGCTGCCGGGGCTGACCGAGGCCCGGGAGGCCGTGCTCACCGAGCTGGTCGAGCTGTGCTCCGGGGACGAGGACAAGGCGTGCGAGGTGCTCGGGCTGAGTGAGGGGCTGCGGGGCGAGGTCGCGAAGAACGCAGGGCTGCGCACGGCGGGGGCCCGGCCGGCCGGTGAGATCTACACCGGCGTGCTGTACGACGCCCTCGGGCTCGCGTCCCTCGAGACGGCGGCCAAGCGGCGTGCCGCGCGGTCGCTGCTCGTGTTCTCCGGGCTGTGGGGCGCGGTGCGGGTGACGGACCGGATTCCGTCCTACCGGTGCTCGATGGGGGTGAAGCTGCCGGGGCTCGGGGCGCTGGGTGCGCACTGGCGTACGCCGATGGCGTCGGTGCTGCCCGAGGTGGCCGGGGGCGGGTTGGTGCTGGATCTGCGGTCCGCCGCGTACGCCGCCGCCTGGAAGCCGAAGGGCGAGGTCGCCGGAAGGACGGCGTCCGTGCGGGTGCTGCACGCACCGACCCGGAAGGTGGTCAGCCACTTCAACAAGGCGACCAAGGGGCGGATCGTGCGCAGCCTGCTGACCTCCGGGACCGACCCGAAGGGTCCGGCCGAGCTGGTGGAGGCGCTCCGGGATCTCGGGTACGCCGTGGAGGCGCAGGCTCCGGCGAAGTCGGGGCAGAGCTGGTCGCTCGACGTACTGGTGGACGAGATCCACTGACCTCGTTGCAGTTTATGCAACGGCCTTTGCGCACTCTGCACGCCGACGGCAGGATGACGGTCATGGTCTCCCCTGCCCCGCCTGCCTCCGTGCTGGACCTCGCGCCCGTCGTCCCCGTCGTCGTGATCGAGGATGCCGCCGACGCCGTACCGCTGGGGCGGGCGCTGGTCGCGGGTGGGCTGCCCGCGATCGAGGTGACGTTGCGGACGCCCGCGGCCCTGGACGCGATCCGGGAGATCGCCCGGCAGGTGCCGGACGCGGTGGTCGGCGCCGGGACGGTGATCAGGCCCGGGCAGGTCACCGACGCCGTGGCCGCGGGGGCCCGCTTCCTGGTCAGCCCGGGCTGGACGGACGGGCTGCTGGAGGCGATGCGGGCCTCCGGGGTGCCGTTCCTGCCGGGGGTGTCGACCGCGTCCGAGGTCGTGGCGCTGCTGGAACGCGGGGTGCGGGAGATGAAATTCTTCCCGGCGCAGGCCGCGGGCGGTACGGCGTATCTGCGGTCGCTGTCGGGGCCGTTGCCGCAGGCGCGGTTCTGCCCGACGGGCGGGATCGGCCCGGACTCGGCCCCGGACTACCTGGCGCTGCCCAACGTCGGGTGCGTGGGCGGCAGCTGGATGCTGCCGCCGGACGCGGTCGCCGCCCGCGACTGGGGCCGCGTCGAGGCGCTGGCCCGTCGGGCGGCGGCGCTCAGCGCAGGTGGGACGTGTCGTTGAGGAGGCGGACGCTGGCGTTGCCGTCCGCGTAGTAGGCCACCACGGACAGGGACGCGGCGGACAGTTCCATGCGGAACAGGGATTCCGGCGGGGCGCCCAGGGCGAGCCGGACCAGCGTCTTGATCGGGGTCACGTGCGTGACGAGCAGGACCGTGCGTCCCGGGTGGGCGGCGACCAGCTTGTCGCGGGTGGCGGCGAGCCGGGCGGCCGTCGCGGCGAAGCTCTCGCCGCCGCCGGTGGGCCGGGCGTCGGGGGAGGCCAGCCAGGCGTTCAGGTCGTCGGGGTAGCGCTCGCGCACCTCGCCGAAGGTGAGGCCCTCCCAGGCGCCGAAGTCCGTCTCGCGCAGGCCGTCGTCGATGCTCACGTCGAGGCCTAGCCGGGCGGCGACGATCCCCGCGGTCTCCCGGGTCCGGGCGAGCGGGGACGACACGACGGCCTGGATGGTGCCCCGGCGGGCCAGCAGCGCCGCGGCCCGCTCCGCCTGCTCCCGGCCCGTGTCGGAGAGGGAGGGGTCGGTGCCGCCGCTGCCGGAGAACCGTTTCTGGGGGGTGAGCGGCGTCTCGCCGTGGCGCAACAGGACGAAGGTGGCGGGGGCACCCATGTCGGCGGGGGCCCAGCCGGGAGCGGCCACGGTCTTGCCGGCCAGGTTGTCGGCCCGAGCGGCGTCATCGGCGACACCGCGGGCACGGGCCGTGTCAGCCCGAGCGGCGTCATCGGCGGCATCGGGGGCGTGGGCCGTGTGGGCCCGAGCGGCGTCCTCGGCGCCACCGCGGGCACGGGCCGTGTCGGCCCGAGCGGCGTCATCGGCGACACCGCGGGCACGGGCCGTGTCAGCCCGAGCGGCGTCATCGGCGACACCGGCTCCGGCACCCTCCGTCACACCGACACCGACACCGGCTCCGGCACCCTCCGCGGCCTCGGCGTCGGCATCCTCCGAAACCCCGGCGACCTCAGCGGCCTCAGCGACAGCTCCGGAACCCTCCGGAACCCCGGCGGGAGCCGTACCTGCCGCATGTAGCTCCGCCGTCGACTCGGCCTCCGACCACTGCTCGCCCCGGGCCCCCGCGTCCATCGCCTCGTTGGCCAGGCGGTCCGCGTGCTTGTTCCGGTCCCTCGGGATCCACTCGTACGTGACCCGGCCGGGCGGGAAGACCCGGGCCGCCTCCGCGGCCAGGGGCTTCATGTCGGGGTGCTTGATCTTCCAGCGGCCCGACATCTGCTCGATGACGAGCTTGGAGTCCATCCGGACGTGGACCGTCGCGTCCGGGTCCAGCTCACGGGCGGCCCGCAGCCCGGCGAGGAGGCCGCGGTACTCGGCGACGTTGTTCGTGGCGACGCCGATGTACTCGGCGGTCTCCCGCAGGGTCTCCCCCGTCGTCGCGTCGCTGACCACGGCCCCGTAGCCGGCGGGCCCGGGGTTGCCCCGCGAGCCGCCGTCGGCCTCGACGATGAACTCCCGCACCGGATGGGCTCCCTGAAGGCCTAGAGACCGGACTCGGACGTGCGCACCAGGATGCGGCGGCAGTTCTCGCAGCGGACCACCGTGTCGGGCGCGGCCTTGCGGATCTCCGCCAGTTCGGTGATGGCGAGCTCCTGCCGGCAGCCCTGGCAGCTGCGCGCGTACAGCTTCGCCGCGCCGATGCCGCCCTGCTGCTCGCGCAGCTTGTCGTAGAGCTTGAGCAGATCGGCCGGGATGGCACCGGCGACGACCTCGCGTTCCTTGGTGACCGTGGCGATCTCGCCGTCGATGTCCTCGAAGGCGGCGTCGCGGCGCGCGGTCGCGTCGTCGATCTTCGACTGGACGGAGGAGACGCGCTCGGTCAGCTCGGCGACCCGCTCCTGCGCGGACTCGCGGCGCTCCATGACCTCCAGCACCACGTCCTCCAGGTCGCCCTGCCGCTTGGCGAGGGAGGCGATCTCGCGCTGGAGGTTCTCCAGGTCCTTGGGGGAGGTGACGGCGCCGGAGTCGAGGCGCTGCTGGTCGCGGGTGGCGCGCTGGCGCACCTGGTCCACGTCCTGCTCGGCCTTCGTCTGCTCGCGGGCGGTGTCGCTCTCCTCGGTCTGCGCGGCCACGAGCAGGTCGCGCAGCTGGGTGTGGTCCTTGGTCAGCGACTCGATCTCGGCGTGCTCGGGCAGCGACTTGCGCTTGTGCGCGAGCTGCTGGAGGCGGACGTCGAGGTCCTGGACGTCGAGGAGACGGATCTGGTCGGCGGGCGCGGCGTTCAGTTCGGGGCTCCAAGGGGATCAGAAGGGGGTGAGGCCGCGTGCGCGGTCCAGGGGTCGGTGACCGTCTTCGAGACGTGGACGCGCAGGTCCCATCCGTGCCGGTCGGAGATCTCGTCGAGCTGGCTCGCGGCCAGCTCGCACCAGGGCCACTCGGTGGCCCAGTGCGCCGCGTCGAGCAGCGCGAGGGGGCTGTGGGCGCGGGCCTCGGACACCGGGTGGTGGCGCAGGTCCGCGGTGAGGAAGGCGTCGACGCCGGCCGCCCGTACGTGGTCGAAGAGGCTGTCGCCGGAGCCGCCGCTGACGGCGACCGTGCGCACGAGCGCCTCGGGGTCGCCGGCGACGCGGATGCCCTGCGCGGTGGCGGGCAGCCGCTCGGCGGCCCGGGCGGCGAACTCGCGGACGGTCACCGGGTGGTCGAGGGCGCAGAGGCGGCCGAGGCCGCGGCGGCCCTCGGGGTCGGTGGGGTCCGGCACGAGCGGCCCGGTGACCCGCAGGTCCAGCGCGCCCGCGAGGGCGTCGGAGACGCCCGGGTCGGCGGTGTCGGCGTTGGTGTGGGCGACGTGCAGCGCGATGTCGTTCTTGATGAGGGTGTGCACGACACGGCCCTTGAAGTGCGTGGCAGCGACCGTCGTGGTGCCGCGCAGATACAGCGGGTGGTGGGTGACGAGCAGGTCGGCGCCCAGTTTCACCGCCTCGTCGACGATCTCCTGGACCGGGTCGACGGCGAACAGGACCCGTGTGACCTCCTGGTCGGGGTCGCCCGCGACGGTGCCGACCGCGTCCCAGGACTCGGCCCGCTCGGCGGGCCACAGGGTCTCCAGCGCGGCGATGACTTCAGACAGACGGGGCACGGGAGCAAGGCTACCCGTCTGATCTGTGGCGTTGCACCGCCACCGCCCGCTCCCGGCACCCCTTGCCCCGCTCAGCACAATCGCCCCCTTTTCCTCAGGCGAATCGTTCCTGGAACACCCTTATGTGTGAAGCCTGCGGCCGCGGAATTCCACGTTCGGGCGGATGAAAACTACCGTCGTCACTGGAGGTGACCGAACGATGACGGCCTGTGCGATCGAGCCTTCGGCGGGATGCGGGGACGGTGACGAGGAGGGAGAGGGGGACGGGTCCGCGCCGGCCGGCTGCACCCTCACCGTGGACGGTGCCTACGGCGCGCGTCTGGCGTCGGCCGGCGGCTCCTGGTTCCCGGAGCGCTGGACCCTGGACGGCCCGGAGCCGTACGCGGTACCGCTGCCCCGCAACCAGCCCGAGGAGCCCGGCACCGAGGTGCAGCCGATGGGCGACGGGCGGGTGCTGATCCACCGGGTGGTGGCCGGGCGGCACGCCTTCTCGCTGCTGTACCCGACCGGGCCGGGCACCGGCGAGCTGCCCCTGGGCGCGGTGGGGTGCGCGGACGGGAGCGCCCGGCTGCGGCTGCTGCCGCCCGCCCCGGGCGGGGAGCGGGCCTACGCCCTGGCCGTCGGGCCGCGTACGACGTCGGTGTGGCTGGTGGCGGGCGGCGCCTTCGGGCCCGAGCGGCTGGCGGAGCTGCCCGGCCGCTGTTCGGGCGGGGTCTGGCTGGACCGGTCGGCACGGCTGCTGGCGCTGGACCGGGAGACGGGCGGACGCACCAAGTCCGTCGTGGTGGACCTGGAGTGCGGCGAGGTGTCGCCGCTGCTGCAGATCGCCGCGGACAGCGACGACCGGCTGCTGCTCGCGGACCACGACAGCGGGCTGCTGATCGTCCGCTCGGACGCGCCCTCGCCGGGGCAGGGGCGGCTCGGCTGGGGTGTCCTCGGCAGCACGCTGCCGGTGCGCTTCCCGGAGTGCCTGCGGGTGCCGGACTGCACCGTCACGCCGTTCGCCGTCCAGCCGGGGCAGGTGCTGACGCCGGAGAGCTGTGCGGTGGCGCTGCGGGTGGACGGGCCGTCGGGCAGCTGGGTCGGTGTCTGGCGTCCCGCCGAGCGGCGGATGCACCATCTCGCGGCTCCCGAGGGGTGGTTGACGGGCACGGGGCTGTGGACGCCCGAGGGGGTGCTGCGGCTGCCGTACGCGACGGAGGCCGTGCCGTGCGGGGTGGCGCGGGTGAGCCCGCCGCCGGCCGCCGATCCGGAGCCCGGCGCCATGCCGGAGGCGCGGTCCGCACAGGAGCCGCCCCCGCGGTCGGAGTCGGAGGTCCCGTCTCCCGGGCATCCGGACCGGTACGCGGCACCGGGCGGGCCGGGCTCGCCCGTCCCGGCTCCGACGCTCTCGGCGGCGCGCCCTGTGCCTCTCCGGGAAGCGCCGTTGGGACGCCTTGTAACGAACTAGTGCCGGTTGCCGTGGCTGCCTGGATCCGCGGTCCGGGGTGCCGGTTAGACTCACCCGGCTGTAAAAAAGATCATGTTGACGGGGTGAATTCCATCCGATGAGCGACGCCAGCACGAACCAGCCGCGCAACGCCGACGTCCAGCAGCCCTCCACCGGCCCCGGCCGGCACCGTGGTGAGGTCTCGACGCAGGACGGCGAGACGGCTCCGCGGGGACGTCACCGCAAGCCGGTGGCGCAGACCGAGCAGGCTGTGACGGCGGCCTGACGGCACGCCGGTCACCGAACGGCGAACGGCCCTTCCCGCCACAAGCGGGGAGGGCCGTTCCGCGTACCGGAGCCGGGTGAGCCGCGCCATGTGCCGGATCCCGGAGGGCCGTCCGATGTGCCGTAGAAACGGGAGAGTCGCGCGATGTACCGGAGCCGGAAAGGCCGTGCGATGTGCCGGAGCCGGGTGAGCCCGCGATGTTCCGGAGCCTGGAGGGCCGTTCGATGTGCCGGAGCCCGGAAAGGCCGTTCGATGTGCCGGAGCCCGGAAAGGCCGTGCGATCTGCCGTAGCCGGCAGGGGCGTTTCGCGTTCTGCGGCGTCTGTCTTTCATCCGCGTCTCAGGCCCAGCACCTCCGCCGCCGCGAACGTCTCCCCCGCCGGCCGGTCCGCGTAGTACGGGCCGAGGACGGCCTCCAGTTCGTCGTAGGTGAAGGCGTCCTGCTTGCTGTCGAACTTGGCGGCGACCCGCGGCCGTTCCACGACGGCGACCATGCCGCCGTGCACCACGAGGAGCTGCCCGTTGACGTGGGCGGCGGCCGGGGAGGCCAGGTAGCCGACGAGCGGGGCGACGTGCTCGGGGGCGAGCGGGTCGAGGCCGCTGCCCGGGGGCCGGGCGACGCCCGCGAAGACGTCCTCGGTCATACGGGTGCGGGCGCGCGGGCAGATGGCGTTGGCCGTGACGCCGTACCGGCCGAGGGCGAGGGCGGTGGACGTGGTGAGGCCGACGATCCCGCCCTTCGCGGCCGCGTAGTTGGGCTGGCCGGCGGAGCCCGCGAGGAACGCCTCCGAGGAGGTGTTCACGATCCGCCCGAACACCGGCTGCCCTGCCTTCTTCGACCGCTCCCGCCAGTGCGCGGCGGCGAACCGCGTGGTGTTGAAGTGCCCCTTGAGGTGGACCCGCAGGACGGAGTCCCACTCCTCCTCCGCCATCGAGAACACCATGCGGTCGCGCAGGATGCCCGCGTTGTTGACGAGGATGTCCAGCTTGCCGAACTCGGTGACGGCCGCGGCGACCAGCGCGCGGGCCTGCGCGAAGTCGGACACGTCGCCGGTGTGCACGAGGGCGCTGCCGCCCGCCGCGCGGATCTCGGCGGCGACCTCCTCGGCGGGCCCGGCCGAGGCCTCGCCGGTGCCGTCGCGGCCGGGCTGCCCGTAGTCGTTGACGACGACGGCGGCGCCGAGCCGGGCGAGTTCCAGCGCCTCGGCCCGGCCGAGCCCGCGGCCCGCGCCCGTGACGATCGCGGACAGCCCTTCAAGTGGCAGTGGCAGGGACATCGGTGGGGTCCTCAGATCTCTATGCACGTGCGCAGGGCGGTCCCGGTGCGCATCTGGTCCAAGGCCTCGTTGATGCCGGCGAGCGGGACCCGGTGGGTGATCAGGCCCGCCAGGTCGATCCGGCCCGCGCGCCACAGGGCGATGGTGCGTTCGTAGGAGCGCAGTACGTCTCCGCCGCCGTACATGGACGGCAGGATGCGCTTCTCGTCGAAGAACAGCTCGAACATGTTGAGCTGGAGGAAGTCGTCCATGGCGCCCGCGCCGACGATGACGAGGGTGCCGCCGCGCCGGGTGTTGTCGTAGGCGGTGCGGGCGGTGGCGGACCTGCCGACGACCTCGAAGACGTGGTCGAAGCCCTCGCCGCCGGTCACCTGCTGCTTGGCGTCGGGCAGTTCCTCCGGGGAGACGGCCCGCGACGCGCCGAACGTCAGGGCCGACTCGCGGCGCGAGGCCACCGGGTCCACGGCGACGATCTCGGCGGCACCCCGGAGCCGTGCGCCCTGGATCACGGAGATGCCGACGCCGCCGCAACCGATGACCGCAACCGAACAACCGGCCTCCAGGTCGGCCGTGTTGAGCGCGGCGCCCAGACCGGTGGTCACCCCGCAGCCGATGAGGGCGGCGATGTCGAAGGGCACGTCGTCGGGTATCGGCACCGCGCACCCCGCGTCGACGACGACCTCCTCGGTGAAGGTGCCGGTGCCGGCGAAGCCGAAGAGGTCACCGCCGGGGCGTTTGAAATTGGGGGTGCCGGCGTTCATGAACCCGGCCAGGCACAGCTCGGTCTGCCCGCGCCCGCAGGCGGGACAGGCGCCGCAGGCGGGCAGCCAGCACACCACGACCCGGTCGCCGGCTTTCAGGTGTGTCACGCCCTCGCCGACCTCGACGATCTCGCCGGCCCCCTCGTGCCCGGGGACGAAGGGCGCGGGCTGCGGGAGCACCCCGCTCATCGCGGACAGGTCCGAATGGCACAGCCCCGTGGCGCGCACCCGGATCCTGACCTTGCCGGGCCCGAACCCCACCGCCTCGACGTCGTCGAGGACCTCCAGCTTGTCCTGGCCGATCTCGTGCAGTACGGCTGCGCGCATGGTGCGGGCTCCCCTCGTACGGCGTGCTGGGTCAGGTGTGTTCGACGACGGTGTCGGCGAGGACGGGCGCGTCGGCACGCTCGACGGCGCCGACGGCGACCCGGGTGGACCCGGGGGTGTGCCACATGCGGATCCGCAGGGTCTCGCCCGGGTACACGACCCCGGCGAACCGGGTGGCGTAGGAGCGCACCCGCGTCACGTCGCCGTCGAGCAGGGTGTCGACGACCGCCTTGAGCGTGATGCCGTAGGTGCACAGGCCGTGCAGGATGGGCCGCTCGAACCCGGCGACCTTGGCGAACTCGGGGTCGGCGTGCAGCGGGTTCCAGTCGCCGGAGAGGCGGTAGAGCAGCGCCTGGTCCTCGCGGACCTGCCGTTCGACGGTCCGGTCGGGTTCGCCGGTGGGGGGTTCGAGACGGGCCGAGGGGCCGCGGTCGCCGCCCCAGCCGCCTTCCCCGCGGATGAAGATCTGGGCGTCGTTGGTCCACAACGGGCCTTCGGTGTCGGCGACTTCGGTGCGCAGCACCAGGACGGCGGCGGTGCCCTTGTCGTACACGGCGGCGATCCGGTTGGTCGCGACGGCGGCGCCCGCGGCCGGCAGGGGCCGGTGGAGGACGAGGCTCTGGCCGCCGTGCAGGACGCGGGCCAGGTCGACCTCGATGCCGGGCATGGACAGCCCGCTGGTCACGCCGGGCTTTCCGCCGCCCGCGACGGTGGCGAAGCTGGGCAGGACGTGCAGCCGGGTCTCCAGGGTGTAGCGCAGTTCGTCGGGGTCGGTGGCGGGGCGGCCCGCGCCGATGCCCAGGTGGTAGAGCTGCACGTCCTTGTGGTCCCAGGAGATCTCGCCGGTCCGGGGCGGGGCGGCGAGCGCCTTGGCTGCGTCGATGGGCATGGGGCTCCTGATCGCCGGAGGAAGGACCTCGGTACGGCCGTCCGCACCGTCGTCCGCACCGAGGCCGTCTGGGGCGGACCGGGACGCGAACTGAAACGCGTTCCAGTCCCGCGCCCTCTGTATAGCCGAGGCCCCGGCAGTTGTGAAGACTGCTGACGCTGTGTCAGATCGGCGTGGCGGTGACATGTGTCCTGCCGGAGTCGGTACAAGCGCATCTGCCGGACGGCCCGGCGGGTCCGTACCGTCGGTGCCATGACCACGCGGACCCGGTGAACCGTGCCGTTCGCCGGCTCGGCCGGGACGAAGGAGGGGGAGATGTCCTGGAAGGACGAGGCCAGGGGCCGGTTCGGGGTGACGCGGGCGGATGTCCGCGAGGCCCGGGAAGGCCGGCGGCACGACCAGGCGGACAAGGACGGGCTCGAGGCCGAGTGCCGGGCGGCCCGGAAGGCGTGCGGGCCCGACGCGGCCGCCGGCCCGCCACCCTCCGGGTTCACCCTGTTGCCGTGGCTGCTGCTGGGGATGGGCGCGTTCTCCAACCTCTTCCAGGGCCGCACGGCGAACCCGTGGATCGGCGCCCTGGGGCTGCTGGCCTTCAACAGCCTCTACATCTACGTGGCGTTCCGCTCGTTCCACGGGCACAAGCGCGAGGCCCGCTCCACCCGGGTCGCACTGGCCCTGCTGGCCGCCGTGACCTGCGCGCTCGCCGTCGGCTACGGCGGAAACTGGCTGCTGTTCTTCCCGCTGCTCGGCCTGGCGACCGGCGCGGCCCTGCGCCTGAGGTACCTGCGGCCCGCCGGTACGGCCCTGGCGGTGCTGGCGGGCGCGGTGGCCTGGTTCCACGACGGCTGGGGCGGCCTGGGCGTCGCGTACGCCACCTTGATCTCCACGATGGTGACGGCCGCGATCATGCGCCTCTCCGAGGCGGTGCGGGAGCTGCGCGCGGCGCGTGAGGAGCTGGCCCACCGGGCGGTCGAGAACGAGCGGCTGCGCTTCTCCCGCGATCTGCACGACCTGCTCGGGCACACGATGTCGGTGATCGTCGTGAAGTCGGAGGCGGCCCGGCGGCTGGCCGTCCGCGACCTGGACGCGGCGCTGGCCGAGGTCACGGACATCGAGGCCGTGGGACGGCAGGCCCTGACGGAGATCCGCGAGGCGGTGAGCGGCTACCGGCAGGGCAGCCTCGCCGCGGAACTGGACCGCGCGCACTCGGTCCTGACGGCGGCGGGTATCACCCTCGACATCAACCGCTCCGGCCCCCCGCTCGGGCCGCAGACGGAGGCACTGCTGGGCTGGGTGGTGCGCGAGGCGGTCACCAATGTCGTACGGCACAGCGGGGCGGACCGCTGCGAGGTCACCCTGTCGGGGGGCGGGGAACGGGTACGGCTGACGGTGTCGGACGACGGGGGCGGGTCGCAGGCCCTCGCTTCCGCCGGGGGCACGGGCCTCACCGGCCTGACGGAGCGTCTGACGGCGGCGGGTGGTTCGCTGACGGCGGGTCCACGGGCGCGCGGCGGCTTCGCGGTGACGGCGGAGCTTCCTCCGGACACGGCGGAGGAACGACGGCAGCACACCGGCCCCTCCGGGGAGGGCCTCGCAGCGGACGGGCAACCCGAAAACACCGGCCCCTCCCGGAACGGCCTGGCTGCGACGGCGGAGGGCGCACCGGAGGACGCGGCGGAGCAGCGACGGGAGCACACCAGCCCCTCCGGGGAGGGCCTCGCAGCGGACGGGCAGCGCGAAAACACCGGCCCCTCCGGGGAGGGCCTCGCGGCGGGCGAGCCACCGGGCTGGACCGCCCCCACGGGGCATCCGTTGGTCTCGTCCGTCCGGGCTTCTGCCTCACTGTCGCAGACCCCTCGCTCTACCCTGAGGCCGTGACCGACCGCCGTATCCGTGTGCTGCTCGCCGAGGACCAGGGCATGATGCGCGGTGCGCTCGCGCTGCTGCTGGGGATGGAGGACGACATCGAGGTCGTCGCCCAGGTGGCCGCGGGAGACGCGATCCTGGACGCGGCGCTCGCCCACCGCCCGGACGTCGCCCTCCTCGACATCGAACTGCCGGGCAGGAGCGGCCTGGACGCCGCCGCGGACCTGCGCGCCCGGGTTCCCGAGTGCCGCGTGCTGATCCTCACGACCTTCGGCCGCCCCGGCTATCTGCGCCGCGCGATGGAGGCGGGGGCCACCGGCTTCCTGGTGAAGGACGGCCCCGTGGAGGAACTGGCCGCGGCCGTCCGACGGGTCCTGGCCGGTGAGACGGTGGTCGACCCGGCCCTGGCCACGGCAGCCCTGAGCGCGGGCCCCAACCCCCTGACGTCCCGCGAGAGCGACGCCCTGAGGGCCTCCGCGGACGGCGCGACGGTCGCCGACATCGCCGCCCGGCTCCACCTCTCGGAGTCCACCGTCCGCAACTACCTCTCCTCCGCGATCGGCAAGACAGCCACCCGCAACCGCATGGAGGCCCTCCGCGAGGCCCGCCGGCAGGGCTGGCTCTGAGCGTTACGCCCGCTGGAACAACGCTGTCCAGAGGAAGGACTTCCCGAAGCGCTCGGATTCCTCCGGCTCGTCGCGCATCCGCCGCAGGTCGAGTTCGGTCAGGCCCGAGAAGATCTCCCGCAACGCTCGGGGCGTGTACGCGAGGCCGCCCCGCAGCCCGATCCCCTCATGGTAGAAGTCGGTATCGGACAACTCCGGCCCCATCCCGCCGGCCCCGGCGGCGAAGCATGTGAGCCCGAAGAGGCCGTGGGTCAGGGGCGATTGACCGGCGTCACCCGGAGCCGCGTGCGGGGCCGTCGCGGGGTGGGGGCGCCTCGGGCATCGGATCCCCCTGCCCCGGGCCGAGAAGTCGGCGGCGTGCCCGTGGCGGGGCGTCACGGCCCCGTTCCGGGCCACGCCTGCCGCACTGTTTTCAGGCGCCGGCCTCCCGCTCCCCCGCCCGCCGCGGCAGCCACACCCACATCAGGGCGGCGCCTGCCGCCAGGACCGCGGCGCCCACGCGGAAGGCGAGGGCGTAGCCCGCTGTCAGGGACTCGGGGGTCGTGCTGCCCGCCGACTCGGCTGCCGCCAGGGTGGACAGGACCGCCAGGCCCAGGGAACCGCCCATCGTGCGGGACGTGTTGACGAGGCCGGAGACCAGGCCCGCCTCCTCGGGGGCGGCGCCGGACGTGGCCAGGGAGGCGAGGGGCGTCGCCGCCAGGCCCGCGCCGAGCATCATGAGGACCCCGGGGACGAGGATGGCCGTGGCGTAGGAGCCGTCGGGGGTCATCGTGGACTGCCAGGCGAAGCCGGCCACGGCGACCAGGGTGCCCAGCACGGCGACGCCCCGCGGGCCGACCGGCCGCATCAGGCGGGGCGCCAGCTTGGAGCCGAGGACGACCGCGAGGGAGCTCGGGACCAGGGCGAGGCCGGCCTCGATCGGGGTGTAGCCGAGGACGTTCTGGGCGTAGAGGGTCATGAAGAACCACATGCAGAACATCGCCGACCCGCACAGGAACATCGAGACGTTCGCCGAGGCGACCGAGCGCACGCGCAGGAGGCCGAGCGGCATCAAGGGGCTCGCCGTGTGCGCCTCGACCGCGAGGAACGCCCCGAGCAGGACGAGACCCGCGAGCAGCGGCAGCAGTGTGGCCGGTGCCGTCCAGCCCGCCGCCTCCGTCTGGGAGATGCCGTAGGCCAGCGTGCCGAGACCGGCCGTGACGAGCAGCGCGCCGGGCAGGTCGAGGCGGCGGCCGTCGCCGGCCCGGCCCTCGGTGAGGAACCAGGCGGCGGCGCACAGCACGACGGCCCCGACGGGCACGTTGATCAGCAGCACCCACCGCCAGGAGAGCGTCTCCACCAGCAGCCCGCCGACCAGGCCGCCCGCCGCGCCGCCGCCGGCCCCGACCGCCGTCCAGGTCCCTATCGCCCGGGCCCGCGCCGCGCCCTCCGGCACGGACGCCGTGAGGATCGTCAGCGTCGAGGGCGCGAGCACCGCCGCGCCGAGACCCTGCACGGCCCGCGCCACCAGCAGCTGCCAGTCGTCCTGAGCCAGCCCGCCCGCGACGGAGGCCAGGGTGAACAGGCCCAGCCCGACGAGGAACATCCGCTTGCGGCCGTAGAGGTCCCCGGCGCGCCCGCCGAGCAGCATGAATCCGGCGAAGGCGATGGCGTAGGCGTTCACCACCCACTGCAGGCCCTGCTCGCTGAGTCCCAGTCCGGTCCGCATCGACGGCAGTGCCACGTTGACGACGGAGACGTCGAGGACGACGAGGAACTGCCCGGCGCACGTGAGCGCCACCACGAGCCACATCGGCGGTGTCCCGCGCGTCCGCAGGCGGGAGAGGCGGGACGGGCGGGTGGTGGCGGCGCCGGCGGAATCGAGCATGGGTGTCATGCTCTCAACCGCCTCGCGCCCCTTGCATCGGGATTTCGCCGGTCCCGGTTCTCGGTCCGGGGACCTAGGCCCGGGAGGGAGAACGCCATAAATCCTCCCGTAAGACCCGGCCGAGACCAAGGGAAGGTCAAGTTTTCCTTAGGGTGCCGAAGCAACGGAATAGTTGCCTGGACATACAAGGTTCAGACTCCACGTAACCCGACGCTCCCCGGCCTGGAGGCCCTCCTCAATGACGCAGACGACGACAGACCGCACGGCCGGCAGAGCGAGTGGGGCCGTGGTCCCGGTGCTCGCCTTCGCGGGCATCGTTGTCGCGGTGATGCAGACCCTGCTCGTCCCGGTGATCAAGGATCTGCCGCAGCTGCTGGACACCGCCCCCAGCAACGCCACGTGGGTCCTCACCTCGACGCTCCTCTCGGGCGCGGTGGCCACCCCGATCATGGGCCGCCTCGGCGACCTCTACGGCAAGCGCCGGATGCTGATCCTGAGCCTGGCCGTGATGGTCGTCGGCGCCCTGGTCAGCGCGCTCACTAGCGATCTGCTGCTGATGATCGCCGGCCGTACGCTCCAGGGCTTCGCGATGGGCGCGATCCCGCTCGGCATCGGCCTGATGCGCGACATGCTGCCCCGCGAGAAGCTCGGCTCGGCGATGGCCCTGATGAGCTCCTCCATCGGCGTCGGCGGCGGCCTCGCCCTGCCCGCCGCCGCCCTGGTCGCCCAGCACAGCGACTGGCACACGCTCTACTACGGCGCCGCCGGCCTCGGCCTGCTCGCGATCGCTCTCACCCTCCTCGTCGTGCCGGAGTCCCCGATGCGCGCCGAGGGCACCTTCGACCTGCCGGGCGCGCTCGGCCTGTCCGCCGGGCTGGTGCTGTTCCTGCTGCCGATCACCAAGGGCAGCGACTGGGGCTGGGCCTCCGGCACCACGCTGGGTCTGTTCGCCGCCTCGGCGGTCGTGCTCGTGCTGTGGGGCGTCATGGAGCTGCGTCTGAAGGCCCCGCTGGTGGACCTGCGCACCACGGCCCGCCCGGCGGTGCTCTTCACCAACCTCGCCTCGATCATGGTCGGCGTCTCCTTCTACGTCGTCTCCCTGGTCCTGCCCCAGCTGCTCCAGCTGCCGACGTCCACCGGCTACGGCCTCGGTCAGTCGATGGTCGTCGCGGGTCTGCTCGTCGCGCCGCTCGGCCTGACGATGATGTTCACGGCGCCCGTCTACGCCCGGCTGTCCGCGACGTACGGCCCCAAGTTCACCCTGATCCTCGGCCTGCTGATCATCGCGATCGGCTACGGTGCCGGACTCGGCCTGATGAGCGCCGCCTGGCAGAGCCTGGTCATCTCGGTCCTGCTGGGCGCGGGCATCGGCCTCGCCTACTCCTCGCTGCCCGCGCTGATCGTGGGCGCGGTCCCGGCGTCGGAGACGGGCGCGGCCAACGGCCTCAACACGCTGATGCGTTCCATCGGCACCTCGGTCTCCAGTGCCGTGATCGGCATGGTGCTGGCGAACACCGCGAACACCGTCGGCGGCGTCGAGATCCCGACCATGCACGGCTTCCGGGTCTCCTTCCTGATCGCGACGGGCGCGGTGGCCGTGGGCCTGCTCCTGGCACTGTTCCTGCCGGGCCGGCGTCCGTCCGGCAAGCCGCAGTTGCGGGCCAGCAGCGAGGAGGACGCGGCGCTGGAGCACGCCGAGCAGGTGCTGCGCGGCTTCCGCGGCCGGGTGCTGGGCGCCGACGGCTCCCCCGTCGCCCGGGCCAAGGTCACGCTGATCGACCGCCGTGGCCGGCAGGCCGGCGCGACGCTCTCCGCCGAGGACGGCAGCTACGCGCTCACCGTGCCCGACCAGGGCTCCTACGTCGTCGCCGCCCGTGCGACGGGCCACGGCCCGCTCGCCTCGTCCGCGACCCACGCGGGCGACGAGCGCCCGGTCGACCTGGACCTGTCGCTGCCGGGCGAGACGGTCCCCGCCTGACCCGCGACCCCCTCGCGGCCCCTTCCGTTACTCACCGGTACCCCCTGTCGCCGTCGCGGCAGGGGGTACGGCACGATGGCGCCCTGACCGTCGTACGACCGAGAGGAACCTCCATGCCCGCGGCGCCGAAGCCCGAGATCCTGGCCGCGTTCGAGGCGGCGAAGGGGTTCATGCCCACCGGTGAGGGCCTGGCGTTGTACGCGGCGGCCGTGGAGGCCGGGCGGCTCGGGCTGCCGCTGCTGGAGGTCGGCACGTACTGCGGCCGGTCCACGATCCTGCTCGCCGACGCGGCCCGCGAGGCCGGGGTCAGCGCGCTCACCGTGGACCATCACCGCGGCAGCGAGGAGCAGCAGCCGGGCTGGGACTACCACGACCCGGAGACGGTCGACCCCGAGATCGGCCTGATGGACACGCTGCCCACGTTCCGCCGCACGCTGCACCGGGCGGGCCTGGAGGAGCACGTGGTGGCGCTGGTCGGGCGGTCCCCGCAGATCGCCGCGTTCTGGCGGACGCCGCTGGGGTTCGTCTTCATCGACGGCGGCCACACCGACGAGCACGCGGGCGCCGACTACGAGGGCTGGGCGCCGCACGTCGCCGAGGGCGGGCTGCTGCTGATCCACGACGTCTTCCCCGAGCCGGAGGACGAGTTCACCGGCCAGGCCCCGTACCGCGTGTACCTCCGGGCCCTCGCCTCCGGCGCCTTCACCGAGGTCTCGGCGACGGACTCGCTGCGGGTCCTGCGGCGCACGGGCCCGGGCCTGTAGGGGAACGGCTGGGCGGGTGAACTGCGCCCCGCGCACCCCCTCCCGGTCGGCCCACGGGCGGCGTGGCGTGTCGGCGCCCGGCCGCCGCTGCCCAAGGATCCGGGCGCGTGGCACACACCTTCGAAGAGCTCGTGGAGAAGCAGCGCGCGGCGGACGAGGCGTACGCCCGTGTGCGTCATCTGCAGGACGCCTACGGGCCGCCCACCCAGACCAAGTGGAGCGACCAGCAGACCAGCACCTGGGAGACGGCCTGGCGTGCCTGGCGTGATCTCGCCCGGGACGTCCAGGCGGCGGTGACCGGGTACGCGAAGCAGGAGGACACCCCGCGCCAGGAGGTGGAGGCGCGGGTGAAGGAGGCGGTGCGGCACGGGGACGACGACGGGAACGGGGCCTGACCGTCCCCCGTCGGGACGTCTCCGGCCCGCCGCCCCCACCGACGGCCGCTAGGGTGGCAGGCGTGTCGTACGTAGGCCCGGACTTCGAACCTCCCCAGAACCGCCGCCCCCGCCGCGGCCCCCTGACCGTCGCGCTCGCCGCGCTGGTGCCGGGGGCCCTGCTCGGCTGGCTGCTGTACGAGACGGTCGGCGGCTCGGGGGACGAGGGAGGTGCGGGGCGGGCGACCGTACGGTCCTCCTCGCCCGCCGCGTCGAGCGCGCCCTCCGCCGACGCCAAGGAGCCGAGCGCCTCCCCGGAGCCGAAGCCGACGGTCACGTCCTCGGCCTCCGCGCCCGCCGCCTCCGGCCCGCTCAAGGGCAAGGTCGTCGTCATCGACCCGGGGCACAACCCGGGCAACTTCCGGCACACCTCCGAGATCAACCGCAAGGTGGACATCGGGACGAACGCGAAGGAGTGCGACACCACCGGCACGTCCACCAACGACGGTTACACCGAGGCGAAGTTCACGCTGGACGTGGCGCACCGGATGCGCACTCTCCTTCAGGAGCAGGGCGCCACGGTGAAGCTGACGCAGGACGGTGACCGGCCGTTCGGGCCGTGCGTGGACGAGCGGGCCCGGATCGGCAACCAGGCGAAGGCCGATGCCGTGGTGTCGGTCCACGCGGACGGCTCCGGCGCCGGCAACCGCGGTTTCCACGTGATCCTGCCCGGCGCGGTCCACGCGGGTGCCGCGGACACCCGGCCGATCGTCGGCCCCTCCCGCGATCTGGGCGAGCGCGTCGCGGGCCGTTTCGTCGCGGTCACCGGCAGCGCGCCGTCCAACTACGTCGGCGAGGGCGGTCTCGTCACGCGGAAGGACCTGGGCGGTCTCAATCTGTCAACGGTTCCCAAGGTGTTCATCGAGTGCGGCAACATGCGCGATAGCAAGGACGCGGCGTTGCTCACCAGCGGCGCGTGGCGACAGAAGGCTGCGCAAGGGATCTCCGAGGGAATCGTGAGTTTTCTGCGCGGGTAGTCCGAGACCGGCAGATCCCGGCGGACACCCTGACCGGGCGGACGATAGGGTCCTCCTTACGATGAGGGGCCACCCCCGCGCTTCACACCGAGTCCGGACGGCGGCATGGTGACAGCGACGCCTCTACCGACGATGAGACGACCTACGAAGGACCTGAAGTGAATATCCGCTCCCTCACTCGGGGCGACGGCGTGGTGATCGGAGCAGCGGTGTTGCTGTTGATCGCGTCGTTCCTCGACCTCTACTCGTTCGACAATGTCCCCGACAGCGTCGACCTCCCCAGCCTGTGGGGCAGCGGCCCGGTCGTGTTCAGCGTCGTGCTGGCCGGGATCATCGGCGCCGCGCTCGTCGTCGTCGGCCGGGGCCTGCCGCAGGCCCCGAAGATCGCGGGGCTGGAACTCGTCGCGTTCGGCGTGGCCTTCACGGTGTTCGCCGCGTGGAGCGCGCTCGGCAACATCTTCGACGTGACCGGCGGCTACGACAACATCGAGGGGGCCAACGACGACCTGCTCCCGAGCCCGGGCATCGGTCTGATCCTCGCCCTCGTCGCCACGCTGCTGATGGCCGCCGCCGCGATCGCCACCCCCCTCGTCCCGGTCCTCAAGGGCGCCCTCCTCCCGGCGCCCCGCCCGGCCGCCCCGCAGCCCTACGGCGCCCAGCCCCCCGGTGGTTACGGCTACCCGGGCGCCCAGCAGCAGCCCGGCGGCTACGGCCAGCCGCAGCCGGGGCAGCCGTACGGCGGGCAGCCGCAGCCGCAGCCGCAGCAGGCGCAGGCCCCGCAGCCGCCGGCCGGGGACTTCTCCCCGTTCTGGTTCGCGGTGCCGGTGCCGCGGCCGCTGTTCGCGGAGGACGGCTCGCCCACGCCGATCGCCGAACTCGCCCCGGGTACCTGGTACCTGGCGGTCGAGCAGCGTGGAGCGGCCCTGGTCGCGCAGACGCAGGACGGCCGCCGCGGTGTCCTCCAGGACACGTCGGGCATCCAGCGCGGCTGAGCCCCACGGTCATCCACGGCCCCTCGCCCTTCCGGGTGGGGGGCCGTTGCCGTACAGTCGTCGCCCCCGTCAGCTGACGTACCGTCAGGAGGCAGGCATGCGGCTCGGTCTCGCGCTCGGCTACTGGGGTCGCGGTCCCTCCCCGGGCCAGGTGCCCCTCGCGCAGGAGGCCGAGCGGCTCGGCTACGACTCGGTCTGGACGGCGGAGTCCTGGGGCTCGGACGCGTTCACCCCGCTGACCTGGATCGCGGCGCACACCTCCCGCATCCGGCTGGGCACGGCGGTGGCGCAGATGGCGGCCCGGTCGCCGGCCACCACCGCGATGCACGCCCTCACCCTGGACCACCTCTCCGGCGGCCGCATGATGCTGGGCCTCGGCCTCTCCGGCCCGCAGGTCGTCGAGGGCTGGTACGGCCGTCCGTTCCCCGCCTCACCGCTGACGGCCACCCGCGAGTACGTCGACGTCCTGCGTCAGGTGCTGCGCCGCGAGGCCCCCGTCGAACTGGCCGGCCGCTTCCACTCCCACCCCTACCGCGGCCCGGACGCGACGGGCCTCGGCAAGCCCCTCAAGCCGATCACCCACCCGCTCCGCCCCGACCTGCCCGTCCTGCTGGGCGCCGAGGGCCCGAAGAACGTCGCCCAGACGACCCGGATCGCCGACGGCTGGCTGCCGTTGTACTGGTCGCCGACCCGCCCCGAGGTCTACGGCCCGGCCCTGGCGGAGCTGCCGGAGGGGTTCATGGTGGCGCCGCTGGCGCAGGTCCGGGTCTGCGACGACGTCGCCGAGGGGCTGCTGCCCGTCAAGGCGATGCTCGGCTTCTACATCGGCGGCATGGGCCACGCGGCCCGCAACTTCCACGCCGACCTGATGGCACGCATGGGCTACGAGGCCGAGGCCCGCCGCATCCAGGAGCTGTTCCTGTCCGGCCGCCGGGAGGAGGCCGTGCTGGCGGTCCCCGACGCCTTCGCCGACGAGATCTCCCTGGTCGGCCCGCGCGAACGGATCGCCGAGCGGCTGGAGTCGTGGCGCGAGGGCCCGGTGACGGACCTCCTCGCGCTCAGCCCCGACCCGCACACCCTGCGGGTCCTCGCCGAGTTGAACTCCTGAGCGATTCTCCGGGTTTCATCCAGAGTTCAAGGGCAATCCGGAGACTATGTCCCCTCGATATCGCAACGGTGCGAACCAAGCCGGCACGATCGTCGCGGTCGTGGCCGACATCATGGCCTTCATCCTGGGTCTCTGGATCCTGATGTACCTGCTGGACGCCAACCCCGGCAATTCGTTCGTCCAGTTCATCCACGACGCGGCCCGCTGGCTCGCCGGCTGGTCGCACGACCTGTTCACGTTCGACGAGGCATGGGCCCGAGTGGTCTGCGGCTACGGCCTGGCAGCGGTGGTGTACCTGTTCGTCGGCCACGCGATCGCCAACCGAGCACACCGGCACTGACAACGCCTTCAGGGTGACGCCTCAGGGGCGCGGGACACTGCGCGACAAGCCGCGCACGACCCGCGCCCGCACACCGGGCGGAAGCCCCCGAGCTCCTAGGCGCAACAGTCCGATTCGAGCCCCACCGGCAAGTCCGCGCCACCGAACACCTGGCACGTGGCCTCATGCCCGCCCAACGCGGCGACGGCCAGCAACAGCGACCCCGCGGTCCACGTCGTCAACTCACGCGGCCAGATCGCCTCGTCGTCGAAGACGTACCCCGTCCAGTACAGCCCGCTCTCCGGATCGCGCAGGTGCCGGATCGACTGCAGGATCTCCAGCGCCCGGTCCGACTCCCCCATCGCCCACAGCGCGAGCGCGAGTTCGGCGGACTCGCCTCCCGTCACCCACGGGTTGGGCACCACGCACCGCACGCCCAGACCCGGGACGACGAAACGGTCCCAGCCCTCCTCGATCCGGGCCTTGGCCTCCTCGCCGGTCAGCGCGCCGCCGAGTACCGGGTAGTACCAGTCCATCGAGTACCGGTTCTTGTCGAGGAACCGCTCGGGGTGCCGGCGTATGGCGTGCCGCAGCGCGCCCGCCGCCAACTCCCAGTCCGGTTGGGCCTCTTCCCGCTGCCCGGCGATGGCCAGCGCGCAGCGCAGCGCGTGGTGGACGGAGGAGCTGCCCGTCAGCAGGGCGTCCGTCGTGTGGGTGCCGTCGTCGTCGCGCCGCCAGCCGATCTGCCCGCCGGGCTGCTGCAGCCGGAGCACGAACTCCACCGCCGCGTACACCGCCGGCCACATCCGGTCCAGGAACGCGTCGTCGCCGGTGGAGAGGTAGTGGTGCCAGACGCCGACGGCTATGTAGGCAACGAAGTTGGTCTCCCGGCCGCGGTCGGTGACCGCGTCGAACTCGCCGTCGGTGTAGGCGGCGTACCAGGAGCCGTCCTCGTTCTGGTGCCGGGCCAGCCACAGGTAGGCCCGCTCGGCGGCCTCGTGCTCGCCGGCCGTGTCGAGGGCCATGGCCGCCTCGACGTGGTCCCAGGGGTCGAGGTGGTGTCCCCGGAACCAGGGGATCGCCCCGTCCTCGCGCTGCACGGCCAGGATGCCGGCGACGGTGGCGGTGGCCTCCTCGGCAGTGAGGACCCCGGGCAGGACCAGGTGTTGCGTCCGGGGCGTGGTCACGTGGCGTCCGCCTCGGTGCCGGCCGGACGCGGCAGGTGCGGCTTGGTCGCGTACGCCACGAAGCTCTTGCCGATCAGCGGGTTCAGCGCCTGCTCGGCGACCCGGGTGGCCAGCGGCTTCTTCATGATGTCCCAGACGAGCAGCTTGTGGTACGCCCGCACCGGCAGCGCCTTGTCGTTGTCGACGCCGAACGCGCACTTGAGCCACCAGTAGGGCGAGTGCAGGGCGTGGGCGTGGTGGGTGCCGTAGGGCTTCAGACCGGCCTCGCGGATCTTCTGGAGCAGTTCGTCCGCCTTGTAGATGCGGATGTGGCCGCCCTCGACCTCGTGGTAGGCGTCGGAGAGGCTCCAGCAGACCTTCTCGGGGCCGTAGCGGGGGACGGTGACGGCGATGCGGCCGCCGGGCTTGAGCACCCGCACCATCTCCGCGAGGACGCCCTTGTCGTCCGGGATGTGCTCCATGACCTCGGAGATGATCACGACGTCGAACGACTCGTCGGGGAAGGGCAGTGCCAGGGCGTCGCCCTCCATCGCCGTGGCGGTGGCGCCCTGGGGGGCCTCGCCGGCCTCCTTCATCGCCGCGAACCACTTCGCGACCTCGCGGATCTCCTCGGCGTTCTGGTCCAGCGCCACGACCTGCGCGCCGCGCCGGTAACACTCGAACGCGTGCCGCCCGGCACCGCAGCCGAGATCCAGGACCCGGTCTCCCGGGGCGAGCGGAAACCGGGAGAAGTCGACGGTCAGCACGTGGCCCTGCTTTCGGAGTTGGCGCCTTCTGCATCTGCGGGAACGGCGGGCACGGTGCCCGCCGGGGTCACGGCAACGGCCGGCCGGGTTGCCGGGGCGGTCGGGTGACGGCCGGTGCCGTGCTCGGAACGGGCGATCGCCTCGCGGTAGCGGGCCACCGTGCCTTCCGCGGCCCTGGCCCAGGTGAAGTGCCGCAGCACCCGTTCACGCCCGGCCGCGCCGAGGCGGGCGCGCAGGTCCGGGTCGGACAGCAGCCGGCCCAGCCCCGCGGCGAGGGCCTCGGAGTCACCCGGCGGCACCGCCAGGCACGTCTCGCCGTCCCGCCCGGCCACCTCGGGGATCGCGCCACCGGTCGTGGCGAGCAGCGGTGTTCCGGTCGCCATGGCCTCGGCGGCCGGCAGCGAGAACCCCTCGTAGAGCGACGGCACGCAGGCGACCTGCGCCGAACGCACGAGGTCGACGAGCTCGGCGTCGGAGATGCCCTTGACGAACTCCACGGCGCCTTCGAGGCCGTAACGTTCCATCGCCTGGGCGACCGGCCCCTCGGTGGGCCGCTTGCCGACGACGACGAGGTGGGCGCCGGGCTGCTCGGTGCGCACCTTGGCGAGCGCCTCGACGAGGTGCACCAGGCCCTTGAGCGGCACGTCCGCACTGGACGTCGTCACGATCCGGCCCGGCACGACGGGCACGGAGGGATCCGGCGAGAAGAGATCGGTGTCGGCGCCGATGTGGACCACGTGGATGCGGTCCCGGCGGACGCCGAGGTGGTCGACGATCTCCTGCTGCGAGGTGCCGGACACGGTGAGCACGGAGGGCAGCCGGCGCGCGACGCGCTTCTGCATGCGCGTGAAGGCGTACCAGCGCCGCACCGAGTAGCGCCGCTTCCAGCCGTCCGCCGCGTCCAGCTCCAACTGCCGGTCGACGGTGATGGGGTGGTGGATCGTGGTCACCAGGGGCGCGCCGACATCGCCCAGCAGGCCGTAGCCGAGGGTCTGGTTGTCGTGCACGACGTCGAACTCGCCGCGCCGGGCGCGCAGATGGCGGCGGGCGCGCAGGGAGAACGTCAGCGGTTCAGGGAAGCCGCCGGTCCACATCGTCGCCACTTCCAGCGCGTCGATCCAGTCGCGGTACTCGCCGCGCCCGGGCGTGCGGAAGGGGTCCGGCTGGCGGTACAGGTCGAGGCTGGGCAGTTCGGTGAGGCTCAGTCCGTCGTGGCCCTCGTCGAGGACGGGGTAGGGCTGGGCTCCGATGACCTCGACCCGGTGGCCCAGGCGGGCCAGTTCACGCGAGAGGTGCCGGACGTAGACGCCCTGGCCTCCGCAGAACGGGTTCCCTTTATAGGTGAGGAGCGCGATGCGGAGCGGTCGCAAGCCGTCGGCGGCGGGGGCCTGAGGAGCCCCGGCCTCCCTGGCCTCTGCGGTCACTCTGGGCCCCCTTCTGCCTGCACTGTCCCGCGAGATTACGCCGGGACGCTAATCTAGAACAAGTTTCAGACTTGATCGTTCGGAGGCTCTGAATCTACCGGCAGGTAAGGGTGCTGTGAGCAGTGGATCAGGTGATTCACGCCACGACCGGGCCCGTGCCATGCTGTGTGATCACTCGTCCTCACGGACGGTCACGGAACGGGACCGACACATGCCCGCGGAAGCCAGGGTGAGCGCCAAGGTGAACAAGCCGGCCAAGGTGGAAGCCAGAGCGGCGGCCCCCGCCTCCCCGCCCCTCACGGAGCGGCAGGAGGCGCGCCGCCGCCGCATCCTGCACGCCAGTGCGCAGTTGGCCAGCCGGGGCGGTTTCGACGCCGTGCAGATGCGCGAGGTCGCGGAGTCCTCCCAGGTGGCGCTCGGCACGCTGTACCGCTACTTCCCTTCCAAGATCCACCTGCTGGTCGCCACGATGCAGGACCAGTTGGAGCACATGCACGGCACGCTGCGGAAGAAGCCGCCGCAGGGTACGACGGCGGCCGAGCGGGTCGCCGAGACGCTGATGCGGGCCTTCCGGGCGTTGCAGCGCGAGCCGCACCTGGCGGACGCGATGGTCCGCGCGCTGACGTTCGCCGACCGCAGCGTGAGCCCGGAGGTCGACCAGGTCTCGCGCCAGACGACGGCGATCATCCTGGACGCGATGGGCCAGGAGAACCCGACGCCCGAGCAGCTCTCGGCGGTCCGGGTCATCGAGCACACCTGGCACTCGGCGCTCATCACCTGGCTGTCGGGCCGGGCGTCGATCGCGCAGGTGAAGATCGACATCGAGACGGTGTGCCGCCTGATCGACCTGACCGCGCCGGACGCCCCGTAGCCCCCGGACACGTCGAGGACCTACGAGACGGGTTCCCTTCGCCGGCATGGTCCGGATCAGGTGCTGGGGGTCGCCTTCCGGTCGCGCGGCCTCGCGGCCTCGCGTCCTTCCGGCCTCTCAGCCCTACCGTCGCAGTCGGCACCAGCGGAAGCCCTACTGCACTTCCCGCCGGCGTCGGCTACTCCGGTCGGACTCCCTCACTCGCCTCGTAGGCCGATTTCCAGGATAGAACGCCCAAAGCGTAATGAAACCCCCCTCATCATGATTCTTCGGGCGTTACTCCTCGGGTGGGAACACCGCCTCCCCGCTGTCCCTCAGCGTGATCACGATCGCCTCCGCCGGACAGCACTCGGCCGCCTCCAGGACCCGCTCGTTGGCGTCCATGTCCGGGGCCGCCGGGCGGGACTGGCGGGCGGCGTCCAGGCGGAAGCCGTCCGGCGCGTGGTGCAGGCACTGCGCCGAGCCGATGCACAGGGAGCGGTCGACCTCGACGTGCCAGCGGTCGCCCATCGCTAGGCCTGCGCCGGGAGGTGGATCATCTTGTGCTCCAGGTACTCGCCGTACCCCTCGGGCCCGAACTCCCGCCCCAGGCCCGAGTTCTTGTAGCCGCCGAAGGGCCCCAGCATGTCGAGGCTGAAGGTGTTGACGGAGTACGTGCCCGTGCGGACCTGCCGGGCTATGTCGATGCCGTGCTCGACGTCCGCCGTCCAGACGCTGCCGCTGAGCCCGTAGTCGGAGTCGTTGGCGATCTTCACGGCGTCGGACTCGTCGTCGTAGGGCAGCAGGCAGATCACCGGGCCGAAGATCTCCTCGCGGGCGATGCGCATGGAGTTGTCGACGTCGCCGAAGAGGGTCGGTTCGACGTACCAGCCCCGGTCCAGGCCGGCCGGGCGTCCGCCGCCGGTGAGGATCTTGGCGCCCTCCTCCTGGCCGATGCGGATGTAGTCGAGGTTGCACTGCTGCTGGCGCCGGGCCACCAGCGGGCCCACCTGGGTGGCCGGGTCGAGCGGGTCGCCGACCGTCAGGGCGCCCGCCGCGGCGGCGAGGGCGTCGGCGAACTCGTCGTAGCGGGAGCGCGGCAGGAGGATGCGGGTCTGGGCGACGCAGGCCTGCCCGTTGTTCATCCAGGCGGCGGGGGCGATGCCCGCCACGGCGGTCTCCAGGTCGGCGTCGGGCAGCACGACGGCCGCGGACTTGCCACCGAGTTCGAGCGTCACGCGGGTGAGGTTGCGGGCGGCCACCTCCATCACGCGCTTGCCGGCCGCGACCGACCCGGTGAAGGAGACCTTGTCGATGCCGGGGTGCCCGACCAGGTACTCGCTGACCTCCCGGTCGGCGGGAAGGATCGACAGCACGCCCTCCGGCAGCCCGGCCTCACGGGCGATCTCGCCGAGCAGGTAGGCGTCGAGCGGCGACTCGGGCGAGGGCTTGAGGACGACCGTGCAGCCGGTGAGCAGGGCCGGGGCGAGCTTGGCGGCGGCCACGAACTGCGGGACGTTCCAGGGGACCACGGCGGCCACGACCCCGACGGGCTCGCGCCGCACGAGGATCCTGCCGAGCACTCCGTCGCGCCGCTCCTCGTGGGTGAAGTTCCGGGCGACGGTGATCGCCGAGTCCCAGACCATGACCGCGCCGAGGGCCTGGGCGAGGACGCTCCAGGAGTACGGCGAGCCGTTCTGGGCGGAGATCACCCGGGCGATCTCGTCGTGCCGGGCGGCGACGCCGTCCTTGATCCGCCCGACGACCTCGATCCGCTCGTCGAGGCTCATGCGCGGCCAGGGCCCCTCGTCGAAGGCCTGCCGCGCCGCTGCCACGGCCCGGTCCACATCCGCCGTCGAGGCGTGCGGGACACGTCCGATGACCTCCTCGGTGTGCGGCGAGACCACCTCGATGACGTCCCGGCCCAGGGGGTCGGTCAACTCCCCGCCGATGAACAGCTGTCCGTGTTCCACGAGCTCGGTCATGGCCGACTGCCTCCCCGGGAGCATTCTCTGACGGTTCATCAGATATGCCACTGATACCAGCCCCGCCCCGAGGAGTCCACGGACCGCGCACCACGGGAGACTCCTCGCTGGAACCCGTTCTAGTTATAGTGACGGGAGCCGGCGACGGGGGAGCCCATGACACAGGTGACCGACCACGGCGGAGGCGTCCGGTCGCTCCGGGTCCCGATCCCGGACAACCCGCTCGGCCACACCCTGGTGTACGTCGTCGACACCGACCGGGGCCCGGTGCTGATCGACACCGGCTGGGACGACCCCGAGTCCTGGGACACCCTCACGCGGGGCCTCACCGCCTGCGGCACCCGGGTCGCCGACATCCACGGCGTGGTCATCACCCACCACCACCCCGACCACCACGGCCTGTCCGGCCGGGTCCGTCGGGCGTCGGGCGCCTGGATCGCGATGCACGCGGCGGACACCGCGGTCGTACGGCGGACCCGCGAGGCCCGTCCCGAGCGCTGGTACGCGTACATGGCGGACAAACTCACCGCGGCCGGCGCGCCCGAGGAGCACATCGCGCCGCTGCACCGGGCCCGGGCCCGCGCCCTGCCCGGCTTCTCCCCGGCCCTGCCCGACCGCGACATCGTCCCGGGCGAGCTCCTGGAGCTGCCCGGCCGCCGGCTGCGCGCGATCTGGACCCCCGGGCACACGCCGGGTCACGTCTGCCTCCACCTGGAGGAGACCCACCCGGCGCACCTCCCGGGTCACGGCCGTCTGTTCAGCGGCGACCACCTGCTGCCCGGGATCACCCCGCACATCGGCCTCTACGAGGATCCCGAGGACGCCACCGTCACCGACCCCCTGGGCGACTACCTCGACTCCCTGGAACGCGTCGGCCGCCTGGCACCCGCCGAGGTGCTCCCGGCCCACCAGCACCCGTTCCCTGACACCGCCGCCCGTGTCGGCGCGCTGCTCGCCCACCACGAGTCCCGCCTGAACGACCTGCTGGCCCTGCTCGCCGAGCCCCTCACCCCCTGGCAGCTCGCCGAACGCATGGAGTGGAACCGCCCCTGGGACCGGATCCCCCACGGCTCCCGCACCATCGCCGTCTCCGAGGCCGAGGCGCATCTGCGACGCCTGGTGAAGCTGGGACGCGCGGCGGCGGTACCGGGGAGCGAGCCGGTGACGTACGTGGCGGTCTGACGGACGGCGGAAGCGCGCGTGGCGACCGGCTGGTGTGCTCAGAGCACTGCACGCCCCTGAAGCACCGAAACGCGCCCTTCGCACGCCCCTGACCATCGGCCAACTGTCCGGATAGCGTGCCCCGGCGGGGTGGGGCGGCGCCGTCACGCCGTCCCCGGACACGAAGTGGGGGGCTTGCCGTGGGGGAGAGCATGTCCGCGGAGATATTCGTCTCCGCGTTCCATCGGCTCGGCTGGGACACGTCGATGGCGCAGCGGGGAGCCGCAGGGTACGCGTCGGTGCGCAGCTGGCGGAATTCGCAGACCGGGCAGGTGGCCGCGGCGGGGGCGGCGGCGATGGCGGTGCCGGGGGCGCACGCCGTGGCCATGGTCGGCGATGCGGCGTTCCTGCTGCACAAGATGTCCGTCTGCGCGTGGGGCATCGGCTTCAAGATGGGCGCGACGGTGGACGGCGAGGACGATCTCGCGGTCATCCTCGCCCTCTGGGCCGACGCCCTGGAGCCGGACGCCCTGAGCGTGACGTCGGCAGGGGCCGCGGCGTCGGCGGGCTTCCTCGCGTTCAACGTCGCCTATCCGACGTACGGGACCGCCGTGATGGCCAAGGCGCTCGCCCTGGGCGCGGGCAGCGGTGTGTCCGTGGTCGGGGGGAAGATCGTGGGGAAGAAGGGCGCCAAGGCCGCCGCGAAACTCAGCAAGCCGTTCATCAACAAGATCGCGCAGAAGGCGGCGGTGAAGTTCTCCGCGGTCCTGGGATCGAAGGCGGTGACGGGCTTCGTCCCGGTACTGGGCGCCCTCGCCGGGGCGGGCATCAACGCCTTCTTCGTCTCGAAGTTCGCCGACGCGGCCGAGAGCTACTACCGCCACAAGCTGGCCGCCGGCGGCTGAGAACCCGCCGCCCTCACCCCGGCGCTCCACCCGTCCTACGGCGCGCGCGCCCGGGCGTGAACGCGCCTTCGGCATAGTCCGGATGGAGTCGGGGCACGGCCCCTAGGATGGTCGTGCCGTGACGCGTCAGCGGGTGCGGAGTTGCGTTCCACCGCAAGGAGACATGCCCATGGGCACCGAAGAGGCCGCTCGTATCTCGCCCTTCGACGGAGTCCTGGACGACAGACCGGCCGGGCCCATGGTGCCGCGGCTGGCGCTGGGTGCGCGGCTGCGCGGGCTGCGGGAGGGGCGGGGTATCGGCCGGGCGGAGGCGGGGTACGTCATCCGCGCCTCCCCTTCCAAGATCAGCCGCATGGAGGCGGGCCGCCACGGTTTCAAACTGCGCGACGTGGCCGATCTGCTGACGCTCTACGGCGTCACCGACAAGGCCGAGCGCGCCACCCTGCTGGCGCTGGCCGAGCAGGCCAACACCCCTGCCTGGTGGCGGTCCTACAGCGATGTCGTGCCCGCGTGGATGCAGACCTACCTCGGGGCCGAACAGGCGGCGAGCCTCATCCGCTCCTTCCGGGTCCAGCGCGTCCCGGGCCTGCTGCAGACCGCCGACTACGCCCGGGCCGCCGTCCGGCTCGCGCACCCGGACGCCGGGGCGGCGGAGACCGACCGCCGGGTGGAGCTGCGGATGGCCCGGCGGCGGATCCTGCACCGGCAGCCGGCGACCCGGCTGTGGGCCGTGATCGACGAGGCGGCGCTGCGGCGGCCGGTGGGCGGCAGCCGTGTGATGCGGGAGCAGCTCAGGCATCTCATCGAGTGCTGCGCGCTGCCGCACGTGACGGTGCAGGTCCTGCCGTTCGCCGCCGGCGCCCACGCCGGGGAGGGCGGTCCGGTGACCATTCTGCGGCTGCCCGGCGGGCAGTTGCCGGACGTGGTCTACCTGGAGCAGCTCACCGGTGCCCTCTATCCCGACCGGCCGGCCGAGATCGAGTGCTACTGGGACGCCATGAACCGGCTGGTGGTCGAAGCCGAGTCCCCCGACGAGACCCCGACCATCCTGCACCGCATCCTTCAGGAGGCCTGAGGGTCAGCGCTTGCGGGCGACGCCGCCGTACTGGTGCACCTCGGCCGGCAGGCCCAGGGCCGCCGCGTCGGGGCGCCAGCGCGAGCAGGACGCCACGCCCGGTTCGAGCAGTTCGAGACCGTCGAAGTAGCGCGCGATCTGCTCGGGGCTGCGCAGGATGTAGGGGATCGAACCGCCGTCGTTGTACGTCTGGATGGCCCGGACGTAGTCCTCGCTGGTGTCGGTGGAGTCGTACTGCACGAGGTAGCTGCCCGGCGGCAGGGCGGCCACCAGCCGGCGCACGATCGAGCGGGCCTCGTCGTGGTCCTCGATGTGGCCCAGGATGCCCATCAGCATGAGGGCGACGGGCTGGTCGAAGTCGAGTGTCTTCCCGGCCTCCCGGACGATGGTGTCCGGAGCGCGCAGGTCGGCGTCCACGTAGTTGGTGACGCCCTCCGCCGTGCTGGTGAGCAGGGCGCGGGCGTGGGCCAGCACCAGGGGGTCGTTGTCGACGTAGACGATCCGGCTCTCCGGGGCCACCCGCTGGGCGATCTGGTGGGTGTTGTCCACGTTGGGCAGGCCGGTGCCGATGTCCAGGAACTGGCGGATGCCCTCTTCGGCGGCCAGGTGGCGGACGGCGCGGGCGAGGAAGTAGCGGGCGGCGCGGGCCCCGGTCTCGATGCCGGGGAAGACCTCGCGGAACGCGTCACCGGCCACCCGGTCGACTTCGTAGTTGTCCTTGCCGCCCAGCCAGTAGTTCCAGATCCGGGCCGAGTGCGGCACCGAGGTGTCGATCTTGGGGAACGGCTCCTGCTCGGAGTTCTCCACGTGCTCGGTCATGGACGCTCCTGCGTGTGTGGTCGAGGAAGCCCCACGTTATCCGCTCCGGCCCCAGGAATGGATCAACTCGGCTGCTGTGCGCAGCAGTTCGGTCGCGGCGAGCAGAGCCCTGCCCGCCGCCCCGGATCATCCGCCGACACTCTCGGCCGTCTCGGCCGTTCCGGCACCCTCGGCCATCTCGGCCGTCCCGGCACCCTCGGCCGTCCCGGCGGTCCCGGCCATCTCGGCCGTCCCGGCCATCTCGGCCGTCCCGGCCGCCTCGGCCGTCTCGGCCGCCTCGGCCGTCTCGGCCGCCTCCGCCATCAGGACGTCGAGGCGTTCCCTCAGTCCCCTGACCGCGGCGATTCCCAGGTCGGACGCCCAGTCCCCCCTGAGACCGGCCCGCTCACAGCCCTCGACGGCGCCGCTCAGGATGGCCAGGGTGAGACCGACCCACTGCCGGTCGGTCAGGTAGCCGGGCTGACTCACTCCCTCGGACCCGGGCTGCGTGTGCGGCATGGCGTCTCTCCGTCCTGGGCCCCCGGCCCCCTTGCACAGGTCGTCCGGTCCGGGGCGTCTCGCTCCGCCCGGGACCCCCTCGGCCCGATTCCTACGTGCGGGTACAGTAAGCGGGTCGTCATCACACCGTACGGGGGGAAGCCGGTGCAATTCCGGCGCTGACCCGCAACCGTGAGCCGCCGCACCACCGGGCGGTGAGCCGGATCGCCTCGTACGGGTCGTGACCGGCTCACGTGCCCGGCAGCGTGCCGGGCACCGCACCGTCGAGGTACACGGAGCCGAGCCGCCGGGGTGTCCCGTGCTGTCCGGCTCCCCCACAGGGAGAGGCACCCGCCGATCATGAACGTTCGCCGCAGCGCCGCGGTCCTGGCCGCAGTCGCCGTGATCGGCGCCGCCACCCCGGCCGTCGCAGACCCGTCCCCGTCGTCGTCCCAGGCGTTCCCCTCCGCCCTGTACGGCTCGACCGACCCGAAGTACGACGGGGTGTGGCGGCAGTCGCTCGCGCTGCTCGCGCAGGACACGGTGGGTGTGAAGCCCGCGGCGAAGGCCGTGCGGTGGCTGGAGCGCCAGCAGTGCGCGGACGGCTCCTTCGCCTCGTACCGCCCCGACCCCACCGCCGCGTGCGACGCCAAGACCATGAGGGACACCAACGCCACCTCCGCCGCCGTACAGGCCCTGGCCGCGCTCGGCGGGCACGACGGCGCCACCGGCAAGGCCGTCGCCTGGCTGAAGTCCGTGCAGAACGAGGACGGCGGCTGGGGCTACTCCGCCGGCGGGGCCAGCGACACCAACTCGACGTCGGTCGTCGTCGGCGCGCTCGCCGCCGCGGGCGAGAAGCCGGGCCAGGTCGTGAAGGACGGCAAGTCCCCCTACGACGCCCTGCTGAAGCTCGCCCTGCCCTGCGGCGGGGACCAGGACGGCGCCTTCGCGTTCCAGCCCGACAAGAAGGGCAAGCTCGCCGCCAACGCCGACGCCACGGCGGCCGGTGTGCTCGGCGCGCTGGGCAAGGGCATGGTCGTCGAGCCCGGCAAGAAGTCCGACGCGACCTGCGAGAAGGCCGCGACCCCGGAGCAGGCCGCCGCCAACGGGGCCGCGTACCTCACCGCCACCCTGGCGAAGGACGACGGGCACCTGATGTCCGCCCTGGCCGGTGCCGAGCCCCAGCCCGACTACGGCAACACCGCCGACGCGGTCGTCGCGCTCGCCGCGCGGGGCGACACCGCGCAGGCGGAGAAGTCCGTGCGGTGGCTGGCGAAGAACTCCGCGGCCTGGGCCGCGCAGAGCGGCCCGGCCGCCTACGCCCAGCTGATCCTCGCCGCCCACGCGACGGGCAGGAACCCGCGTGACTTCGGCGGCGCGGACCTCGTCAAGCAGCTCAACGCGACGGGCCCGGCCCCGCAGGCCACCGGGAAGACCGAGGCCTCGGCCGCGAAGGACGACTCCGGCTCGGACTTCTTCGGGGTCTGGTGGTACGTCGGTGTCTGCCTCGTCGCCGGCATCGGCATCGGCTTCCTGTTCACCGGCCGCAAGAAGCAGCAGCACCTGTGATCCGCCGCGCCCTTCTCCTGCTCCTGGTCCCGCTCCTGCTGTGCGCGGGGGCGGGCCAGGCCCAGGCGGCCGGGTACCGGTACTGGTCGTTCTGGGAGCGTGACGCCGGGACGTGGGTGTACGCCACCCAGGGCCCGTCCCTGGCCCGCCCCTCGGACGGCGACGTCCAGGGGTTCCGCTTCGCCGTGAGCGAGGACTCCGCGGACGCGTCACAGCCGCGCGGCAGGGCCGACTTCGCGACGATCTGTGCGAAGACGCCCGCGCGGGACGGCAGCAAGCGGGTCGCCCTGGTCCTCGACTTCGGCACACGCTCCGACGCGCCGGAAGGGGAGACCCCGCCCGCCGCCCGCACGGTCTGCGCCCGGGTCTCCCCCGACGCCACGACCGCTGATGCCCTGGCGGCGGTGGCGGGGCCTCTGCGCTACGACACGAACGCCCTGTTGTGCGCGATCTCCGGCTATCCGGAGCAGGGCTGCGGCGAGCAGGTCTCGCAGCAGCGGACCCCGGGGCAGGGGAAGCCGACCGCGCAGAAGCAGAAGAAGACCTCGTCGGACGACGGCCCCTCCCTGGGCCTGATCGCGGGCATCGCCGTGGTGGCGGTCCTGGGCGGCGCGGCCATCTGGCAGGTACGCCGACGTGGGTGACCACCCGGCCCGCCCTGCGGACAATCCCGCCGCCGAGCAGGACGACGGCCCGGACAGCCGTCCCTCCCGCCCTGCGGACAGCCGGGCCGCCGAGCAGCACGACAGCCCGGACAGCCGTCCCTCCCGCCCTGCGGACAGCCGGGCCGCCGAGCAGCACGACAGCCCGGACAGCCGTCCCTCCCGGACTGCGGACAGCCGGGCCGCCGACGAGTACGACGGCGCGCGCACCCGTCCCTCCCGGCCTGCGGACAGCCCGGCCGTCGAGGCGGGGAGGGGCCGCCCCGGTCCGACCCCGCCCGGGCGTCGGCGTCGGGCCCAGCTGCACCCAGGGGCCTGGTGGCTGTGGGCGCTGGGGCTCGGGACCGCGGCCACCCGCACCACCAACCCCCTCCTCCTCGCTCTCCTCATCGCGGTCTCCGCGTACGTCGTGGCGACCCGCCGCCCCGACACCCCCTGGTCCCGTTCCTACGGCGCCTTCGTCAAACTCGCCCTCGCCGTGATCGTCGTCCGCCTCCTCTTCGCGACCGTCCTCGGCTCCCCCATCCCCGGCACGCACACCGTCCTCACCCTCCCCGAGCTCCCCCTCCCCGCCTGGGCCCAGGGCATCCGCCTCGGCGGCGAGGTGACCGCGGAGGCCCTCACCTTCGCCCTGTACGACGGTCTGAGACTGGCCGCCCTGCTCATCTGCGTCGGCGCCGCGAACGCCCTCGCCAACCCCTCGCGCCTCCTGAAGTCCCTGCCGGGCGCCCTGTACGAGCTGGGCGTCGCGGTCGTCGTCGCCCTCACCTTCGCCCCGAACCTCATCGCCGACGTCCGGCGGCTGCGCGCCGCCCGCCGCCTGCGCGGCCGTCCGGACCGGGGAGTCAGGGGCCTGCTGCAGGTGGGGCTTCCGGTCCTGGAGGGCGCGCTGGAGCGCTCCGTCTCCCTGGCCGCCGCGATGGACGCCCGCGGCTACGGCCGTACCGCCCAGGTCCCGCCCGCCGTACGCCGTACCACCTCCGCCCTCACCCTCGGCGGCCTGCTGGGCGTCTGCGCGGGAACGTACGGCCTGCTCACGGCCGAGGGCGCCGCGTACGGCCTGCCCGTGCTCCTCGCGGGTCTCACCGCCGCCCTCGCGGGCCTCAAGCTCGGTGGCCGCAGGTCCCTGCGCACCCGTTACCGCCCGGACCGCTGGGACGTGCGCGCCTGGCTGGTCACCGCCTCCGGCGTCGCGGTCGCGGCCCTGCTGGCCCTCGCCGGGGCCCGCGACCCCGCCGCCCTGCACCCGGGCGTGGTCCCCCTGGTCGCCCCCGCCCTCCCCCTCTGGCCGGCCGCGGCCGTACTCCTCGGCCTGCTGCCCGCGTTCGTCGCCCCCGACCCCCAGGAGCCGTCGTGATCCGCTTCGAGGATGTCTCCGTGACCTACGACGGGTGCGGCGAACCCACCGTCCAGGGCATCGACTTCGAGGTGCCGGAAGGCGAACTCGTCCTGCTGGCGGGCCCGTCCGGCGTGGGCAAGTCCACGGTCCTGGGCGCGGTCGGCGGACTGGTCCCGCACTTCACCGGCGGCACCCTGCGCGGCCGGGTCACGGTCGCCGGCCGCGACACCCGCACCCACAAGCCGCGTGAACTGGCCGACGTGGTGGGCACGGTCGGGCAGGATCCGCTCTCCCATTTCGTCACCGACACCGTCGAGGACGAACTCGCCTACGGCATGGAGTCGCTGGGCCTCGCCCCGGACGTGATGCGCCGCCGGGTCGAGGAGACGCTCGACCTGCTCGGGCTCGCCGGGCTGCGGGACCGCCCGATCGCCACGCTCTCCGGCGGCCAGCAGCAGCGCGTCGCCATCGGCTCGGTCCTCACCCCGCACCCGAGCGTCCTCGTCCTGGACGAGCCGACCTCCGCGCTCGACCCGGCAGCGGCGGAGGAGGTCCTGGCCGTCCTCCAGCGGCTCGTCCACGACCTGGGCACGACGGTCCTCATGGCCGAACACCGCCTGGAACGCGTCATCCAGTACGCCGACCAGGTCGTCCTCCTGCCCACCCCGGGCGCCGCCCCGGTCGTGGGCACCCCGGCCGAGGTGATGGCCGTGTCGCCGGTGTACCCGCCGGTGGTGGCCCTGGGGCGCCTGGCGGGCTGGGCCCCGTTGCCCCTGACGGTCCGGGACGCCCGCCGCACGGCAGAACACCTGAAGCGACGGCTGGAGAACGCCGCCCCGGAGGGGCGCGGGGAACCGCGCGATCAACCGCGACCACCCCGCACCCGCCGGCACGAGTCACCGCCCACTCCCATAGGCGACGTCCGAGCCCTCTCGGTCACCCGCGCCCGCGTACAAGCCCTCAACCACATCGACCTCACGATCACCCCCGGCGAGACCATCGCCCTCATGGGCCGCAACGGCGCCGGAAAGTCCACCCTCCTCAACGCCCTGGTCGGCCTCGTCGAGCCCAGCTCGGGAACCGTCCGCGTCGGCGGGGCCACCCCGCACCGCACCGCCCCGAAGGACCTCGTCCGCAGGGTCGGCCTGGTCCCGCAGGAACCTCGCGACCTGCTCTACGCCGACACCGTCGCCGCCGAGTGCGCGGCGGCCGACCGGGACGCGGGCGCGGCCCCCGGCACCTGCCGGGCCCTGGTCTCCGAGCTGTTGCCCGACGTCACCGACGCCGCCCACCCGCGCGACCTCTCCGAGGGACAGCGGCTCGTGCTCGCCCTGGCCGTGGTGCTGACGGCCCGGCCCCCGCTGCTCCTGCTGGACGAGCCGACCCGGGGCCTGGACTACGCGGCGAAGGCCCGGCTGGTGACAGTGCTGCGCGCACTGGCCGCCGACGGGCACGCCATCGTCCTGGCCACGCACGACGTGGAGCTCGCGGCCGAGCTCGCGCACCGGGTGGTGCTGCTGGCGGAGGGCGAGGTGATCGCGGACGGCCCGACGGCCGACGTCGTGGTGTCCTCGCCGTCGTTCGCCCCGCAGGTCACCAAGATCCTGGCGCCGCAGCACTGGCTCACGGTCACCGAGGTCCGCGCGGCCCTGCACCCCGAGGCCGGCTGATGGGCACCCCGGCGACCCGCGACCGGCAGGCCCGGGCCGTGCGTCTCGGCCCTCGCTCCGTGATCGCCCTCGCCCTGGTCAGCGCGGTGGGCGTCGCCGGTTTCACCTGGCCCTTCCTGACTCCGCCGTCCTCGCGGATCGGCGCGCACGCGCAGGACGCGCCCTGGCTCTTCGCGGGCCTGCTGGTGCTGCTCGTGGCGGTGGCGGGCGCGGCCGTGGCGGAGGCCGGTCTGGGCCCGAAGGCAGTGGCGATGCTCGGTGTGCTGGCCGCCACGGGAGCGGCCCTGCGGCCGATCGGGGCCGGTACCGCCGGTATCGAGCCGATGTTCTTCCTGATGGTGCTGAGCGGGCGGGTGCTCGGCCCGGGCTTCGGGTTCGTCCTCGGCTCGGTGACGATGTTCGCGTCGGCGCTGCTCACGGGTGGGGTCGGGCCGTGGCTGCCGTTCCAGATGCTGGCGATGGGCTGGTTCGCGACGGGGGCGGGCCTGCTGCCCGGCCCGGACCGCCTGCGCGGGAGGGCGGAACTGGCGATGCTCGCGGCGTACGGCTTCCTCGCCGCGTTCGCCTACGGCACGGTGATGAACATGGCGGGCTGGCCCTTCATGGGCGCTCTCGCCTCGAACGTGGCCTTCGACCCGCAGGCACCGGCCGCCGAGAACCTGGCCCGTTTCGTCGCGTACTGCGTCGCCACCTCGCTCGGCTGGGACCTGGGCCGGGCCCTCGTCACGGTCGTGCTGACCCTGGTCGTGGGGCCCGCGGTCCTCAGGGCGCTGCGCCGGGCCACGCGCCGGGCGGCCTTCGAGGCGCCGGTCACGTTCGAGGCGCCCCGGCAGTGAAGCGCCCCACATGACCCGGGTCACCTACGAAGCGAGGTCGTGGCGACCCGACCAGGTCACCGCCGGAACCCTCGCCCCGGATACGGCCACCGCTAGCAAGAGAGGGCTTTGCGGGCGGCCTCGGTAGCTGTTCCTCTGGAGCCGAGGCGGCGGCCTCCGATCCCCTGGGCCGCCGCCTTTCCCCTGGGGCGATCTCGAAGGGCGCCTCCCCCCGTGACCGGCATCGGGATCCGCGTCCGGGCGTTCCTTCTCGCGGCTCGATTCCCTGGGCCCGGACCTCCCCGTCGTGACGCTGTTCGGCGGCGGAGGACGAGTCCGGTGGCTACAGACGCCAGGTCGCCGAGGCGCTCGGCGTGGCGATCCACATGCTTCAGACTGGTGATCGCCTACACGGCGCGCTGAGCCCTTCCACCGTCCGCTGCCCCAGGAGCCCCCCATGACCGTCGAAGCGGCCCGCCGCGCCTGGCTGACCGATCTGCCCGTCCTGCTGGTGGCGGTGGTGTGGGGCTCCAGTTACCTCGCCGCCAAGGAGGTCACCACGGCGCAGACCGTAGTCGCCGTGCTGGTCCTGCGGTTCGGTGTGGTGCTGCCGGTCCTGGTCGGCACCGGGTGGCGCAAGCTCAGGGCGCTGGACGGGGCGCAGCTGCGGGGGGCCGGTGTCCTCGGGCTGATCCTGTCCGGGATCTTCCTGTTGGAGACGTACGGCGTCGTGCACACCTCGGCGACCAACGCCGGGCTCATCATCAGCCTCACCATGGTCTTCACGCCGCTCGCGGAGAGCCGGCTCACGGGCAGGCGGCCCTCCGGGGCGTTCCTGGCGGCGGCGGGTCTTTCGGTGCTGGGTGTTCTGCTCCTCACGCAGGGCGCCGGGTTCACGGCGCCGTCCCTCGGTGATCTGCTGATGCTGGGCGCGGCCGTGGCCCGTACCGTGCACGTGCTGGCGATGTCGCGCATGCGGTCGGTGCAGGGCGCGGACTCGATGTCGATGTCCACGGTGCAACTGGGCGGTGCGGTCGCGGTGTTCGCGGTGCTGTCCACGCTGCCCGGCACGGGCGGCACCACGTGGGCGGCCGCTGCGGATCTGGACGCCGGGGACTGGTTGTGGCTGCTCTATCTGTCGGTGTTCTGCACCCTGTTCGCGTTCTTCGTGCAGATGTGGGCCGTACGCCGTACCTCGCCCTCCCGGGTCAGCCTGTTGCTGGGCACCGAGCCGGTGTGGGCCGCCGTCGTGGGGGTCACCCTCGCGGGGGACCGGCCGGGCTGGGTGGGGCTGCTGGGCGCGCTCCTCGTGCTCGCGGGCACGGCGTGGGGCCGCAGCGCGGCCGCCCCGCGGCAGACGTCAATCGTCGAGCCGGCCGAGCCGGACCGCGCAGACACCGGCCTGGAACCGGCTGGCCGTTCCCAGCCGTTCGGTCAGTTCGGCGACGAGGCGGCGGACCGTGCGCTCGGAAGACCCCGAGCTTGCGGGCCATCGCCTCGTCGGTGAGTCCGCCCCGAGCATCCGCACCGGCTCACGGTGGCGGCCGGGTCCTTCCTCAGCCGGTGCTCACCGGCAGCTCCTTCACCCCGTTGATCCACGCCGACCGCAGGCGCCGCGGATCCCCGACGAGCCGCAGTCCGGGCATGGCGTCGGCGATCGCGTCGAAGATGAGGTTGATCTCCAGCACGGCGAGGGACTTGCCCAGGCAGTAGTGGGGTCCGCCGCCGCCGAAGCCGAGGTGCGGGTTGGGGTCGCGGGTGACGTCGAAGGTGTCCGGGTCGTCGAAGACCTCGGGGTCGTGGTTGGCGGAGGCGTAGAACAGCCCCAGTCGGTCGCCCTCGCGGATGCGCTTGCCGCCGAGTTCGGTGTCCTGGGTGGCGGTGCGCTGGAAGGCAGCGACGGGGGTCGCCCAGCGCACGATCTCCTCCGCCGCCGTGTCCGGGCGGTCGCTCTTGTACAGCTTCCACTGGTCCGGGTGGGTGAGGAAGGCGTGCATGCCGTGGGTGATGGCGTTGCGGGTGGTCTCGTTGCCGGCGACGGCCAGCATCAGGACGAAGAAGCCGAACTCGTCGGAGCTGAGGTTGCCCTCGTCCTCCGCCGCGACGAGCTGCGTGACGATGTCGTGGGCCGGGCACTGCTTGCGGTCGACGGCCATGTTCATCGCGTAGGCGATGATCTCCGTGGCCGACTCGGCGCCGATCTCCTCGGTGATGGCGTACTCGGGATCGTCGTAGGCGATCATCTTGTTCGACCAGTCGAAGATCTTGTCCCGGTCCTCCTGGGGGACGCCCATCAGCTCGGCGATCGCCTGGAGGGGCAGTTCGCAGGCGACCTGGGTGACGAAGTCGAACGGCCCGGTGTGCGCGCGGGCGCCTTCGACGATGGAGTGGGCCCGCGCCCGCAGCCTGCCCTCCAGCGCCCGGATCGCCCGGGGTGTGAAGCCGCGCTGCACGATCTGCCGGACCCGGGTGTGTTCCGGCGGGTCCATGTTCAGCAGGATCAGCCGCTGTGCGTCGATGGCGTCGCGTTCGATGTGCTCGTTGAAGCGGATGATCGCCGTGTTGAGAGACGACGAGAACAACTCCGGGTGGGTGGAGACGTACTTGACGTCGGAGTGCCGGGTGACCGCCCAGTAGCCCTCGTCCTGGAAGCCGGCGAGACCTGCGGGCTGCGGCACCCAGCAGACGGGTTCGGCGCGGCGCAGCTCGGCGAACTCCGGCAGGGGCACCCGGTGGTGCAGCAGGTCGGGGTCGGTGAAGTCGAACCCGTCGGGCAGCGCGGGACAGGGCATGGGCGGCTCCCACCACTCGTACCGACTCATCGGCCTGACGGCCCATCAGCTGTGCGGAGTTGCGGCGACGGTAGTAACGGGTTCTACAAGTAGCAAGAGGCACGAGCCCGCCAATTGCCCGCACGACTATTGCGGTCACCGAGCGGCCCTCAGCACACTGCATGCAGAACTAGAACGCGTACTAGTTCTGCTGAGCCTCCCGGAGAGGACCCGCACCCATGGCTGCCGAACCCGTGATCGTCGAAGCCGTACGCACCCCCATCGGCAAGCGCGGCGGCGCGCTCGCCAACCTCCACCCCGGCTATCTCCTGGGCGAGACCTACCGCGAGCTCCTGGGCCGCACCGGCATCCCCGCGGACTGCGTCGAACAGATCGTCGGCGGTACGGTCACCCACGCCGGCGAGCAGTCCATGAACCCCGCGCGCACGGCCTGGCTGACCATGGGGCTCCCGTACGAGACGGCCGCGACGACCGTGGACGCGCAGTGCGGGTCCTCCCAGCAGGCCTCGCACATGGTGGCCAACATGGTCGCGGCCGGCGTGATCGACGTCGGCATCTCCTGCGGGGTGGAGTCGATGTCCCGGGTGCCGCTGGGGTCGGGCTCGAAGCACGGGCCGGGCAAGCCGTTCCCCGACGAGTGGAACGTGGACCTGCCGAACCAGTTCGAGGCGGCCGAGCGGATCGCCCGGCACCGGGGGCTGACCCGCGACGACGTCGACGCGCTGGGCCTCGCCTCGCAGCAGCGGGCCGCGCACGCCTGGGCGGAGGAGCGCTTCAAACGGGAGACGTTCGCGGTCCAGGTCCCCACGACCGAGGAGGAGCAGCACGCCGGGCAGGGCATGTGGCGCCTGGTCGACAAGGACGAGGGCCTGCGCGACACGACGGCGGAGGCGCTGGCCGCGTTGAAGCCGATCATGCCGACGGCGGTGCACACCGCCGGGAACTCGTCCCAGATCTCGGACGGGGCGGCGGCGATCATGTGGGCGTCGAAGCGGATGACGCGGGCGCTGAAGCTGCGGCCCCGGGCCCGGATCGTGGCCCAGGCGCTGGTCGGGTCCGACCCGCACTTCCACCTCGACGGCCCGATCGACGCGACCAACGCGGTGCTGGGCAAGGCCGGGATGTCGTTGAAGGACATCGACCTCGTGGAGATCAACGAGGCGTTCGCGTCCGTGGTGCTGAGCTGGGCGCGGGTCTTCGACCAGGACCTGTCGAAGGTCAACGTCAACGGCGGCGCGATCGCGCTCGGGCACCCGGTGGGAGCGACCGGGGCCCGGCTCATCACGACGGCCCTCCACGAACTGGAGCGCACGGAGAAGGAGTTCGCGCTGATCACCATGTGCGCGGGCGGCGGCTTGGCCACCGGCACGATCATTCAGCGGTTGTAGACGTCCAGTTGACGAAGGTGGAGAACGCGGCGGGATCGAGGGTGAGGACCGGTCCCGCCGGGGTTTTGGAGTCGCGTATGGCGACGGTTGCCTCCGGCGTTTCGGCGACTTCGAGGCACTGGCCGCCTTGGTCACTGCTGTAGGACGACTTACGCCACTGCATCTCCATAGCGTTCCTCCATCGCGCGCCGGACGAGTCTTGCCGAGTCCTTGAGGGAGAGCGCGGCAGCTCGGAGATGATCGTAACGGAGCGAACAGTTCTTCACGGTGTCCGGATTGGCCGTCGTGAGCCCGCTGCCGTAGCTCTCCGTGTAGACGATGGTGGGGTCGCTCGCAAAGTGGTAGAGGTCAAATGAGCCTGTCAGCCCCGCGTGCGCGCCCACGGAGAGCGGCAGCACCTGGATGTTGATCCGAGGGTTGCCCTGGAACGACAACAGGTGGGCGAGTTGCTCGCGCATCACCTCCGGGCCGCCGATCTCCAGATGCAGAGCGGCCTCACTGAGGACAGCCCAGAAGACAGGCGGCTCGGTCCGCTCGAACACCCGCTGGCGGGCCAGGCGCACCGCCGTGCGGTCGTCGAGGTCCGTCCGGTCCAGCGCGCCGAGCACGGCCCGTGCGTATCCCGGCGTCTGGAGGAGTCCGAGGATCATGTGGGTCTGGAAGGAGCAGACCTCCGTGGCCCGCATCTCCAGCTCCGCCACCTGCTGGAACCAGGCCGGGAGCCGGCTCCGCAGCACCAGCTCGACGAGCCGGGAGAACATGCCGTCCGTCCCCAGCGCGGCGTCGGCCCGCTCACTGAACTCCGGGGTCGGCACCTTGCGGGCGGTCTCGATCTGGCCCACCAGGGAGCCGGTGTAGTTGAGGATGTCCCCCAACTGCCGCTGGGTCAGCCCGGCAGCCTCCCTGTGCCGCCGCAGCTCGAAACCGTAGTAGTCGAGCGGCGACGCACCCGGGTCGAGGGAGTTGATGTGGGTCACGGCAGAAAGCCCCTCTCACGCAACGCGGTCCACAACGGCACCGGTTGTATCCGTTCCGTAGCCGAGGGTAGTCACCGCACGTCAGCCTCGTCTCGTGAACGAATACATTCCGGCCCAGTACGCGATGCGCCTCACCGTCGGCGCGCACGCCCCCCGGCACGTCCGCCGTATCGTCCGCTCCTTCCTGCAGGAGTGGCGCATGCCCGAGCTGTCGGACGCCGTGGAGCTGGGAGTGACGGAGCTGCTCGCCAACGTCGTACGCCATGTCCCGGACCGCCGCTGTGCCCTGCTGTTGCTGCGGCAGCGCACCGGCGTCCGCGTGGAGGTCACGGACGGCAGCGATGAACTGCCGCGCCTGCCCGACACGGTGGACACGCAGGCCGAGAACGGCCGGGGCCTGCTCCTGCTGGACGCGACGGCCGACAAGTGGGGCGTGTCGACTTGGTCGGAGGGAGGGAAGACCGTGTGGTTCGAGTGTGTCGCCGAGTCGGTCCTGAGGTAGGGCCCGACTGCCGTACTGTGCCGCTCTGAGGAGGGGGACATGACCCAGGGCGAAGCGGTGGTGATCGGCGTCAGCACGTTCCGGTCGCCCGTGCCGGACGGCGAGGAGATGCCCCTGGGGTCACCGACCTGGGAACCCCTGGTCTTCGTACCGGAGGTGCTCGCCCGGGTCCGCCGGGCCGTGGGGCGGCTCGGTTACCGGGTGACCGACCGGCTGAACCCCGTGCGCAGCGAGTTGCGGGACCTGCTGTGCGGATCCGGGGACCGCGGCGCGCAGCAGGCGCATCGCATCGTCCATGTGGTCTCCCACGGAAGCGCTGACGGGCGACGTGCACGGCTGGACATGGTGCCGGCCGACGGGCGGCTGGGCCGGGACACGGACGTCACCGGGTGGATCTCGGACAGTCACGCCGAGCGCCGGCCGACACTGTTCCTGATCGATCTCTGCGGATCCGGCGTCGCCGCCCGTCTGCCGTCCTACGTCCACGAGGCGGGCGAGGAGGGCTTCGCCTGGGTCATCGCCGCGTCCGACGGCGAGGAGGAGGCGTACGACGGACGCTTCAGCACCGCGGTCGCCGAGGTCCTGGAAGAGCTGTCGCGCACCGGTCTGGGCACGGACGAGTCGCAGGAGTTCGTGGCCTTCTCCCTGGTCGCCCGCCACATCGGCGTGCGACTGGAGGCCGCCGACGGCCGGGTCCAGACGGTACGGGCGACGCTGATGGATCCCAGTGCCCCTGAGCCCGTCCTGCCGTTCTTCCCCAACCCCGCGTACGCGGCGTTCGCCGAGGATCCCCGTCGCGCGCGACGGTCCGCCCTCGATCCTCCGGTCCGTGACTTCCTCGAAGAGCTCGACCCGGTGGACGTACGGCACTTCACCGACCGTCCGGGACGGCACTTCACCGGGCGCCGCACGCAACTGCGGGTGCTGGCTCCTTGGCTGGACGATCCGGCCGGATCACGTGTGTGCGTGGTGGTGGGCAGTCCCGGGACGGGAAAGTCGGCTCTGCTGGGCGCCCTGATGTGCGCCGCGCACCCCCAACTGAGCGAGCAGGCGCGGCACATCCGCGACCGCCTCCCCGGCGTGTGCCGGCCCGCGGTGCACGAGGCGATCGCCGCCGTCCAGGCCAGGCAGCGCCGTCTGGAGACGCTTCTGGACGTCCTCGCCCGGCAGTTGCGGCTGGCGCCCCCCGCCCGTGGCTGGACTGCGGAGGAGTTCCTCTTCGCCGTACGGACGCTGCACGACCCTCCCGTCATCGTGCTCGACGCGCTGGACGAGGCCGTCGACCCCGCGGACGTCACCGACCGACTGCTCCTGCCCCTCGCCTCCGAGCGCCGTTACGACGGCGGTGCCGTCTGCCGGTTGCTCGTCGGGATGCGGCCCTGGGGGCAGTTCGACGGGCTCAAGGCGCTGGCCGCACGGGAGGGTCTCCTGATCGACCTCGACCGGACCGACCCGGCGGAACTCGAGGACGACCTGGCCGCCTACCTCGACGACGCCCTCACCGGTGTGGACGGATACCGCAGTGGGCGGGCACGCGGCGTGCGCGAGCGATTGGCCGGATCCACCGCCGCGACCCTGGTCCGCACACCGCAAGGCGGTGAGCGGTGGGGCGAGTTCCTGGTCGCCTCCGTCTTCACTAGCTACCTCGCCTCGACGACCGCCGCCACCGACGTCGAGGAGGCGTCCCGCCTGGGTGCCGCGGCACCGGTGACACTGCCCGACGTCTTCGAACTGGACCTGACCTCGCGCGCCGCGCCCGAGGCCACCCGAGCGCTCCTGGCCGCCATCGCCCACGGCAAGGGCGGGGGCATCCCCGCCGAACTGGCCTTTCCGATGGCGCGTGCCTTCTGCCCTGACGGCCAGGCGTCCGCTCCGGGGGATGCCGACTTCTCCCGCGTGCTGGACGAGTCCCTGTTCTACCTGCGCACCCACACCGACACCGACGGCACCACTCTGTACCGCCTGTTCCACCAGGGACTCACCGACCACCTCCGCGCCCACCCCTACCGCCGTCCCGCGTGTGGCGCCGGTAGTGTGCGTCACCCTCATCTCCCCGCCGCGGGCCGCGTCCTCTCGGTGCTGCTGACGCCCCGCGCGGGAGCGGCGCACCTCGTATGGGCCCATGCCGCTCCCTATCTCCTGCGTCACGCGATCGAGCACGCGAGAGACGCGGGACGGGCCGACGCCCTGATCGGCGAGCCGGATTTCCTCGTGCACGCCGATCCCCGGTCGCTCGCGCCCGCCCTGCTGGCCGCTCGGACGGACGAGTCGTTGCTGGCGGCGGCCGTATACAGCGCGTCCTACCACCACCATCGCACCGTCCACTGGGTGGATCGGTGCCGCCTGCTCGCCCTGGACGCCGCTCGATACGGCGACACCCAGCTGCAGAGGAGTTTCAGCCGGTCCCTGCCGGTGTCCGCCTGGCAACCGCGCTGGGCGGCGGGCAGCGCGCCCGACCCCGCACGTGTCGACACTCTGCCCGTCCACTCGAACTGGGTGACCGACGTGGCGTGCACGACCATCGACGGACGGCCCGTCGCGGTCACCACGGGCCTTGACAAGTTGGAGCTGTGGGATCTGACCGAGCGGCGACCGGTGTGTGAGCCTCTCGAAGGCCACACGGCAGGGGTGACGGCCGTGGCGTGCACGACCGTCGAGGGGCAGCCCGTCGCGGTCACCGCGGCCCGTGACCACACCGTGCGTGTCTGGGACCTGAGGACGGGTCAGGCCGTCGGCGCACCGTTGACCGGCCACGACGAAGCTGTGCTGGCGGTGGCGTGCACCACGTACGACGGCCGGCCCGCCGCCGTCTCGTGCTCGGAGAGCACGATGCGGGTCTGGGACCTGACGACCGGTCGGTGCGTCGCCGCGGTGCGCGGTCGGCCATCCCAGCAGATGACGACGGTGGCGTGCACGAATCATCCACGGCGGCCTCCGTTCATGGTGACGTGCGAGAACGACAGCACAGCGCACGTCTGGTTCCGGGGCCGGTTCTATCTGGGCGGGCTGACGGGCTGGTCCGGTGGCGTGACCGCGATCGCCTGCGCCTTCCTCGACGACGATCCGGTCGCCGTGGTCGGCGGCGACGACGGGACCGTGCGGGTCTGGGACCTGCAAGGCCGCTACCCCCTCGCGGAGCTGGCTGGGGAAGGCTCGCGGGTGTCCCGCGTGGTGTGCTCCACCATGGGAGACCGGCCGGTCGCGGTGGTCGCCGACGACGGCGGATCCGTGCGCCTGTGGAACCTGGTCACCCGTCAGCTGGAGGGGCGGCTCACCGGTGTGTCCTGCCTCTCCGTCGCGAGCACCCTGATCGACGATCTGCCCATCGTGGTCACGGGCGACAGGGACGGGGTCGTGCAGCTCTGGAACCCGGCCCCCCGCAAGGCCGTCGGCGACCCGAGGAACGGGCACACGCGCGGAGTGACGGCCGTCGAGGTCACGGAGGTCGGGGGACGTCCCGTCGCTGTGACCGGGAGCAACGACCGTACGGTCCGTGTCTGGGATCTGGCCACGGGAGAGCCGGTGGGCGAACCCCTGCGCGCCCACACGGACTGGGTGGACGGGGTGACGTGCACGACCGTCGGTGGCCGCCCGGCCGCCCTGTCCGCGGGCTTCGACGGGACGGTGCGGATCTGGGACCTCGCGGCCGGGAAGCCGGTCGGGGAACCGCTGACCGGGCACTCCGGCGGCGTCAAGGCGGTCACCACGGCGGATGCGGGGGGCCGTCCCGTGGTGGTGACGGGTGGCGACGACCGGACGGTACGCGTCTGGGACCTCGCGACCGGAAGACCGGTCGGTGCACCCCTGACCGGGCACACCGCCGGTGTGCGGTCGCTCGCGTGCGGAGAGGTGGCAGGACGCTCCGTCGCGGTCAGCGGCGGCTACGACGGAACAGTGCGTGTCTGGGACCTTGCGACGGGACGGCCGACAGCGGCGCCCCTGACCGGTCACACGGGAGGTGTGCGGTCGGTCGCGTGCGCGGTCGTCGAGGGGTGGCCCGTCGTGGTCAGCGGCAGCTACGACGGGACCGTGCGCATCTGGGACCTTCTGACCGGACGGCCCTCCGGCGTGTCCCTGGCCGGCCACAAGGGAAGCGTGCAGTCGGTCGCGTGCGCGGTCGTCGAGGGCCGGCCCGTCGTGGTCAGCGGCAGCTACGACGGGACCGTGCGGATCTGGGATGTCCGCACCAGGCAGTGCGAGGTCCTCACCATGCCGCACCCCGTCTCGGCGGTGGCGCTGGGGCCGGACGGCGCTCTGGTGATCGGCACAGGCAGCGGGGTCGTGGTGATGGAACGGAAGACCGGGAGGATCTGATGCGCGTCCTCGGCGTCCACGGAATCGGCAATCACCGCCCGGGACAGTCACCGCAAGCGGCGAGCGCCGCGCTCGCGGAGATCTGGGCCGCGGCCCTGGGCGACGGTCACGAGGTGGCCGCGGCCTACTACGCGGACCTGCTGCACCACCACGGCCACCGGGGCCGGCAGGGGGGCGACGACAACCTGGACTCCCTCGACGACTTCGAACGCGAACTCGTCGCCGCCTGGCTGGAGGAGTGCGGTCTACCCGACGCCACCGCCGCGGGACGTGCCACCGCCCCCTTGCGTCAAGCGCTCGCCTGGCTGGCCAGAACACACGGACTGGGCCGCCGGGCCACCGAATGGTTCGTCGCGCGGTTCTTCCGGGAGGTGGCCACGTATCTGCGTACCCCGGCCCGTCAGGAGGCGCGCGCACGGGTCGCCGATCTCCTGGTCGCCCATCGGCCGCGCGTCCTGCTGGCCCATTCACTGGGATCGGTCGTCGCCTACGAAACGCTCTGGGAGAACCCGGCCCTGCGCGTCGAGTTGCTGGTCACGCTCGGCTCTCCCCTCGCTCTGCCGCACGCGGTGTTCCCCCGGCTCCAGCCGGCCCCGGTCGACGACCGCGGCGAACGCCCACCCGGCGTCGGCCGGTGGGTGAACCTGGCCGACCCGGGGGACCTGGTGGCACTCCCGCCCGAGGGCGTCGAGCGCTGCTTCGAGGGAGTCGACAGGGACCGGCCCAGGACCCGGCCGATCCACGCCTTCGACTTCCACACAGTGGTCAACTACCTTGCCGCTCCCCAACTACGCGCCCTGCTCGCCCCGTATGCCTAGCATCAGCAGAACGGCGCGTCCGGCGCGTTGGCCCAGAAGGAGAGGAACGACCAGGTCTGGGCTCCGATGCGGCCGTCGACGACGATGCCGGCGCACTGCTGGAACTCCCTGGTCGCGGCTTGGGTGAGGCGGCCGAAGTCTCCGTCGACGTCGAGACCGGCGTCGATCGCCTGGTTCAGGTAGCACTGGGCCTGCTGGACCACCGCCCCGGAGGAACCCAGGGTCAGGGTCGGCCGATTGATGGTGAAGTCGCAGACGTCGTCCGGCCCCTGGGCCACGAGGGCTGCTGGATGATTCAACTTGTCCGCCGTCTGGGCGTGTTTCACCACGGTGGCCGCGGTAGTTGAATGTGATGCGGCCACAGCCGGTGTCCCCGCAAGGGAAATCGGAAGAGCCAGCGCCGCCAGGACGGTGAGCACACGTCGCATGCCGATCACCTCCACAGAGGGTGCCCCTTTTCTCATCGTGCGCGGCCCTCAACCTCGTTGCATCTCGGGGAGGAACCCCGCCCGGGCGGCCGGGCGGTGGAAGGGCGGGGACGTGGCCCCTGGAGAAGGTAGGTGAGGCCGAAGCCGGCCGCGACCACCACCGCTCCCCCGGCCGCGTCCAGCACCCAGTGGTTGCCGGTCGCGACGATCGAGAGCGCGGTGAGCAGCGGATGCAGCAGGCCCAGGGCCTTGATCCACCACGGGGACGCCAGGACCGCGATGACCAGACCGCACCACAGCGACCAGCCGAAGTGCAGGGACGGCATGGCCGCGTACTGGTTGGTGAGGGCGGTGAGCGTGCCGTAGTCGGGACGGGAGAAGTCCTGGGTGCCGTGCACGGTGTCGATGAAGCCGAGCGTCGGCATCAGCCGGGGCGGGGCGAGGGGATAGAGCCAGAAGCCCACCAGGGCCAGCAGAGTGGCGAACCCCAGGGCGGAGCGGGCCCAGCGGTAGTCGCCGGGGCGGCGCCGGTAGAGGATCGCCAGGACCGCCAGGGGGACCGCGAAGTGGAGGGACGTGTAGTAGAAGTCGAGGAAGTCCCGCAGCCAGCCGACCGTGACGACGGCGTGGTTGAGCCGGCGCTCGACGTCGACACGGAGGAAGCGTTCGACGTCGTAGACCTGCATGCCGTGCTCCTCGGCCTCCGCGCGGCCGGCCGAGTTGCTGCCGCCGGTGGCCGCGAGCCGGACCTGGGAGTAGGCGGCGTAGGTGACGCGCAGGAGGAGCAGCTCCAGGAGGAGGTTGGGGCGGGTGAGGACCCGGCGCAGGAACGGCATCAGCGGCACGTGGCGGAAGCGGGCCGGGGCGGTGGGCGCGGAGGCGGGCGGTGCCGGTGACCGGTAGGCGGGCGAGGAGCGGGACAGGAACGGCACGGCCGTGGCGGCGGCGAGCGCGCCGAGCAGGACGACGTTGTCGCGCAGCGGCCGGAGGAACGCCATGTCCGGCAGCAGCATCCGGGCCGGCAGGGTCATGACCAGGACGACGGCGACCGGCCAGACGTAGCGGTCCGAGGCGCGGGTGCCGGCCCGGCCGACGATCGCGAGCAGCACCCACAGCAGCTGGTGCTCCCAGGCCGTGGGCGAGACGACGATCGCGGCGCAGCCGGTGAGCGCGACGGCGAGCAGCAGCTGGCCGTCGCCGAAGTACCGCACCGCGCGGCGCAGCGCCAGGACGACGACGGTCGCGCCGAGTGCCAGGAAGAGCGCGATCTCCACGGGGCCGTCCAGGCCGAGCCGGAGCAGCGCGCCGTGCAGGGACTGGTTGGCGAGGTCGTCGGCCCGCCCGCCGAGGCCGGCGCCCGCGAGGTGGTGAACCCAGTACCGGGCGGAGTCGTGCGGCATCGCGGCCCAGGCGAGCCCGGTGCCGGCGGCGAAGGTGGCCCCCGTGGCGAGCGCGGCGCGCCGGCGGCCGGTGCACCACAGCAGCGGCGCGAACAGCAGCAGGGTGGGCTGGAGCGCCGCCGCGATGCCGATGAGCAGGCCGCTGGTCCGCTGGCCGCGGGCGGCGAAGCAGCCGAGCAGGACCAGCAGGACCGGGATGATGCTGGTCTGGCCGAGCGACAGGGTGCTGCGGACCGGCAGGGAGAGCATCAGCAGGCTGACCGCGACCGGCGCGGCCAGCAGGGCCGTACGGCGGCTGAACGGCTGGGGCAGGGCGCGGGCGGCGATCAGACCGAGGGCGACGACGAGCAGCAGCGTCCCGAAGGTCCATCCCCAGCCGAGCGCCTGTTCGGCCGAACGGGTGAGGGGTTTGAGGACGAGGCCTCCGAAGGGCGTGCCCGTGAAGCGGGTGGAGTCGTAGAGCGAGCCGTTCACGTGCAGCACGCCGTGCGGGCCGACCCAGGTCTCCAGGTCCGTCAGCCGCTCACCGCGCGGGGTGGCGAGGACGGCGGCCACCTGCCGGGCGGCGAGGAGGGCGGCGATCAGCCACAGCCCGAGGCGGGCGACGCGCAGGCGTGTGCGGACCCCGTCGGCGGCCGTCGCTCCGATGCCCTCCGCCGGTCGTCCGCCGTGATCCGCGTTCGCCACGCCTCGTCGGCCTCCCGCAGCAGTTCATCCCACATGTCCAGAATGCGGTGATTTCTCCAACGAACCCTATGGGGAGCGGACAGTCCAGGGAAAGCAGGCGCGGCAATCGCGGAACGAAAGGCCCGACCGGCGCGGAACGGCTGGTGGCCGCCCTGCGGCGGAAGCGACAAGGATCACATGAAGATCACGTGCGAAGGCCCGGCAACGGGGCAGAAGCGCCAGCACAGCGACGGTTTACATGCAGCGTGCAACGACTTCCGTACCGCCCGTAAACGGAGCAAAGCCGCCTATCGTCGCCTTTTCGGCCCGTACGACAGCGCCGCCGCGCGGGACCGCGTCCTTGCCCCCGTCGAAAGGTAGGCGAGTCAGCCTTGTCGACTGCCTCAGTCGTCGCCCCCGCTTCCCTCGCGAAGTCCCGCACAGCGAAGACCCCCGACCCCACCGTCACCGACCCCGCGCTCGTCAGGCGCGCCGTGAAGGCGGCCGCGCTGGGCAACGCGATGGAGTGGTTCGACTTCGGCGTCTACAGCTACATCGCCGTCACCCTCGGCAAGGTCTTCTTCCCCTCGGGCAACCCCACCGCCCAGCTGCTGTCCACGTTCGGCGCCTTCGCCGCGGCCTTCCTGGTCCGCCCCCTCGGCGGCATGGTCTTCGGCCCGCTCGGCGACCGCGTCGGCCGCCAGAAGGTCCTCGCCATCACCATGATCATGATGGCGGCGGGCACCTTCGCGATCGGTCTGATCCCGTCGTACGCGACGATCGGTGTCGGCGCGCCGATCCTGCTCCTTCTCGCCCGGCTCGTGCAGGGCTTCTCCACCGGCGGTGAGTACGCGGGCGCCTCCACGTTCATCGCCGAGTACGCCCCCGACAAGCGGCGCGGCTTCCTCGGCAGCTGGCTGGAGTTCGGCACGCTGGCCGGCTACATCGGCGGCGCCGGCCTGGTCACGCTCATGACCGCCCTGCTCTCCGCCGACGACCTGACCTCCTGGGGCTGGCGCATCCCGTTCCTGATCGCGGGCCCGATGGGCATCATCGGCCTCTACCTGCGGATGCGCCTGGAGGAGACCCCGGCATTCGCGGCCGAGGCGGAGAAGGCCGAGAACAACCGCCCGAAGACGCCGCTGCGCGAGATGGTCACCGGCCAGTGGCGCGCGCTGCTGCTCTGCGTCGGCCTGGTGCTGGTCTTCAACGTCACCGACTACATGCTGCTGTCGTACATGCCGAGCTACCTGACCGGTCAGCTCCACTACGACGAGACGCACGGCCTGCTGGTCGTCCTCGGGGTGATGGCCGTGATGATGATCGCCCAGCCGTTCGTCGGCGCGCTGACCGACCGCGTCGGCCGCCGCCCGGTGATCGCCACCGGCTGCGCGGGCTTCCTGCTGCTGTCCGTCCCGGCCCTGCTGCTGATCCGCGAGGGCAGCCTGCTCGCCGTCGCGCTCGGCATGGGCGCCCTCGGCCTGCTGCTGGTCTGCTTCACCGCGTCGATGCCCGCGGCGCTGCCGGCGCTGTTCCCGACGAAGGTCCGCTACGGCTCGCTGTCGATCGGCTTCAACGTCTCGGTGTCGCTGTTCGGCGGCACGACCCCGCTGGTGGTCACGGCCCTGATCGGGGCGACCGGGAACATGATGATGCCCGCCTACTACATGATGGCGGCGGCCGTGATCGGCGGTTTCGCCGTGTGGCGCATGGCGGAGTCGGCGGGGCGCCCGCTGCCCGGTTCCGCACCCTCGGTGGCGGGCCGACACGCCGAGTGAAAACCCGCTGACAGCGCCTCGCGCACCAACTATGTTCGTCAGCGCCGTAGTTAGGGATGCTAACTATGCTGACGAAAGGTAGAGGTGCATGAGCGAGTCGCACGTCTGGGACGAGGTCGACGCCTACTTCACCGCCCACCTCGCCCCGGACGACGAAGCCCTGGCGGCGGCCCTGCGGGACAGCGACGCCGCCGGGCTTCCGCACATCAACGTCGCCGGGAACCAGGGCAAGCTGCTCCAGCTCCTCGCCCAGATCCAGGGCGCCCGGCACATCCTGGAGATCGGCACGCTCGGCGGCTACAGCACCATCTGGCTGGGCCGGGCCCTGCCCGCCGACGGGCGGCTGGTCTCCCTGGAGTACGAGCCCCGGCACGCCGAGGTCGCCGTCCGCAACATCGCCCGCGCCGGCCTGGACAAGCAGGTCGAGGTGCGGGTGGGCCCGGCCCTGGAGTCGCTGCCCAAGCTGGCCGACGAGAACCCGCCCCCGTTCGACCTGGTCTTCATCGACGCCGACAAGGCCAACAACCCGCACTACGTGGAGTGGGCGGTCAAGCTCACCAGCACGGGCAGCCTGATCGTCCTCGACAACGTCGTACGGGGCGGCCGGGTCGTCGACGCGGACAGCACCGCCCCCGACGTGACGGGCACCCGCCAGGCGATCGAGCTGATCGCCGGCCACCCGAGGCTGAGCGGCACCGCGATCCAGACGGTGGGGATGAAGGGCTACGACGGGTTCGCCCTGGCCCGCGTGCTGGCGTGACGCCCGCCGCCGAACCTGCCGGACCTGCCGGACCTGTCACACCTTCCGGACCTGTCAGACCTGCCGGACCTGTCAGACCTCGTGGTAGAAGCCCACGTTGACGCTGCGCGGAGCGGTGCGGTCCTGGACGATGATCTCGCCGCTGCCGCCCCTGGGCAGCGGGACGGTGCCGCCGTAGGCGAGGGGCTGGACGTACTCCCCCATCGTCAGCCGCACCTCGGAGGACGGGTCGGGCTGGGAGCCGCGCAGCCAGGTGACCTGCCAGGTGCCGTCCGGCCCGCACAGGAACTCCAGGTGGACGCGGGAGACGAACAGCCAGTCGTCCGGCGTGCTCAGCCGGCACACCGACTTGTCGCGGCCCACCCGCAGCACCGCGCCCGGCTCGCTGGGCGCTTCGGCCATGAGCATGCCGGCCGTGGCGCCCGCCTCCGCCTCCGCGACGGTGGCCATGGTGAGTTCGAGCACGTGCGCTCCTTCGATGAGGTCCCGGGCCGTCCCCGGGGGCCAGACAGGTTCCTGGCCCGCCGCATGATAAAACGCCCGGCTGCGCGGTGTCCGGCACAATGGCCTCATGACCGAGCGAAAGCCACCGGGCGTCGACTTCGAGTCCTGGGTCGACAAGCAGATCCGTGACGCGGAGACGCGGGGCGAGTTCGACCGGCTGCCGGGCGCGGGCGAACCGCTCCCCCGCGACATCGAGAGCACCTACGACGAACTGTGGTGGGTCAAGCGGAAGATGGCCCGCGAGGGCTTCTCCGTCCTCCCGCCGGCGCTGGCCCTGCGCAAGGAGGCGGAGGACGCGCTGGAGGCCGCGCTCGCGGCCCCCTCGGAGCGGATCGTCCGGAAGATCATCGACGAGGTCAACGTCAAGATCCGCGAGATGATGTTCAAGCCGCCGCCCGGCCCCCCGCTGGGAAAGAAGCCGTAAGACGTCGAGGACGTCGTACGGCAGTGGCGGGAGCGCCGGGCGGATCGCTGACCGGTGGCCGAACCGGGGATGTACCCCGGTCAGTCAGACGTGCAGCAGCCGTTCGGCCAGTTCGCGGTAGTCCTTCAGGGCCAGGCGAAGCTGTTCGGTGTCGGCCGACGACACGGACCTGCTCTCGCCTCCCTCGACGGACTGCCAGGAGTGGCGCAGGGAGCGACGGCGCTCCGTCACGGCCTCGGTGAAGCGGGCCGCGATCTCCTCCAGGACGTGGTCGGCCTCCTCGACGGCGGCCCGGGGCCCGTCGACGAACCCGGCGACGGCGTGCTGCAGCTGCCCGCCGAACTTGTCGCACTCCTCGTGGGCGAGGAGGTGGGTCCGGTGCTTGACGGCACCGGCCTTGTCGGATCCGGTGCCGTGGTCGCCACCAGGGACTCCGGATCCCGGCCGGTCCGTGCCGTGCCGGTCGATGCCGTGCCGGTCGGTGCCGTGCCGGTCGGTGTCATGGCGGTCCGTGCCAAGCCGGTCCGTGCCGTGCCGCTCGGTGTCATGGCGGTCCGTGCCAAGCCGGTCCGTGCTGTGCCGGTCGGTGTCATGGCGGTCCGTGCCAAGCCGGTCCGTGCTGTGCCGGTCGGTGTCATGGCGGTCCGTGTCGAACCGGTCCGTGACATGGCGGTCCGTGTCATGGCGGTCGGCGCGCCGGTCGGTGCCGGGTATCTCGGTGGCGGGCCCGCCGGTACCGGGCACATCGGTGCCGTGCGCCGCGGCGCGGTCCGCGTCGGTGCCGGGCGGGACGTGGCGGTCGGTGCCGCTGCCGGGTGTGGTGCGGTGGCCGGTGCCCAGCGCGCTCTCGCCGCGGGCGTCCGGGGCATCCGGCGTCTGGTCGCCGGGCGGTCGGGTCATGTCGGTCATTGCCTCAACTCTCCTTCGCCTGACGTCGGTTCATCGCCCACGGCAGGTGCCCGCCGCGGGCCGGGCTCGTGCGGCCGCCGTTCACAGCGGCGCGCTCGCGGCCGCTCTCGTGCCGGCCGCTCTCGTGCCGGCCGCTCTCGTGCCGGCCGCCGGTGTGGCCGCCGTCGTGACGGGCGGGCTTCACCAGCTCCTCGAACAGGGCGCGGGCCGCCACGAAGGCCTCGCGCATGTCTTCCGTACCCTGGCCGCCGTCACGGGCGTCCTCCGCGCGCAGGTGCGCCGCGCGGTGCACGCGCCGGTAGCCGTCGACGTGGTGGGCGTGGTGCACGGACAGCGCGGACAGCTGTTCCTCGTACTGGCCGCCGTCCGGGAAGCCCCGGGCGCCGGCGACCTCGGCGAGCAGCCGGTCCGCCTCGGCGACGGCATCGCGCGGCGAGTCGACGAACCGCTCCTGGGCGGCCGTCCAGCGCGCCTCGAACTGCTCGCGCTGCGCCGGCTCCAGCGGCTGCGGGCGCAGGTCACCGTGGCGCTGCACGCGCTCGGTCAGCTCGCGCTCGGCCGCTTTGGTGTCGCCGTCGTGCCGGGCGACGGCCCGCTCGTACTCGGGTCCGAAGCGCCGCTTCAGGCTGGGGCCCTGCCGAGGGCCGCGGGCACGCAGGGTCATGACGGCCGCGATGACGACGACCGCCGCGATCACGATCAGAGCAATGATCAGGCCAGTGGACATGAATGCCTTCCGGGTTCTCGGCCCAACCGGCCCTCCTCGCGGACCGGTTCACTCATCGGGTAGCCCCGAAGTCCGTCTCCAAACGGTGTTCGGCCGTATTCGGGGCGCGCAGGGTGGCCGGAACTATTCGGTTGCGTGTCCGACGGGGCGGCTGCGGAGAATGCGTTTCGTGATGTGGACCGTGACGCCGGAACCGTTCGACTCCCCCGTCGCCGCAGCGCTGTGGCGGGCGTACTACACCGAGGTCAGCGACCGCTGGTATCTGCTGCACGAGGGGCGCCGGACCGACCCGGCCGAGCTGGAGCGGGAGATCGCCGCCCGGAGCGGTGCCGAACTGGCCCCGCCGCGCGGGCGGCTGCTCGTCGCCCGGTACGACGGTGAGCCGGCCGGCAGCGCGGGCGTGCGCATGCTGGACGACACGACCGCCGAGCTGACGCGGGTCTTCCTGTACGAGCCGATGCGCGGCCGGGGCGGTGCCCCGCTCCTGGTCGGCGCCGCCGAGGACACCGCCCGCGCGCTCGGCGCCACCCGGATGATCCTCGACACCCGCGGCGACCTCGTCGAGGCCCGCACCCTCTACACCCGCCTCGGCTACACGGAGACCGAGCCGCACAACGACGACCGTTACGCGGAACACTGGTTCAGCAAGGAGCTGACCTGACCTCAGGTGCGCTCCTCCACGGACCGCACGCGGTAGGGCCGTTCGCGTCGTGATCCGCAGAGTTCGCCGGTCAGTTCCCGTACGAGATGCTCCAAGTCGACCGGCCGGTCCGGGCTCCACCGTCAGCGTGGTGGCGTTCCCGTCCTCGGCCGTCCGGCCTCCCGAGTCTGCTGTGACCTTTTCCATCGTGACCGCTGTGACCTGTTATGGCCCGCCGGGCCCTTTTGGAAGCGGTGGTTCCGGGGGCTCGCCGACCACGCTGTGGAGAAGATCTGGATAATCTCTGGAGTTCGCGAGGGGAGGGAGGAACGCGTGGAACCGCCCAACGGTCACCCGTGCCCGGAGTGCGGCGCGCCCAGACAGCGGGACAACACCCCCACCTGCGCCTGCACCCACCGCGCCGCCGAGGCCCTGCGCGACGCCCGTACGACCGAGGCGGCGGCAGCGGAGGACTTCGACCCGCTGCGGATTCGCCCGTACGTGGAGATCGAGACCGGGCAGGCCCCCGAGGGACAGGCCTCCGCCGGGCAACTCGCCGAGGAGCAGGCCTCCGCCGGGCAGTTCACCGAGGGCCGGACCCCCGACGGACAGTTCACGGAGGGCCGGACCCTCGACGGACGGTTCTCCGAGGGCCGGACCCCCGACGGGCGACTCCCCGAGGGGCAACTCCCCGACGGGCTACTCCCCGAGGGGCAACTCCCGGAGGGGCAGACGTCCGGCGCCACGCCGCAGCAGAGGGGCATCGACCAAGCGGCCGGGCCCTCGACCGCCGCCGCACCGGCCCGGGCCACCGCGGCGGATGCCACAGCACCCGTCCCGCAAGCCGAGGCCGCACGCCCCGGAAGCGCCGCCCCGCCGGTCTCCCCCGCCGACGTCACCGCGCCGCTGCCGGCCGTCGACCCGGGCGCGACCGCCGTACTGCCGCCCGTCCCCGCCCTCTCCGACACCTCAGCAGCCGCCGTAGGTCCCGCCGCCCCCGCCGCCTCCGCGGTCCCGGCTCCCCTGACCTCCGCCACGAGCGAGCCGAGCGTCACCGACCTGCGGATGTTCGACGGCACAGCGGGGACGGCCCACGGCGCACCGGAGCCCCGCGAGAGCGGAACACGCCGGCCGCGCCGCCGGAGCACCCTTCTGGTCGCCGCCGCCGGAGCCTGTGTCGCCGTCGTCGCGGCGGCCGGGTACGCGACCGGGCTGTTCTCCTACGAGAGCCCGTCGCGGGACACCGCCCTGCCGGACGACATCCGGGCGAGCGTGCCGGACGCCCCGTCGAGCAGCGCGGCCCCCACGGGCCCGGAGGGCAGCGCCACGGCGGTCGAGCCGGCCCCGGCGGCACCGCGGCCGTCGCCGTCCCGCAGCACGAGCCCGTCCGCCTCGCCCTCGCCGTCCGCGCCGAGCGCCTCGGCGAGCCCGTCGCAGTCGCCCTCCCCGTCGGCGCCACGGACATCGCCGCCGGCGACCGGTGGCGACCAGGCTCCCCCGGAGAACTCCCGTCAGAAGGGCGGCCCCACCGTCCTGCGCCTCGGCGACCGCGGAGCGGAGGTCGTCGAACTCCAGTTGCGCCTGCGGCAGTTGAACCTGTACATCGACGACGCCGACGGCACCTTCGACGACCGTGTCGAGGGCGCGGTCCGCACCTACCAGTGGTCACGCGGCGTCCAGACCGACGACCTCGGCGTCTACGACGCGGAGACCCGGACCAAGCTGGAGTCTGAGACCAGGGAGCCGTGACAGCCGGGCCGTCGTGCACCGACGGGGTGGCGGCTGAGGCGAGCGTCGACGACGTAGCCCGCGTTCGCCCCGTAGGACCAGCCGACGGCCGCCACGACGAAGCCGATCACCACCGGGCCGGGGTTCGCCTTCACGGCCGTGCCCGTCAGCCGATGTGCAGGCGGATCGCCCCGTCGCCTGCGACGTACTCCACCCGCACGGCCGTGAGGTCCTCGACCACCACGTCCGGCTCGTGCGCCGCGGCCCGGGGGCCGATCCCGACCACCCTCATCCCGGCGGCGCGGCCGGCCGCGATGCCCGCTCCGGAGTCCTCGAACACCACGCAGTCCGCGGGGTCGACCCCCAGCTCCGCGGCACCCTTCAGGAACCCCTCGGGGTCGGGCTTGCTCGCGCCGACGGACTCCGCCGTCACCCGTACCGCGGGCAGTTCCAGACCGGCCGCGACCATCCGGGCCGTGGAGAGCGGCACGTCCGCGGAGGTCACCAGCGCGTGCGGCACCCCCCGCAGCGAGGCCAGGAACCCGGGCGCCCCGGGGATCGCGACGACGCCCTCGGTGTCGGCGGTCTCCTCGGCGAGCATCCGGGCGTTGTCGGCGTGGTTCTGCTCCATCGGCCGGTCGGGCAGCAGCAGCGCCATGGAGGCGTAGCCCTGCCGCCCGTGGACGACCTTCATGACGTCGTCCCCGTCCAGCCCGTGGCGCTCGGCCCAGCGCCGCCAGACCCGCTCGACGGAGGCGTCGGAGTTGACGAGGGTGCCGTCCATGTCCAGCAGGAGGGCACGGGCGGTGAGCACGGCGGTGGCCGTCATCGGCTGCTCCAGGGCTCGGGGCGCGTTCCAGCGCGGCAGAGGGGCTGACGGCGGATCGCGACCGGCACGCCCCGGGGGGACAAGGCGGCCCCGCCCGCCGGTCAGGGAAAACGGGCGGAGGCCACTTTGTTCCTCCACGGTACAAAACAAGGCCGCCTGTGCGCCAGGGGGCCCCTGTGGACGTTCACCCACTGTTCAGCCCGCCCGGCTCAGCCGGTCACGGCCTCCCACAGGCTCCACAGTCCGAGCGCCAGCATCACCAGCGCCGCGATCTGCGTGATCAGCCGCAGCGGCACCTTCCTCATCAGCGCCTTGCCGCCGACGATGCCGAGTCCGGCCACGGCCCACAGCGCGAGCACCGCGCCCAGGCCGACGGAGAGAGGGTCGTCGTAGCGGGCGGCCAGGTTCGCGGTCATGATCTGGGTCAGGTCACCGAACTCGGCGACCAGGATGAGCATGAATCCGGCGCCGGAGACCTTCCAGAAGGACTGGTTCTCCGGCTTGCGGACCTCTTCCTCGTCCTCGCCCTTCTTCAGCAGCAGCACCGCGGCCCCGCCCAGGAACAGCACGCCCGTGAGGGCCTGCACGATCTGCTGCGGCAGCAGCGTCAGCACGCTGCCGGCCGCGACGGCGAGCGCGACATGCAGCGCGAAGGCGGCGGCGACACCGGCGAAGACGTAGGAGGCGCGGTAGCGGGTGCCGAGGACCAGGCCGGCGAGAGCGGTCTTGTCCGGCAGTTCCGCGAGGAAGACGACGCCGAAGACGACGGCCGTGACGGTCAGGCTGATCAAAGGTTCCTCAATCGGTCGGGGCTGCCCCACCGAGAGTGCTGGACTGCGCACACGACACCTCGGCACGGCAGCACACGCGTCAGCCCGTGCCGGGAGGCACGGGTGTGCACTGCTTGGCCGAAGGTCTCGCTGGCAGGTCCGGGAAAGGACCGGCCTCCGGGCGCCGGCTCAGGCGGGCTGAGCAGTATGTCGACGGTCCGGCGAAGAGCTACTCCCCTTCTGCGCCGTCCATGGTACGGGACGCGCCCGGAGCGGAAAGTTCCGCCTTGAATCTTGTCATGTCATGGGCGCGTCACTAGCTTCTCACCGGGCGCACATCTGTGCGTCACACGGCAGCGCGAGCATTCCCTCGCTCGCAAGCCAACGCCCCCCTCTCCCCAGGGAGTTCGCATGCCCAGGTTCTACGCGCGTCGACGTCTGAGCGTCGCCGCGGCGGCCACCGCGCTCATATCCTCCGTGGCCCTCTTCAACGCCCCCACGGCCTCCGCCGCCCTCCCCACCCCCGTGAGCGCCGCCACCGCCCGCACCTACCTCGCCTCGCTCACCGTGGCGCCCGAGGACCGCACCGGCTACGACCGCGACCTCTTCCCGCACTGGATCACCCAGTCCGGCGCCTGCAACACCCGCGAGGTCGTCCTCAAGCGCGACGGCACGAACGTCCAGCAGGACTCCTCATGCGCCGCCACCAGCGGCAGCTGGTACTCCGTCTACGACGGCGCCACCTGGACCGCCGCCTCCGACCTGGACATCGACCACCTGGTCCCGCTCGCCGAGGCCTGGGACTCGGGCGCCGACTCCTGGACGACGTCCCGGCGCCAGTCGTTCGCCAACGACCTCACCCGCCCGCAGCTCATCGCGGTCACCGACAACGTCAACCAGGCCAAGGGCGACCAGGACCCGGCCACCTGGATGCCGTCCCGTACGGCGTACCGCTGCACGTACGTCCGCGCCTGGGTGCAGGTGAAGTACTACTACGGCCTCTCCGTCGACTCGGCCGAGAAGTCCGCGCTGACGAACCACCTGGCGAGCTGCTGACACGCTGATTCGTGCCGGGACCTCCCCGCTGACCTCCGTCGCTGCGTACCGTACGGGGCGACGGAAAGGGGAACGACATGAGCGCACTGCGCCTCGGACCGCTGCTGAGGTACACCGACGGCTCGTCCGCCACCGTGTGGGTCGAGACGAGCCGTCCGTGCACCGCCGAGGTGCGGTGCGCCGACGGCGCCGGCGGCACGGCGAGCAGCTTCCAGATCGCGGGCCACCACTACGCCCTGGTCCCGGTGACGGGCCTCACGGCCGGTACGACCACCACCTACGAGGTGTTCCTCGACGGCACCCGGGTGTGGCCGCTGGACGGCTCCCCCTTCCCGCCCTCGGCGATCCACGCGCCCGGCCCGGAGGGCGACTTCGACGTCGCCTTCGGCTCCTGCCGCTGGGCCTCCCCGCCGGCCGGCGGGGACGACCCCGTCGGACCGGACGCCCTGGACGCCCTCGCCACCCGCCTCGCCGCCGACCCCGACGGCGAGCGCCCGCACGTGCTCCTGCTGCTCGGCGACCAGGTGTACGCCGACGAGACCTCCGACTCCACCCAGCGCTGGCTGGCGGGCCGCCGGAACATCGAGGAGGGGCCGGGCAGCGGGGTCGCGGACTACGAGGAGTACACGCACCTCTACTACGAGTCGTGGCTCGACCCGCGCATCCGCTGGCTGCTGTCCACCGTGCCCAGTTTCATGATCTTCGACGACCACGACGTGATCGACGACTGGAACACCTCCGCCTCCTGGCTCGCCGACATGCGCTCCACCGACTGGTGGCAGGAGCGGCTGCTGAGCGGCCTGATGTCGTACTGGGTCCACCAGCACCTGGGCAACCTCTCGCCGGCGGAGCTGGCGGCCGACCCGGTGTACGAGGCGGTGTGCAAGGTCGCCGACGGCACCGACGCCCTGCGCGACTTCGCCGCCCGGGCCGACGCCGACGCGACCACGGCCCGCTGGAGCTACCGGCGCGACTTCGGGCGCGTACGCCTGGTGATGGTGGACAGCAGGGCCGCCCGGGTCCTGGCCGAGGACGAGCGCGCGATGCTCGACCCGGACGAGGAGGCATGGCTGCGCGAACAGGTGCTGGACGGGCGCGAGACCTACGACCACCTCCTCATCGGCACCTCCCTGCCCTGGCTGCTGCCGCATCTGGTGCACGACGCCGAGGGCTGGAACGCGGCGCTGTGCGGCGGTGAACGGGGCGAGCGCTGGGCCCGGTTCGGGGAGAAGGTGCGGCGCGCCGCCGACCTGGAGCACTGGTCGGCCTTCCCCGCGTCCTTCGCCGGGCTGGCGGACCTGATCGCCGAGGCCGGCTCGGGGCAGGACGCCCCGGCGACGGTGTGCGTGCTGTCCGGGGACGTGCACCACGCCTACATCGCCGAGCCCTCCTGGCCGGACGCGAGTCCGGACGCCCGGGTGGTGCAGCTGGTCTGCTCCCCCGTGCACAACTCCGTGCCGCTGTCGATGCGGTTGGCCTTCCGCATCGGCTGGAGCGCGCTGGCGCGCGGTCTCGGCCGCGGTCTCGCCCGGCACGGCCGTCTCCCGCGTCCGCCGGTCGGCTGGCGCAAGACGGGCGGCCCCTGGTTCGGCAACCAGCTCATGACCCTCACCATGCGCGGCCGCTCCGCCCGGCTGCGACTGGAGCACGCCAAGACGCGCGAGGGGGCGGGCCCCCGCCTGACGACCATGCTGGACACGGAACTGGCCCCGTAAGGCGGTCGATTCGCCCGCCCCTTGGGCCGCGCGTCGCGCTCATTCCTCGTGATGGACCATCAATGAGTTGTACACACAAGGCAGTTGACGGCCTGCTTGACGACAGAAGGCAGGCACGGGACGGCCGCCGCGGGAGCCCGGCCAGGAGTGGATTCGGTCACTCTTTCGGGCGCCGTCGCGGCGGTGAAAGCCCTTTCACGTGCGGCTGCGCCGGGGATTGCGCCGCCCCGGAGGGCGAAGTCGTGGCCAAATGTTGAACTTGCAAGCATTAATGAGGCGCACCTAACGTGGGCCACTCCGCGGTATTCGTCCCCGACCGGCCTCCCCAGGGCCGGCCCACCGAAGGAGAGACCCCCCACATGACCGCTCGCCTCAACGGCGCCCAGCCGTACGCGCTCGGACTGTTCCGGATCGTGGTCGGCCTGCTGTTCGCCTGCCACGGCGCCGTCGCACTCTTCGGCGTCCTCGGCGGCGCCGATGGCAAGGGCGGCACCGCCCCGACCGGTGCCTGGCCCAACTGGTACGCGGCCGTGATCGAACTCGTCGGCGGCATCCTGGTGCTGCTGGGTCTCGGCACCCGCATCGCGGCGTTCATCTCCTCCGGCGCGATGGCGTACGCGTACTTCAAGGTCCACCAGCCCCAGGGGCTGTGGCCGATCGAGAACAGCGGCGAGGGCGCGGCCATGTACTGCTGGGCCATGTTCCTGCTGATCTTCACCGGCTCCGGCGCGTTCGGGCTGGACCGGCTGCTGTCCAAGCGCACCTCGGCGCAGGAGCGGCGCTCCGCCGACCAAACCCCGGTGGCCGCCTGAGCAGCCCGGCCCGCCGGACCCGTGAGCGGCGCCTTCCCCCCTCTGGGGCAGGCGCCGTTCTGTCCGCGGGTTCTGTTCGCATATCGCAGCGACTCAGGACAAGCCGCCGCGAGGTGAACAGTCCGCGCCGAACGTATGAGCCCCCCGTGAACCGCCCCTCATACCCGGGCGTACGCTGTATGGCTGTCATGGCCACTCCTGCCGTCCCCCGCGCCATCGCGGCACGGTCTGGCCCACGGGGGAGTCACGGGGAGTCGCGGTGCTGGAGCAAGTGGGGTTGCCGATCGGCAGCCCGTGGATCTACGCGGTGGTGGCCCTGTCCGTCCTGCTCGACGTGTTCCTGCCGGTGCTGCCCAGCGGCGTGCTGGTGATCACGGCGGCCACGGCGGCGGCAGCGGGCACCGCCACCGACGTACCCGACATCCTCGCCCTGACCCTCTGCGCGGCCACCGCCTCCGTCCTCGGGGACCTGGCCGCCTACCGCCTCGCCTGGCGCGGCGGTGCCCGGCTGGACCGGGCGATCTCCCGCTCCCGGCGGCTGACCACCGCACAGCGACGTCTCGGCGCGGCGCTCGCCCGGGGCGGCGGCGCCCTCGTCGTCGTGGCCCGTTTCGCTCCCGCCGGCCGCTCGGTGGTCTCCCTCGGCGCGGGCGCCGCCCACCGCCGCGCCCGCGACTTCCTGCCCTGGTCGGCCCTGGCCGGCTTCACCTGGGCCGTGTACAGCGTCGCCCTCGGCTACTTCGGCGCCCACTGGCTGGGGGCGACCTGGCTGGCGACGGCGGTGTCGGTGGCGGCACTCTTCGGCGCCGGGGCGGGGGCGGCGTACCTGATGCGGCGAGAGCCGCGGACCTCGTAGACCGGCTCCGGCTCACCACCACGACCACCACCACCGGGAAGCGGCTGAGACATTGACGACGACGGCGTCGCGGGAAGCTACTCGCACGGGACGGATCACCTCCGCCGCGAGGCGGCACCCACGGGCCGTGCTGTGGGGCTCGGCCGGGGTGCTCACGCTCGGTTTCCTCGTCGCGCTCCAGATCGTCGCGTACCGGCTCGGCATACCCGGTCCGATCACCACGCAGGCCCGCGAGGTCGTCCACGCCCCCAAGTCCGGGTTCCTGCTGTACGCCAGCCTCGCGCTGACGATGGTGGTGCTCAGCCGGCGGCAACGGCTCATCGCCCTCGGCACGGCGATCGGCATCGACCTGGTGTTCCTGCTGGTCCGCTGGGCGACCGGCACCTATCCCGACGAAGGCCACCCGTTCGGCAACGGCGCGCTGTGGGTGATCCTGGGCTGCGGGATCATCGCCCTCACCCGCCGCACCGGCCCGGAACGCCTCCTGATGCTGAAGGGCGTAGGGCTCGGGCTGCTGCTGGTGACCGGCCGCAAGACCGGGGACACCTGGCTGCTGATCACGTCGAAGACCCGCCCGGTCGTGCTCGACCCGTACGTCGCCATGGCCGATCACGCGCTCGGCAACCCGTCGTGGCTGGCGGGCCGGCTCCTCAGGGCGAGCGGCCCGGTCGGCGAGCACGCCCTCGACTACGTCTACGCCCAGCTCGCGGTGGCCGCGGTCTGTGTGGCGTTGTACCAGCTGCGCCACGTGGCGGCCGAGCGGCGCTTCCCGCGCCACCACCTGGTGCGGACGTTCCTGCTGATCGGCGTGCTCGGACCGGCCGTCTACATGATCTACCCGGTGGTCGGGCCGATGTTCGCCTACGGACCCGAGGGCGGGCCCTGGGCGGTGGCCGACCTGTGGCCCGACACGCTGCCGCCGGTCGCCACCCCGTACGCGATGCCGTTCGACGGGATCACCCCGCGCAACTGCATGCCCAGCCTGCACACGGCGTGGGCCACGACGATCTACATCCACTCCCGCCGGGGGCCGCGCGCCCTGCGTCTGGCGGGCACGTTCTGGCTGATCGCCACCCTCGCCGCGACGCTGGCGTTCGGCTGGCACTACGGCGTGGACCTCATCGCCGGCGTGGTGTTCGCGTACACGGTCGAGGCGGCGCTGCGCACCTACGACCGCGGCTGGGACCGGGCCGGTCTGCGGCTGGTGGGCTACGGGACGGTCGTCTTCGCGGTGCTGCTGGCGTCCTACCGTTTCCTGCCGATGGAGATGGCCGCGTACCCGTGGCTCTTCGCGCCCCTGCTCCTGCTGGCGATGGCCTCGGTGGTCCACGGCTACCGGCGGACGACGAGGCTGTGGGAAGCGCGCATCCCCGCACCCCGCACCGAGCCCCAGCCGGAACCGGCCGTCTGAGCGCGGAGGTCCGGCCCGGTCCGGCCTGCCTCTAGCTCGCCTTGCGGGCCCCGGCGCCCCGGACCTCGAGACCGTCGAGCAACTCGGCCGTGGCCCGCGCGACGGCTTCCACGGCGCGGTCGAACACCTCCTGGTTGTGAGCGGCGGGGGCGCGGAAGCCCGACACCTTCCGCACGTACTGCAGGGCGGCAGCGCGCACCTCCGCCTCGGTGGCCTCTTCGGGCATCGCGGGCGGGCGCAGCGTCTTGATACTCCGGCACATGCCCCCAGTCTCACCCCTTCGCCCCTCGTGCGTCAGCGACACCTGCCATGATCGCTGCGAGGCGGCCACCGTCCCGGGGCCGACCGACGAGAGGAACCCCTCGTGGCGAACGAACTCACCGTGGCCGTCCTGGGCCCCGGCGGCGTGGGCGGTCTGCTCGCCGCCCTGCTCTCCCGCACCGGCCACCGCGTGATCTGCCTGTCCGGCGAGAAGACCGCCCAGGCCCTGCGCACCGACGGCATCCGGGTCCGCAGCGCCCGCTTCGGCGATGTCACGGCCCGCGTCGAGGCGGACACCGAGCTGCGGGAGCCGGTCGACGCGTGCCTGGTCACCGTCAAACACACGGCCCTCGACACCGCCCTGGCACGGGTCCCCGCACCGGTGCTGTCCGACGGTCTCCTCGTGCCGTTCCTGAACGGGGTCGAACATCCGGCGGCCCTGCGCGCCCGGTACCGGCCCGGCCGTGTGGCCCCGGCCGTGATCCGCGTCGAGTCGACCCGTGTCGCGCCGGGCGTGATCGAACACGGCAGCCCCTTCGCGGAGATCGACCTGACCGGTACGGACGTGCCCCGGGCGCGTCTCGACGCCCTCGCCGGGGCCTTCGCCGAGGCCGGTCCGGCCACCCGTGTCCTGGAGGACGAGACGGCGGCCCTGTGGGCCAAGATGTCGTTCCTGGCGCCCTTCGCCCTGCTCACCACGCGGTACGGCCTCCCCCTCGGCGAGGTCCGCACCCGCCACCGTGAGGAGCTGACCGCCCTGGTGGAGGAGACGGCCGCGATCAGCAGCGCGTGCGGCGGCCCGGCGGACCCGGCCCGGGCCCTCGCCCGCTACGACACCTTCCCGCCGGCCACGAAGTCCTCGATGCAGCGCGACGCCGAGGCGGGCCGGCCCCTCGAACTGGACGCCATCGGCGGTGCGTTGCTCCGCGCGGCCGAGCGGCACGGGATCCCGGCCCCGGTGACGGCCCGGGTGGTGAGCGAGGTGGGCGCGTTCGCATGAACCCCAGGTACGAACCTTGAGCATGAACCCCAGGCATGAACCCCAGGAACGAACCCCAGGAAGGAACTCGCCTGCCAAATTCGAACAGGCGTATCATTGAGGGGTGGCTGCGACCTATGACTTCCCGAGTGACCTCCTGGCCGGTCAGGAGGAGCTTCATCAGGTCCGGGCCGAGCTGTCGGCCCTGCTGAAGCGGCTCCCGTGGTCGGTGGAGCCACTGGACGGCTTCAGCGACGACAACGGCTGGCGCAAAGTGGAACGGCCCGCCTCTCCCGGCTGGAGCGCCGACGAACAGGCCGAGGTGGAGAAGCTCAGGCAGCGGGAGCACGAGCTCGCGGTGTTCGTCAGCACCCACCGCTACTGGTCCGAACTGTCGGGCCCGGAGCGGGTGACCGCCCGCTCGGACCTCAAGCACGCACACGAGGCCCCGCCGGAGAACACCGACGGAGCCTCGTGACCGGCCCGGGCTGTCGGATCAGCCTCGGTCACCGGATGGGCCCGGCTACCTGATCAGTCCTGGCTGCCGGATCAGCCCTGGCTGTCGCTCTTGCCCGCGCTCTTGCCGAGGAGCTTGTTCATCTCGGCGATCTCGGCGTTCTGGGCGGTGACGATGTCCCCGGCCATGCTCTTCGCCTGGCCGTGGCGGCCCTTGCCCTGTTCGGTCCGGGCCATCTGCACGGCCCCTTCGTGGTGCTCGACCATCATCGTCAGGAACTGGACGTCGAACGCCTTGCCCGTCAGCTTCGCCAGGGCGTCCATGTCCTCGGCGCCCATCATCCCGGGCATGCCGGAGTGACCGGACGCGGAGTGGTCCATGGCGCCGCCGGAGGAGGCGGGGACGTCCTCGCCCCAGCTCTTCAGCCAGCCGGTCATGGTCCGGATCTCCGGGTCCTGCGCCTTCTCGATCCGCCCGGCGAGGTCCTTCACCGTGGCCGAGGAGGCCCGGTCACCGGCCAGCCGCGCCATCTCCAGCGCCTGCCGGTGATGCGGGATCATGCCCTGCGCGAAGGCGACGTCCTGGGCGTTGTGGGCACCGGCGGGCGAGGGGGTCGCGGCGGGGCTGTGGCTTGCGGCGTCACCGTGGCCGGAACCGCCGGCGGCACGGTCGGCACCGTCACCGCCACAGGCGGCGAGGACGACGGCCGCGGCACCCGTCGCCGCCACCAGGGCGGCGCGGCGCGCCAGGGGACGAATGCTGTTGCTCATGCGGAACTCCTGCTTCTGCGAACTGAGATGTGCGGACACGACGAGGCGTCACGCCGCCGCCGGTCGGTACCGGCCGGCGTGACGCGTCCTCTCTAGATCCGCAGAAGCTGTAGCTCGGAGAGCGAAGGCGGGGCCCGGGCAGCCTCCGTATCCACGACGGCATACGCCCGAACGGCGCTCTCCCGCACGGCGGCGGGAACCGGGTCCGGGGCGAGCGGAGGCAGCACCGGCCCGCCGCTCACGGCACCCGAAGCACAGGTGGCGTCGGCGTGCTGGACGTGTCCGTCGGCGCAGTGCGCGTAGGGCACGGACTGCGTCCGCACCGTGAGGGCGTCCACCGTGAGGGCGTCCATGTGCCGCCCGTGCGCGGCCCCGGGCAGGCCCCCACCGGGCGCCAGCCCGTGCATCCCCAGCAGTCCCGCCAACAGCCCCAGCACACCCAGCACATGCCACGGCCTCAGCGCGAGTCGCGGAGCACATCGGCGGGGGCTGTTCACAGACACATCGTAGGAACAGCCCCGTCCCGGCACCGCGCCGGGGGGACGTGTCGTACGCACGACACGAATGATCCCGAGGGGGGCCCAACACGACAGAGGCCTCCGGGGACATCCCCGGAGGCCTCTGTCGTGGAACTCGGTGCGGTGGGCGCGGACGGTTTCGAACCGCCGACATCCTGCTTGTAAGGCAGGCGCTCTACCCCTGAGCTACGCACCCGGATCCCGGGACACGCCCAGGTCGAGTCGACAGCCTACATGGCCCGGGGCACAGTCCCGCAAACCCGTATCGCGGGGCGCGGGCGGTTCCGTGCCTGGGGTTGGCCCCACCCCGGATCCGGGAGTGGCCCGGATCCCCCCGCGAGCCCCCGGTCCCTACGGTCGTAGAGCACCTTCGCGGCGCCCGTCGTCCGCGGCGCCCGTCGCCCGCGGCGCCCGTCGCCCGTCGCCCGTCGCCCGTCGTCCGTCGTCCGTCGTCCGTCGTCCGTCGCCCGTCGCCCGTCGTCCGTCGTCCGTCGTCCGTCGTCCGTCCTGGGGGAGATCGTCATGACCGCACGCACCGCCACCGCCCGCGCCACCGCACTCGCCGGTGCCGTCGTCGTGCTCGTCGCCGGGCTCAGCGCCTGCGGGGCGTCCGCCGGGGACGACACCGACCCCGACCACCGGTCCTTCGGGCTGAAGGGCCGCACCCTCACCGTCGACTCCGACGACTCCGCCCTGGAGATCGTCGCCGCGGACGGGATCCCGGCGGGCGAGGTGGAGGTCACCCGGTGGTTCCAGGGCTCGGTCGCCATCGGCAAGGAACCCGAGGCCACCTGGTCCCTGCGGGACGACCGGCTGGTCCTGCGGCTGAGGTGCTCCGGCATCGTCGCCGACTGCTCCGCCAAGCACCGCATCGAGGTGCCCCGCGGGATCACCGTCAAGGTCGAGTCCGACGACGGCAGCGTCCGGGCCCGCGGTTTCCACACGCCCCTGACCATCCGCACCGGCGACGGAGCGGTGCGCGTCTCGGACACCACCGGCCCCGTCCGGCTGCGCACCGGCGACGGATCGATCCGGGTCGGCGACACCACCGGTCCGCTGCGGATGCGCACCGGCGACGGCTCCGTCCGGGCCGACGTCTCCTCCCGGGACGTCCGCACCCACACCGGTGACGGCTCGGTCCGCCTCCGGCTCGGCGTCGTACCGGACCGGGTGGAGTCCCGCAGCGGCGACGGGTCCGTGACCATCGCGCTGCCCCGCGCCACCTACCGCGTGACCACCGAGACCGGCGACGGCGGCGTGGACGTGTCCGTGCCCCGCGGCGACAGCAGCGCCCACGTGCTGTCGGCCCGGACCGGCGACGGCGAAGTGACGGTCCGCACGGCGAACTGAACGGCCCGTGTGTTCGTCTTCAACCGGTGGGAGAATGACACCGGGCAGGGCGGACCACAGCACGGGAGAGGGATGTGACGGCGACACCAGGACAGCCGGACTCGCCGTCGGTGCCGCGTGCACACCGCCCGCGCCGCTCCGCCTCCCCCCGTACCCCGGGCCGTCCGCTCCGGGACGCGCTCACCCTGATGGCCCTGCCGCTGGTGGCCGCGCTGGCGCTGCCGGCCGCCTTCGCGGGCGGGGGCACCCGGCGCTGGTTCGGCGGCCGGGCCGAGAACCAGCGGGCCGAGGCCCAGGCGGCCAAGGACGCCGCCGCGGCCGCGTTCTACGAGCTCGACACCGCCCAGCGCGACCTGCGCATCTCCATCGAGACGATCACCGCTGTCGACGACTCCCCCGCCGCCCGCCGTGCCGTCGCCGACTTCGACGCCCTCGGCCGCCGCATCGACGAGGTGAGCCACCGCTACATCGACGCCGTCGACGCCCACGACCTCGACCGCGACGACCTGGAGGCCTCCGCCGCCTCCCGTGCCCGCGCCGAGCTGACCGCCGCCAAGGAGGAACTCGGCCGGGTCAAGCAGGAGCTGGACCGCTTCACCGACGGCCTCGGGCCCCTGCTCGGCAAGGCCGAGACACAGCTGGCCCGGCTCGCCCCCGCCGTGGAACGGGCCCGCCAGGCCCTGCTCGCCGCCTCCCAGGCCCTCGACGCCGTGCGCGCGTCCGGTCTGAGAGCCGACGACCTCGCCGCCCGGCTCGCCGCCCTGTCCCCGGAGCTGACCAAGCTGAACCAGGGCGCCGGACGGCACGGCGTCCCGCAGACCCTGGAGCGGGCCGAGCGGGTCAGCCGTGAGGCGGAGGCGGTCCGTGTGGAGGCCGAACGGCTGCCGGACCGCGCCGCGGAGATCGACCACCGCCTGGTCTCCCTGCGCACCCGCGCCCAGGCCCTCACCACCCGCTCCGAGCAGGTCGAACCGACCCTGAGCGAACTGCGCCGCCGCTTCACCGCGGCCTGCTGGCAGGACCTGCAGCACGTCCCCGACGCCGCCGCGGAGAACGTGCGCCGGGCCGAGGCCAAGCTGGCCGAGGCCCGCACCGCCCGCGACGAACAGCGCTGGGCGGACGCGACGGCCCTGCTGTCGACCGTACGGGCCCTGCTGAACGGCACCGACGAGGCCGTCTCGGCCGCGGGCGACCGGCTGCACCGTCTGAACGCCGTGCAGAAGGACCCCCAGCAGGAGATCGACCGCACGCGCTTCGCCATCCGGGACGCCCAGCGCCTCGCCATGGCCGGCCGCAACACCCCCGACCCGCGGCACGCCCGCCCCCTGGACGAGGCCGTGGCCCGCCTGGACCGTGCCGTCGCCGGCCTCGAGGGCCGCCACCCCGACTACTGGCACTTCCTCACGGAGACGGAAGAAGTCCGCCGGACGGTGGCCGGTGTGGTCTCCGCGATCCGCGAGGAACGAGGGGCCGGGCACTGAGCCCGGCCCCCGTCCGGTCTCAGGTGCGGTAGGCGTAGTAGTACGCGTTCGGGTACGACGCGACGAGGCTCGCCACCGACCTGCGGAAGGTGTTGTTGGAGTGGTACGTCACGTACGGCACACCGCCGCTCTTGTACGTGACGATCATCGTGTGGTCCTTGGACCCGTCCCGGTCGAAGTCCATCTGGAGGACGTCGCCGACCTCCAGCTGGAAGACGTTGGCGAGCGGCGTGGTCCGCTTGGAGTTCTGGGCGAACCAGGACCACTCGTTGACGCCGACGAACGAGTCCGACTGGATGTCCGCGTTGCCGAACCACTTGGTGTAGTCGTACACGTAGCCCGGCGCGTGCTTCCAGCCGCCCGCCTTCAGGGACTGGGAGACGAAGTTGGTGCAGTCGCCTCCGGCGCCGTGCCCGCTGAAGTCCGGGTAGTCCTTGTTGTAGACGTTCCAGTACTTCTCCGCGTAGGCCGCCATCGCCTTGTAGTCGTACGTCGTGGCGGTCTTGGGGGCGGGGGCCGGGTTGCGGGTGATCGCCGCGCGCGGGGCGTCCGGCGTGGTGTTGTCCACGGCGGGGGCCGGCTTGACGGGGGCCGGCTTGGACAGCGTGTTCACCGCGACACCGCCCTGGTCGGTGTCGCGGATGCCGGTCAGCCGCCAGTCGCCGTGCCGGTCGGCCTTGAAGGTCAGCTCGTGCCGGGCCTGGAAGCCGGTGGTCTTCGGGGCGTTGCCGCGGGCGCCGGCGTAGGTCAGGGTCGTGGTCTCGGTGACGTCCGCCTTGGCCGTGCGGCCCGTCACCCGCGTCGCGTCCAGGGTGACGGTGGTGCTGGCCTTGCCGTACGTCTCGCCGGCCTTCGCCAGCTGCTTCCGGCGCTGCCCGAGCTCGGACAGGGTGTCGTCCTCGGTGCGGGCCGTGCCGGAGGACAGGGCGACGTCGCCGGAGAAGCCGTCGGTCAGCGGCTTGCCGGCGTCGGTCCGTCCGCCGTCGACCAGGGCGTTGGTGCGGTCGGTGAAGACGGCGTCCGCCAGCCGCTGGAAGGTGGCCTTGGTCCGCGCGTCCACCGTCGGATCGTCCACGACCGCCGCGCCCGCGCTCCAGTTGGGCAGCAGGGCGACTCCGGCGACGACCGAGGTGGCCGCGGCCCCGACTATGGTGACGCGACGGCGTCTTCCGCTCAGTTTCCTTGATTTCACTGGTGTTTCCCCTCTAGCCCCGGCCAAAGGATTGCCGGGGTACGAGATCTTCGCATGGACTGCGTGGCTGTTGTGAAGGGTGCTGCGGCCGTTACTTTGGCGTGATCACTTCACGACTGTCGACCAGTCGGGCGACTGCGCCGGGTCCAGGCCGCGCAGCCGTTGCAGGGTCGCGGGCTTCTGCACGTCGAGCCAGTCGGCCAGTTCCCGGAAGGACACGCACTTGACGCCCTTCTTGGTGCAGACGTCCTTGATGACCCGGTCGACGGCCCGCATGTAGATGCCGCCGTTCCAGTCCTCGAAGTGGTTGCCGATGAACAGCGGGGCCCGGCTGCCGTAGTACACGCGGTTGAAGCCCGCCATGTAGGAGGCGACGGTCTGCTCCTCCCACTCGGGGTACTTCGCCGGGTCGCCCTCGGTCTCGCCCTCGGACTGGTTGTAGAGGAAGTTGAAGTCCATCGAGAGGCCCTGGTACTTGCCGCCCTCGTAGGGGAGCATCTGCAGCGGGAAGTCCCATATGCCGTTCTTCTTGCCGGGCCATATCTGGAAGTCGCCCGCGGAGCTGGCGTCGTAGCGCCACTTGTAGTCCTTGGCCGCCGTCAGCAGGTTCTTCTGGCCCTCCAGGCAGGGCGCGCGGCCGCCCGTGACCTCCTTCCTGACGTCGAACGGCAGGGGGGCGAGGTCCGTGAAGCCGGTGTTGGTCTTCCACTTCTCGGTGAAGGAGTAGAACTGGTCGATCTCGCTCTTCCACTCCTCGACGCTCCAGTCGCCGCCGCCCTTCTTGCCGCAGAAGTGGCCGTTGAAGTGGGTGCCGATCTCGTTGCCGCCCTTCCAGGCCTTGCCGAGCTCCTCCAGCGTGGTGCGGATGTGCTCGTCGGTGGCGAAGCTGATGGCCGCCGAGCCCTTGTCGTGCTGGGGCGGCGCGTAGAGCTCCTTCTTGGCCTTGGGCAGCAGGTAGATGCCGGTGAGGAAGAAGGTCATGTGGGCGTCGTACTCGTCGGCCAGCTGCCGGTAGTGCGAGAAGAGCCCGTCGTCGCCCTGCAGCGCGCCGTCCCAGGAGAAGACCACGAACTGGGGCGGCTTCTCGCCCGGCTTGAGCGGGACCGGCTTCAACTGCCCCTTCTGCGGCCCGGTGTAGGAGGTGGAGCCGTCCCCGAGAACCTTCGTCCTGCCGTCCCACGGCGGCTCCTTGTCCCGCTTGGCGGGGGCGCCCTTGCGGGCACCGGAGGAGGCGGTGGGGGTGGTGGAGTCCGAGCGGGTCAGCACCATGTAACCGCCGACCAGGGACGCCGCGACCAGGAGGGCCGCCAGGGTCAGCAGCCCCGGGGGCGTGGCGCGGCGGGGTGCTGGGGGTCGGCGGCGGCGGCCGGACGGCTGTTTCATACGCGGCTCATTCTGCGAGGGGGTGGGAGCGGGTGGTGCCGGAGGTCAGCCGATACCGCGGGCGCCGGACCAGATGCGGTACGGGACGCTGTCGCCCGGGCTGCCCGCGATCCCGTCCAGGGGCAGGGGTTCCAGGCTCTTGGTGAGGTCGATGCGGTAGGCCACCACGGCCGTGGACACGCGGTTGGCCGTGCCGACGTACCAGGCGGCCGTGTCCTTCTGTGTGGTGCCGGCCTTCCCGGCCACCGCGGTGGTCGTGGCCGGCCCCGGGTGGGCGGTGCGGAAGGCGTCGGTGAGGGCCGCCTGGACCGCCTCGGCCACGCTCGCCCGCACCGCGCGGCGGGACGCCGGCTTCTTCAGCGCGACGCCGGAGCCGTTGCGGGTGATCCGGGCCACCGAGTACGGCTCGACGTGCTTGCCGGCGGCGGCGAACGTGGCGTACCCGCTCGCCATGCGGATCGCGCTGGGCGTGGCACTGCCCAGGGACAGCGCGGGCACCTGCGGGCCGAAGCTGGAGGACAGCAGGCCCGCCCGCTGGGCGGTGTCGCGCACCCTGTCCAGGCCGGTGTCCATGCCGAGTTGCATGAACGGCGTGTTCACCGACAGGGCGAGGGCCCTGCTCAGGCTGATCTGCCCGTAGGACTTGCCGCCGTCGTTGCGGGAGGTGACCTGCTTGCCGCCGCGGTCCCAGTAGGGGCCCTCGGGTGTCCGTACGGCGATGCCGTCGTCCCCGTCGTAGAGCGTCTGCGGGGTGACCTCGGTCGCGGCGCCGTCCCGGGTCTTGTGCACGCCGTGCTCCAGAGCGGCGGCGTAGACGAACGGCTGGAAGGCCGAACCGGCGGGCACGGTGGTCGCGTTCGACTCGTTGTACCCCTGCTTACGGTGGTCGGGGCCGCCGTGGACGGCGAGGATGCGCCCGTCGGCGGCAACCGAGGAGGCGCCGAAGTGCAGGGACTTCGCCTTGCCCGGGTGGTCCTCGCGCGCCTGCTTGCGGGCCTTGTCGACGGCGTCGGTGAGCGCGCTCTCCTGCTTGCGGTCGAAGGTCGTGTAGATCTGGTACCCGCCGAGGTCGTACTCCTTGGCCGATATGCCGGCCGCCTTCTTGGCGTACTGGGCGGCCAGTTCCACGAGGTAGTCGCTCTGCTTGCCGGTGTCGAACCCCGGCGACCGCTTCAGCGGCTCGGGGAACTCCTTGTACTCGGCCCGCTCGCCCTTCGACAGGGTGCCTATCTCGACCATGCGGTCCAGTATCCAGGACCAGCGCTCCACGGCCCGGGCGTGGTTGGCCGCGCTCAGTGAGGGGTCGTAGAGACCCGCGCCCTTGAGGAGGGAGGCGAGGAAGGCGGCCTCGCTGACGTCGAGTTCGCGGACGTCCTTGCCGTAGTACGCCTGGGCGGCGCGCTGGATGCCGTAGGTGCCGCGGCCGAACCAGCTGGTGTTGAGGTAGCCCTCCAGGATGTCGTCCTTGCTCATCTCGTTGTCGAGCTTGAGGGCGAGCATCGCCTCGGTGAACTTGCGGCTGACCGAACGGTCCTGGTTGAGGTAGACGTTCTTGACGTACTGCTGGGTGATGGTGGAGCCGCCCTGGGTGTCGCCCTGGCCGAGGGTGCGCCACACGGCACGGGTGAGGCCGCTGAAGGATATGCCGGGGTCGCTGTAGAAGCTCGCGTTCTCCGCCGCCAGCACCGCGCCGCGGACGTCCTCGGGTATCTCCTTCAGCGGCATCGCCTGCCGTCGCACCCAGCCGGTGCGGGCCATGGGCGTCCCGTCGGACCAGAAGTAGACGTTGTCCTGCTGGGTGGCGTAGGAGTTGAGGTTGTCCGGTATGTCGGTGGCGGCGTAGGCGGAGCCCAGCAGGACGACGGTCAGGCCGGTGAGCGTCGCCGCGGCCCCGAGCCATTGCCGCCAGGAGGGCGCCCAGCGCCGCCAGCCGGTGCGGCCGGCGTGCGGGTAGCGGGGCCGCAGGCGGCGGGCCTCGGCCGCGAGGCGGGTGGCGAGCCGGGTCAGCCCCGGGGCCGCGCCGGTGAGCCGGGACAAGGGGGACGGCCGGGGGGCCCTGCGCCGCCGGCCCGGTCTGTCCGCCGCGCTCCCGTCCCCGGCCGCGCCGGACGCGGTGTCCGCCTTGCCGGTTCCGGCCGCCCCGACGACGCGCAACATCATGGTCTCGTCCGCGTGCACGGAGTCGGGGACCTTCAACTGCATGGTCTCGTCCGGTTCCCGCCCAGCCTTCGACACGGCTGCGTCTCCCTCCCGCTCACGGTGGTGCTCGCGCGGAAGGGCTTGGCTGCAGTGGTCGACGGCAGCGATCCCTTCATCCCCCGCCCGTGCGGCTCCTCGCGCGTTCGAAAGTTATCAGCGGCTTTTACATGTCCTCCACACCGGTACGGCAACAGCGGTCAAAGGATTCATGAAAGGCGGCATTTACGTCGGCGCGGATTAATCTGTCCTCATGCCTCGCTACGAGTATCGCTGCCGTACCTGCGGCGACACCTTCGAACTGAGCCGTCCCATGGCCGAGTCCTCCGAGCCGGCGGCCTGCCCCTCAGGTCACGACGACACGGTGAAGCTCCTCTCGACCGTCGCGGTCGGCGGCAGCGCCGCCGCCCCCGCACCACGGTCGGGCGGCGGCTGCTGCGGGGGCGGCTGCTGCGGCTGACGCGGCTGCGCCGTTTCCTCAGGAACCCTTCAGCTTCGGTTTCCTAGCGTGGCGGCATGACAGCCATCGCAGCGGACGCCGGGCCGCAGTGGGTCAACGACCTGATGGACGCGCTGGGCGCGCCGGGAGCCGGTCTCGCCATCGCCCTGGAGAACCTGTTCCCGCCGCTGCCCAGCGAGGTGATCCTGCCGCTCGCCGGGTTCGCGGCGAGCAGCGGCCGGATGAGCCTGCTCGCCGTGCTGCTGTGGACGACGGCCGGCTCGGTGATCGGGGCGCTCGCCCTGTACGGCGTCGGCGCGCTCCTCGGCCGTGACCGGACGGTGGCGATCGCGGGCCGGCTGCCGCTGGTGAAGGTCTCGGACATCGAGAAGACCGAGGCCTGGTTCCTGAAGCACGGCACCAAGGCCGTGTTCTTCGGCCGGATGATCCCGATCTTCCGGAGCCTGATCTCCGTGCCGGCCGGCGTGGAGCGGATGCGCCTGCCGGTGTTCCTCGGTCTGACGACCCTGGGCAGCGCGATCTGGAACACGGCGTTCGTCCTCGCCGGCTACTTCCTGGGCGCGAACTGGCACCAGGTCTCGGGCATCGTCTCCGCCTACTCGAAGGTGGTCCTGGCCGCGGCGGCCGTGGCGCTGGTGGTGTTCATCGCCGTACGGCTCCTGCGACGCCCCGAGGAGAAGGGCCCCGACGGGGCGCGGGGAACCGCGCGACCGGCCACGACGGCGCCGCACCCGCACGACGACCAGGACACCCGAGTCCTCAGGCGCCCCGCACTGCCTCCAGAAACTCCCGCAGGATCCGCTCCCCGGCGAGAACGCCCCGCTGGGGAAGCACCCTGATCGAGGGAGCCGTGAAGCCGGTGTCGGCCAGCTCCCCGTGACCGGGCCGCCAGCCCCGGTCGGCCGCGAGCAGCAGGTCGGTGTCGAGCAGGGAGTCACCCGCGGCGAGCGTGAGGTCGGCCCCGGTCCGCCGGGCGACCTCCCGCATCGCCGCGCTCTTGGTGAGCGGCTTCGGCACGGCGTAGATCTTGCGGCCCTGCAGGGACACGGTCCAGCCGAGGTTCTCCGCCCATGCCGCGAGTTCCTTCACCCAGTCCTCGTGCAGCAGTTCACGCTCGACGACGAGGTAGGCGAAGAGGTCGTCGGCGACACGGTGCTTGCGCACCCAGACCGGGTCGGCGGTCCGCAGCAGATGCTCCTGCACCTCGGCCAGGGGCGCGCACTGGTCGGCCAGCCGTGCGGTGACCTGCGCGTGCCAGTCGGGGTCGGAGACGCCGTCCACCAGGAGGTGGCCGCCGTTCGCGCAGATCGCGTACGTGGGCGCGGGGCCCGGCAGGTTGATGCGCAGGTACTGCTTGCGCGTGCGCGTGGTCGTCGGCACGAACACGGCCGCGTCGCCCAGGTCGGTGAGCAGCCGGGCCGCCGTCTCCGTCATGTACGACAGCGGCCTGCTCTCGTGCACCTCGACGCACAGCAGCCGGGGCGCCCGCGCGTCCGGCATGGTGAGCGCCAGGGCCGCGGCGGAGTAGATGAGGGTGCGGTCGAGGTCGCTGGCGACGAGCGCGGGCATCAGAGGGTCACCGCCTTGCCGTCGGCGCCGGTCGCGCCCCGGGTGTACTGGGGGTGGATCAACCCGACGCAGGTGTAGGGCAGCCGGTCGACCTCCTCGACGGGCACACCGCGCTGCTCGGCCAGCAGGCGCACGTGGTCGAGGTCGCTGCCCGCCCCGGCACGTGCCAGGACCTTCCAGGGCACGCGGCGCAGCAGGACCCGGGTGGTCTCGCCGACGCCGGGCTTGACGAGGTTCACGTCGTGGATGCCGTACTCCTCGCTGATGCGCTCGACGGCGGCCCAGCCCTCCCAGGTGGGTGAGCGGTCGGTCGCGAGCAGTTCCTTGGCCTGGGCGCAGGCCGCGTCGGTGACCTCCGGGAAACGGGCGGAGACGGCGTCCAGGAAGGCCACCGAGACGTCCGTGGCGGCGAGTTCGCGGTAGAACTTCGCGCCGTGGAAGTCGTGCGGGCCGACCAGGTCCGCGCGCAGCACGGTCCGCGAGATCAGGCCGGAGACGGTGGAGTTGAGGCAGGCGGAGGGGATCAGGAAGTCCTCGCGGGTGCCGTAGGTGCGGACGCAGGAGCCCGGGTCGGCCAGGACCGCGATCTCGGGGCTGAAGCCGCCGATGCCGTCGGACTTCTCGAACTCCGTGAGGGCCTCGGCGAGTTCGCGGGTGATGGCGCCCTTGCCGGTCCAGCCGTCGACGAAGACGACGTCCCGGGGGTCGTGGTGCTCGGCGAGCCAGCGCAGGGCGTTGGCGTCGATGCCCCGGCCGCGGACGATCGACACGGCGTAGTGCGGCAGGTCGAGGCCGTGCCGGTGCTGGGCCCAGCGGCGCATCAGGATGCCGACGGGCGTGCCGGCGCGGGCCAGGGAGACCAGGACGGGGCGGGGGGAGCGCTCCGCGAGGACCGTCTCGGTGACGACACCGACCGCCCGGGCGATGCGGGCCGCCGAGTCGTCCAGGGCGGCGTGGAACAGCGCCTGGTACTGCTCGCTGGGCTGGTACTCCACGGGCAGCGACTCCGCGTAGTGCGCGCCGCCGCTCTGGATCGCCTCCTCGCGCTCCTCGGTCGGCGCCTCCAGGGTCACCTCCGAGAGGTCCTGGAGCAGCCAGCCGACCTCCTCGGGCGCGTACGAGGAGAAGTCGGGGCCGCGGAGGGGCTCGGGCAGCATGGAGGGCCTTTCGGGGGCGTACGACGGCAGGACGGCGAGGAGGACTCGCGGCGTGTGCGCGGCGAGGCGGGCGAGCAGACCGTCGGGCGCGTGCAGTGCGGGCGTGTCCGCGGCCGAGTCGACGACGGCGACGACGGCGTCGAATCCGGCGCCCGCGACGTTGTAGGCGTACCGCTCGCCGGGGCCGTCGGCGGGGTCGTCGTGGGCGGGGAAGGCGAGGCGGGTGCGTATGGCGTAGCCGGGGTCGTCGACGGCCAGGACGGGTGAGCGGGTGGTGGTGGAGTAGCGGACCTGGAGACCGGTGTCGCGCTCCAGCTCGCGGGCGAGCCTCAGCGGTGCGTACATCAGCTCCTCGAAGCCGAGGACGTGGACGCGGCGGGCGTGGTGAGGCAGGGCCTCGGCGATCCTGGCCGCCATCGCGGGCAGGGCGGCCTCCAGCCGGGCGCGCTGGGCGGGGGTGAAGCCGTGTCGCCCCCCGTCGGGGAGGCCGACGGGCCAGCGCAGGTCGACGCGGGTGACGTGGGGGGCGGTGCGGTCGTCGTCCGGGTGCGGGCCGGTGGGGGCTGGTCGCGCAGTTCCCCGAGCCCCTGGAAAGGACGTCTCGGCCACGCCCTCGAGGGGCGCGGGGAACTGCGCGAGCGGCCACGACGCACCCGCGGACGACGGATCACCGGTCGCCGCGCTCTCCGCCTCGTACCGCGCCACCAGCTCCTGCCCCTTCTCCAGCACCCCCTCGGGCAGCCGCACGGTCCCCGAAGCCGCGGTGACCAGGTCGACCCGGGCGCCGATCTCCTCGGCGAATTCCGCGAGGCGCCCCGCGTCGGCGGGCGACCGCATGTCCACCAGCGCCACCACGACGTACCGCCGCCGCGGATACCGGCCGTGAAGGTCACGGACGGTGTTCAGCACCGTGTTGCCCGTGGAGAACTCGTCGTCGACCAGGACCAGCGGCCCGTCGCCGGCGAGCAGGGCAGGGTCCTCGGGCAGCAGCAGGTGCGAGGTCGCGTGGGAGTGGGACTCCTCGAAACCGCCGGCCGCTTCGAGACCGGCGACCGGGCGGCGGGTGGAGTGCAGGTAGGGGGCGAGGCCCAGCCCGTCGGCGACGCAGTGGCCGAGGCCGGTCGCGGTCTCCGCGTAGCCGAGGACGACGGCCCGGCGGGCCTCCTCGTCGCCCAGCAGCTCACGCACCCGGCGCCCGAGCTCGAACCCGTGGCCGTACACGACGGACGGCGACTGCGGCACGTGCTTGCCCAGCACGTTCGACACGAGCAGGTGGGCCCGCTTGGGGTTGCGGCGCAGCGCGAGCCCCAGCAGGCCGGTCAGCCCGTCGTCGCCGGCGAGCTCGACGCCGAGCCGTTCGGCGACCCAGTCGCCGGACCAGACGCCGTCGGCCGCGTCGGCCGGCCCGGTCGCCGCACCGTCGCGCACCTCGGGGTGCTCCCCCTCGTTCACTGCCTTCTCCGCCTTCTCCATGAGCCCTTCGAACCTCAGCAGCCCTACGGTCGGCCGGGCAGCCCGGCGGCCAGCAGTTCCACGAAGCCGATGTCCTGGTTCGCCACGCCGAAAACCTCGGCCCGCAGCAGGGTCCGCTCGGCCCAGGCCCGGTGCGGCTTCACCTCGTTCATCTTGTTCGTGTACGCCGATCTCAGCACACCCCCGCCGCCGCGCTCGGGGCGCAGGATGTCCTGGGCGTCCGAGAACTCCTCGTGGCTGACGACCGACAGGGCGTGCACCGGCAGCACGTGCGAGGGGTGGATGCAGGTCTTGCCCAGCAGGCCGTTGGCCTGGTCCAGGGAGATCTCTCTCAGCAGGCCGTCCATGGCGTGCTCGATCAGCTTCTCGCGCAGTTCCGCGGCCTGCACCTCCAGGAAGGGGCTCTGCCGCAGCAGCGGCTTGAACATGCGCTCCTGGACCCTGAAGTACTCCCACACCGGCCCTGTCACGGTGAAGCCGGTGCCGTCGGCGCGGCCCAGCATGTTCACCACGTCGGCGATCACCGAGGCGACGATCTGCACGTCGTAGGCCGTCATGTCGGGGCCTCTGCGCAGCCCGTAGGAGGAGCAGAAGTCCGTCACGCCGAGGCGCAGGGCGAGGACGCGGTCGCGGTACTTGCCGACCGCGCGGGAGATGCCCTCCAGGGTCTCCACCCGCGACTCCCGGTAGAGCAGCTCCGGGGACTCCAGCACGGGCATGGCGAAAAGGCGACGGCCGCTTTCGGCCTCGGCGGTGGCGAGGGCTTCGAGGAAGGGGATGCCGCGTTCCTCGGTGAACTTCGGCAGGACGAAGCCGGACAGCTGCCGGACGGCGGGCCCGAGCCGTCGTACCAGGTCGGGTATCTGTTCGGGGGCGCGGACCCGGATGAACAGCAGCGGCAGGTCGGCGTCGGGGTGGTCGTCCAGGTCGTCCAGGGCGGTGAGCTGGCGGACGAGGTTCTCCTCGCCGGGGCCCACGTCCGCGTCGTCGATCGAGTCCTCCAGGCACAGCACCATCGAGACCACGCCGCGTCCGGCCTGCTTGAGGACGTCGTCGGCGAGGCGCGGCCGGGTGGCCGGGCTGTACAGCGTGGCGCCCAGGGCGGCCGCGAGCAGGCGGGCCGGGGAATCCGGGGTGAACGCGCAGGGCTCGCGGTGGAAGAGACGCTTCCGCACCTCAGGGGCGACGTGCCCGAAATGACGCATGAGACTCCCCCGTGGTGGTGGTGCGACCTGCGAATCGACGAAAGGTGGCCGGTAATAGTACGTAGAAGTCCGTGTCACAGGTTCCCATCAGGCATGAATTTCAGGTAACGCGGGCAATCACAGCCAGTACCCGGCCATGACAACCGTATGCCGCGACGGCGGCCGGCGCCGCCCGCGACCAGGGCCCCCGCGTTGTCGTGAGCAGGACCGAGCAGGCAGGATGACCGCATGACGCACGCGATGCTGAAGGGGTCGAACGTCCCGCTGGAAGCCACCACGGTGCGCGCCGTGCTGCGCTGGACACCCGGGCAGGGAGTTCCGGACGTCGACGCCTCCGCGCTGCTCCTCGGCCCCGACGGTCGTGTGCGCTCCGACGAGGACTTCGTCTTCTACAACCAGCCCCGGCACCCGGCCGGAAAGGTGTGGCGGCTCGGCAAGAAGCGGGTCGCCGAGGGCCTGACCGACACGATCCAGACGGAACTGACCGGTGTCGAGCCCGAGGTCAGCCGGATTCTGCTGGTCGCATCGGCGGACGGCGTGACGTTCGACCGTGTGCAGGCCCTGCGCATCCTGCTGTACGACGCGGCGGCCACCGGCACCGAGGCGCTGGCGTACTTCGACGTGAAGCCGGAGACGGGCGAGGAGACCGCGCTGATCTGCGGCGAGCTGTACCGGCGCGGCGAGGGCTGGAAGTTCCGGGCGCTGGGCGAGGGCTACTCGAACGGGCTGAAGGGCCTCGCGACGGACTTCGGCATCTCGGTGGACGAGTCGGAGGCGGCGGAGGAGCCGACCACGACGGTGCCCGCGCCTCCCACCACGAACACGCCCGCGCAGCCGACGTCCGGCGGCCCCTCGCAGCAGACCCCCGAGGTCTCCCTGCCGCTCCCCCCGGAGCAGCCGAACGCGGTTCCCGCGCAGCCCGGCTACGGGTATCCGCAGCAGCCCCCGGCGACGCAGCCGGCCTACGGGTACCCGCAGCCCACCGGCCGGCCCGCGTACGGATACCCCCCGGCGCCGGCGACGGCGGGCGCAGCCGGGGCGCAGAGCGGCTACGGCTACCCGCCGCCGGTCACCGCGGCCCCCGACCCGGACTTCCGGCTGCCCCCGCAGGGCCCGCAGTTCGTCGGACGCTAGCCGGGCCCCGGAGGCGGGCCTTACCGCGCCGCCGGGCCGGGCTACGGGAGCGGGGTCCGGCCAGGCGGGCGCCGGACTCCCGGTGTCAGCGGTCGATCTTCGTCTTGTAGCCCCGCCCCCACTGCAGCCCCCACCCGTACAGCCGGTCCAGCTCGGCCTGGAAGCCGTAGACGAACTTGGCCTCGCGGCGGACGACCATCTCGTTCTTCACCTTCTCGATCATGACGACGGCGCAGGAGCGGGCCTGCGGCTGGCGTTCGTCGAGGTGGATCTCGATCCGCGGCCCGCTGCTCGGGTAGAGCGTGACACTGGCGTGCGTGCGGTCAAAGGCGGGTGTCTGGTCGTAGATGTAGACGAAGACCAGGAGCCGCTTGATGCTGTCGCGGTGGTCCAGGTTGATGTACATCGTCTCGCCGGAACCGGAGCCGAACCGGTCGTCGCCGCTGAGCTTGACGTACGGCGGGGCGTTGACGTCGCCGTAGTAGCCGCCGAGGGGCTGGACGACGCCCTTGGTGCCGTCCTGGAGCTCGTAGAGGCAGCCGAGGTCGAGGTCGACGTTGACCATGCTCTGGCTGTGGCCGACGACCTCGGGGGGCTTCAGGGCCCGGAAAGGGTGGCGCAGCAGGCTCTCGCGCTGGGAACCGCCGATGTCGGACGTGCGCATCCGCCAGCTGAGGTTGACGCGCAGATGGCCGGTGGCCGCGCCCTGCTTGGTGAGTGATATCTGCGCGCGCCGCTTGGTCAGCTCGATCGCGTTGGTCGACGCGTCGCCCGAGTCGAACTGCGCCTCGCCGCGCCTCAGTCCGTCGAACAGGCCCATTCCGCCCCCCACGTTTCACTCGGAGACCGCAGGTCACCGCCGTACCCACGGCCCATGACGGCCGAACGGGGCGGCCGCCGAGGAGTCCTCGGTAACCGCCCCGCACAGAGCGTTCCTCACCCGGAGGGGTGTCACACCCCGGACGAGACCTCAGTCTTCTCGTCCGCGCCGGCGTTTCCCTCGGCCGCCGCCAGTGCCTTGTTGCGGCGGACGGAGGACCAGAAGGAGGCGGCGATCAGGACGACGCCGATCAGGCCGGTGATGATCTCGTTGATCTGGTACTGGATGGTGACCAGCAGCAGCACGGCGAGGGCGCCGATGGCGTAGTGCGCGCCGTGCTCCAGGTAGACGTAGTCGTCGAGGGTGCCCTGGCGGACCAGGTAGACCGTCAGCGACCGGACGTACATGGCTCCGATGCCGAGGCCGAGGGCCATCAGGACGATGTCGTTGGTGATGGCGAAGGCGCCGATCACGCCGTCGAAGGAGAAGGACGCGTCCAGGACCTCGAGGTAGAGGAACATGAAGAAGGCGGCCTTGCCGGCCAGCTGCACCGCCGAGCGGGGCTTGCCGGTGCGCTCGGCCTCTTCCTCGGCCTCGTGCTCCCGCTCCTCCTCCTCTTCGAGTTTGTCCTCGAAGTAGCTGGAGAGACCGCCGACGATCATGTAGGTGATCAGACCGGCGATGCCGGCGAGCAGGACGGTCTCCGCCTTGTCGACGTGGGTGCCGCCGTGCTGGTGGGCGTGGGTGGCGACGGTCATCGACGCGATCAGCAGGACGATCAGGGCGATGCAGACCGACAGCATGTCGATCTTGCCGAGCTTGGCCAGCGGGCGCTCCAGCCAGCCGAGCCACTTGATGTCCCGGTCCTCGAAGATGAAGTCCAGGAAGATCATCAGCAGGAACATGCCACCGAAGGCGGCGATCGACGGATGCGCGTCGGTCACCAGCTGCTGGTAGCGGTCCTTGTCGTTCAAGGCGAGTTCGACAGCCTTGATCGGGCCCAGCTGGGCGCTGATGGCGACGATCACGACGGGGAAGACCAGTCGCATGCCGAAGACGGCGATCAGGATGCCGACGGTGAGGAAGATCTTCTGCCAGAAGGCATTCATCTTCTTCAGGATCCCGGCGTTGACCACCGCGTTGTCGAAGGACAGCGAGATCTCGAGGACGGAGAGGATCGCGACGATGCCGAGCGCGGTCCACCCGCCGAACAGGACCGCCGCGACCAGGCCGAGCGCGGTGACCGCGAACGACCACCCGAAGGTTTTCAGAACCACTGGCTACCCAATCGTGTGTGTACGGGGCTCCCCCGCGCCGTACCCGGCTTTACGAACTTTTGAAGCCGAAGTCTAGTCGGACCCCCTCCGCACCCCCATGGGGCCCGGATTTTGCTCATAACGCGTTATGAGACGTTGACCCCGAAGTCCAGCGCGATGCCGCGCAGGCCCGACGCGTACCCCTGCCCGACGGCCCTGAACTTCCACTCCCCCTGGTACCGGTAGAGCTCCCCGAAAATCATCGCGGTCTCCGTGGAGGCGTCCTCACTGAGGTCGTAGCGGGCGAGCTCCTGGCCGTCGGCCTGGTTGACCACGCGGATGAAGGCGTTGCTGACCTGGCCGAAGGTCTGGTTGCGTTCGTCGGCCATGTGGATGGAGACGGGGAACACGATCTTGTCGCACTGCGGCGGCACCTTGGCGAGGTCGATCAGGAGCGACTCGTCGTCGCCCTCGCCCTCACCCGTGAGGTTGTCGCCGGTGTGCTCGACCGAGCCGTCCGGGCTCTTGAGCTGGTTGTAGAAGACGAACCACTCGTCCCCGAGCACGCGCCCGCTGCTGCACATCAGCGCGCTGGCGTCGAGGTCGAAGGGCGCGCCGGTGGTGGAACGCGCGTCCCAGCCGAGCCCGACCATCACCTGGGTGAGGTTGGGTGCGGCCTTGGACAGGGAGACGTTGCCCCCTTTGGCGAGCGTGACGCCCATGTTGCTGTCCCTCCCCTTGGGGCCACAGGCCCGATGGTGTTACTGAGGTGGTCCTGCACGTCCGGGGCCCCCCCGAAACCCGTGGGGGGCCCGCGAGCAAAACCTCAGACTGGATAAAACAAAAACCAGCCCCCCACACACACCAACAAAAAGGTCGAATATAAAAAAAAAACAAACCACCACACC
>NZ_JBHWFG010000021.1:0-150852 GCF_042733745.1 Streptomyces sp. NPDC059696
CCGCGTCAGCCGACTCACCCCACACCTCCCAGACCCCAGCCGCCTCAGACGTCTTTCCCCTCACCTTCGAGACCCCCGCCGCGTCCGCCGACGGTCCCCTCACCTTCGAGACCCCCGCCGCGTCCGCCGACCGTCCCCTCACCTTCGGCACCCCCGCGGCGTCCGCCGGCCGTCCCGCCTGGTGGCAGGAAGGCGGCGACGACGGTCTCTCCCCGACCACCGACACCGTGCTCGTCGACGGCGTCCGGCTCGGCGGCGGCAGCCGGGTCCGGCTCCGTCCCCGGGGACGCGGCGCCGACGCCCAGGACATGTTCCTGGCCGGGCGCACCGCCGAGGTCGCGGCCGTCTTCCACGACGTGGACGGCAGCGTGCACCTCGCCGTCACCCTCGACGACGACCCGGCCGCCGAACTCAACAACTGGTACGGCCGCTTCCACTACTTCCGGCCCGACGAGCTCGAACCCCTCGGGCCCGCCGGATCCCCGGACGAGCCGTCGGCACCGGCTCCCGCCGCAGCTCCCCCGCGGCACACGACCGACTCCGAGACCCCCGCAGCGGAGGCCGAGTGACATGACCACCCACAGCAGCACCCAAGAAGTCAGCAAGGAACCCGACCGGTCCGAGGACCGCCGGGGCATCGACGAGATCACCATCCTGTGGATCTCCGAGGGCATGAGCTGCGACGGTGACACCGTCTCGCTCACCGCCGCCGACCAGCCCTCCATCGAGGACGTGGTGCTCGGGCTGATCCCGGGCCTGCCGAAGGTGAACCTGGTCAACAAGGTGCTCTCGCCCAGCCTGGGCGGCGAGGACTTCCTCGCGCCCTACCGGGCGGCCGTACGCGGCGAACTGGGTCCCTTCATCCTGGTCATCGAGGGCTCGATCCCCAACCAGAACATCATCGAGGGCGACGGCTACTGGACGTCCTTCGGCAACGACCCGGAGACCGGCGAGCCGCAGACCCTCAACTGGTGGATCGACCAACTGGCCCCCAAGGCCTGGGCGGTGGTCGCCGCCGGCACCTGCGCCACCTTCGGCGGCATCCACGCCATGTCCGGCAACCCGACGGGCTGCATGGGCCTCGCCGACTACCTGGGCTGGGACTACACCTCCCAGGCCGGCCTGCCCGTCGTCAACGTGCCGGGCTGCCCGATCCAGCCCGAGAACTTCATGGAGACCCTGATCTGGGTCCTCTACCACGCGGCCGGCTCCGCGCCCCCGCCGCCGCTGGACCACATGCTCCGCCCGCAGTGGCTGTTCGGGAAGACCGTCCACGAAGGCTGCGACCGCGGCTCGTACTACGAGCAGGCCGGCTTCGCCACGGACTACAACTCGCCCAAGTGCCTGGTCAAGACGGGCTGCTGGGGTCCGGTCGTCAACTGCAACGTGCCCAAGCGCGGCTGGATGGGCGGCCTCGGCGGCTGCCCCAACGTCGGTGGCATCTGCATCGGCTGCACGATGCCCGGTTTCCCGGACGCGTTCATGCCGTTCATGGACGAGCCCCCCGGCGGCACCCTGTCGTCCCTGGCCATCAAGCCGTACGGAGCCGTCATCCGCAGGCTGCGCGGCATGACCAACGAGCTCGTCAACCACGAGCCCAAGTGGCGCCACAACAAGCGCAAGCTGACCAGCGGCTACGACCCGCGCTGGCGCCCGTGATGACACCCGCGACCCCACCCACCACCGACAGCGAGGGGCAGTACCGCAGATGACCACCACCGAGGCCCGGCCCACGGACCGCAAGCCACCCCAGCTCGTGGACATGTCCTGGGACCCGATCACCCGGATCATCGGGAACCTGGGCATCTACACGAAGATCGACTTCGCCAACCGGGAAGTCGTCGAATGCCACAGCACCTCGTCGCTCTTCCGCGGCTACTCGGTGTTCATGAAGGGCAAGGACCCGCGCGACGCGGGCTTCATCACGTCCCGGATCTGCGGCATCTGCGGCGACAACCACACCACCTGCTCCGACTACGCCCAGCAGATGGCCTACGGCGTCAAGCCGCCCCCGCTGGCCGAGCACATCGTCAACCTCGGCGAGGCCGCCGAGTACATGTTCGACCACACGATCTTCCAGGACAACCTGGTCTTCGTGGACTTCTGCGAGGCGATGGTCAAGGCCACCAACCCCGGTGTCCTGGCCCGCGCCGAACGCACCGACGCCCCCCGCGGCGACATCCACGGCTACCGCACGATCGCCGACATCATGAAGGCCTTCAACCCCTTCGAGGGCGAGGTCTACAAGGAGGCCCTGAAGGTCAGCCGGGTCACCCGCGAGATGTTCTGCCTGATGGAGGGACGGCACGTCCACCCCTCCACGCTGTACCCGGGCGGCGTCGGCACGATGCCGCAGCCGACCGTCTTCACCGACTACCTCAGCCGCCTCATGCGGGTCATCGACTTCGTGAAGAAGGCCGTCGCCATGAACGACGACGTCTTCGACTTCTTCTACGAGGCCCTGCCCGGCTACGAGGAGGTCGGACGCCGCCGTGTCCTGCTGGGCTGCTGGGGCGCCTTCCAGGACCCCAAGGTCGTCGACTACCGATACGAGACCATGAACACCTGGGGCAAGGCGATGTACGTCACCCCGGGCATCATCGTCGACGGCGAACTGGTCACCAACAACCTCGTCGACATCAACCTCGGCCTGCGCATCATGCTCGGCAGCTCCTACTACGAGGACTGGGTCAACGAGCAGCCGTTCGTCACCCACGACCCGCTCGGCAACCCCGTCGACATGCGCCACCCGTGGAACCAGACCACCGTGCCGGTGCCGCAGAAGCGCGACTTCGACGACAAGTACAGCTGGGTGATGAGCCCCCGCTGGTTCGACCAGCGCACCGGCGACCACCTCGCCCTCGACACCGGCGGCGGCCCCCTGGCCCGTCTGTGGTCGACGGCGCTCAGCGGCCTCGTCGACACCCCGTACGTCAAGGCCACCGGCCACAGCGTGCGCATCTCCCTGCCCAAGGGCGAGTCACTGCCGGAGACCACCCTGGAGTGGCGCATCCCGCAGTGGAGCAACACCATCGAACGCGACCGCGCCCGGCCGTACTTCATCGCCTACGCGGCCGCCATGGCCCTGCAGTTCCTCGAGGAGGCCATGGGCATGGTGCGCGCGGGCGAGACCAAGGTGTTCGAGAACTTCGAGGTGCCCGACGAGGCGATCGGCTGCGGCTTCCACGAGGCCGTGCGCGGCGTCCTCTCCCACCACCTGGTGATCAAGGACAAGAAGATCGCCAACTACCACCCGTACCCGCCCACCCCGTGGAACGCCAGCCCCCGCGACAAGTTCGGCACCCCCGGCCCGTACGAGGACGCCGTCCAGGGCCAGCCCATCTTCGAGGAGAACGGGCCGGACGACTTCAAGGGCGTCGACATCATGCGCACGGTCCGCAGCTTCGACCCGTGTCTGCCGTGCGGAGTGCACATGTACGTCGGCAAGGGCAAGACGCTGACCACCCTGCACTCGCCGACGTACGGGGCGAACCATGGCTGAGGCCGTCGGCGCACGGCTGGCCGACCCGGACGTCGAGGCCCGGCTCGGCCGGCTCGACGAGCTGCTGGAAGGCCTCGAGACCGCGCCCGGCCCCACGACCCGATCCGCGACCGAGGCCGTGGCCCTGCTGACCGAGGTCTACGGCGAGGCCCTGGCCCGCGTCCTGGACCTCGCGGACGAGCGGCTGGCCGAACGCCTCGCCGAGGACGAGCTGCTGGGACACCTCATGGTGCTGCACGCCATCCACCCCGAGCCCGCCGAACGCCGGGCGGCCCGCGCGGTCGAACGGCTGCGTCCCGCCGTGCGGGAACGGGGCGGCGACGTGGAGTGGGCCGGGGTCGAAGGGCAGGTCGCCCGGGTCCGGCTGACGACGGGCGGCGGCTGCGGCTCCGGCTGCGGCGGCAGCGGCTCCGACGTCACCGACGCGGTCCGCGCGGCGGTGCTCGCCGCGGCACCCGAACTGACGGCGGTGGAGCCGCTGACCGAGACGGCCCCCGCCTTCGTCCCCCTGACCACGCTGACGCACCGGGGCGCACCGTGACCACCGACGGGGCACTGGCCCGCCTCATCCGCTCCTCGGCCGACCGTACGGCGGCGGCCGGGACGGAGGTGTGCGACCTGTGCGCCGCCCCGGTCGCCGGTGAACACGCCCACCTGTACGACACCGGACGGCAGGAGGTGCGCTGCGCCTGCGGCCCCTGCTCGGTGCTGTTCGCCGACGCGGCGGCGGGGGACGGCCAGTACCGGCTCGTGCCCCGCCGCCGGGTGCGGCTGCCCGAGGTCGACACGGCCGCCCTGGGCGTGCCGGTCGGCCTGGTCTTCTTCGTGCCCCGGGCCGACGGCACCGTCATCGCCGAGGGCCCGAGCCCCGCGGGAGCCATGCGGTGGGAGGTGGACGCCGACGCCTGGCGGGAGCTGGCCCGCACGTGTCCGCCGCTCGCGACCGTGGAACCCGAGGTGGAGGCACTGCTGGTGAACACCGTCCACGGCCTCGATCATCACTGGATCGTGCCGGTCGACGACTGCTACCGGATGGTCGCCGTCGTCCGCCGGGAGTGGCGCGGCCTGTCCGGCGGCGGCCGCATCTGGCCGGCCGTCGAGCAGTTCTTCGAGGACCTCACCGAGCGGCCGTAGGCACGGCCTCCGCAGGTCGGAGGCGAGGAAGGAGAGCACCATGGGCAGCATCAGAGTGGGGCGGCCCCAGGCCAAGCCCGACACGCCCCGGCACGTCGCCGGGATGCACCAGGGCAACAAGGGACCGCGCGAGCGGCAGAAGGGTCACCACCAGGACGGCACCGCCGACGCGCGCCGCTCCACGGGGATCCACTGGAAGCGGCATGACGCCCTCGCGGAGACCATGCCGAACATCTCGCCGGGATGAACACCGGCACGCGAACGAGCAGGGAGTCGCCGCAATGAAACGAGCAGGCAGAACCGTCGCGCGCGGACGGCGCGGGATGAGCGGGCAGCGGGTGCTGAAGGCCGAGGCCGCCCTGGTGGGCGGTGTGGCCCTGGCCCTGCTGTGCTGGGAGCTGCCCAGCCTGAGGCGGGAGGTGCGGATCTGGCGGATGGCCGGCGGGTTCCGCGCCGGCCGCCGCTACCCGTGAGACCGCCGTGCACGAACTGTCGATCGCGACCGCGATCATCGAGCGGGCCGACGAGCTGGCCCGGGCGGACGGGACGGACGCCGTCTCGAAGGTGACCGTCCGGGTCGGCGAGCTGGCGGGCGTCGTCCCCGACGCCCTGGACTTCGCCTTCGAGGTGGCCCGGGACGGCACGGCCCTCGCGGGGGCCGTGCTCGTCGTCGAGCAGGTCCCCGCGCAGGCCTGGTGCGGCCCGTGCGCCGAGGAGTTCGCGGTGGGCATGCCCCCGTTCTTCTGGTGCCCGCGCTGCGACCAGCCCTCCAGCGACCTGCGCAGCGGCCGTGAGCTGGAGATCGCCGGGATCGAGCCGGTCCCGGCATAGACAACGGCCGAGGGCCCCGCCGATCCGTCGGCGGGGCCCTCGGCCCTGTCCGGTGGCCTTGTCCGGTGGCCTTGTCGGGTGGCCTTGTCGGGCAGTTCTGTCAGGTGGTCCTCTGCGGCCGGCCTGTCAGGTGGTCCTCTCCGGCCGGCCTGGGCAGCGGTCAGCAGATGCGCGGCAGCTGCTCCCCGAGGGGCAGGTCCACCACCCGCGTCCCGCCGAGCCCGGTGGCGACCACCACCATCCCCGGATGCTCGGCGACGCACTCGCCGATCCGTGCCGCCCCGGCACCCTGCGGATGGGCCCGCATCGCGGCCAGCACCTCCTCCGCCTCCGACGGCGGCACGAACGCGACCAGCCGCCCCTCGTTGGCGACGTACAGCGGATCGAGCCCGAGGAACCCGCAGGCGTTCGCCACCGCGTCCGGCACCGGAATCGCCCGCTCCTGCAGCCGGACACCGGTCCCCGAGGCACGGGCGATCTCGTTCAGCGACGCGCCCAGGCCACCCCGGGTGGGGTCGCGCAGCACATGGATGTCCGCAGTGACGGTCAGCATCGCCGCCACCAGATCCGCCAGCGGCGCGGTGTCGCTGGCGACCTCCACCCCGAACTCCAGGCCCTCCCGCACGCTCATGATCGCCACGCCGTGCAGTCCGATCGGCCCGCTGACGATGACCGCGTCCCCGGGCCGGGCGCGCTGGGGCCGGATGTCCACCCCGTCCGGCACGAGTCCCACCCCGGCGGTGGTGACGTACACCCCGTCCCCGTGCCCGGACTCCACCACCTTGGTGTCGCCCGTGGCGATCGTGACCCCGGCGGCCCCGGCGGCGGCCCCCATCGAGCGGGCGATCCGCTCGACGACCGTCAGCTCCACGCCCTCCTCCAGGACGAAGGCCGCGGACAGGTACGCGGGCCGGGCGCCGCTCATCGCGAGGTCGTTGACCGTGCCGTTGACCGCGAGGTCGCCCAGGCAGCCGCCGGGGAAGAACAGCGGCCGGACCACGTAGGAGTCGGTGGAGAAGGCCAGCCGCGCACCGCCCAGTTCGAGGACGGCGGAGTCGGCGAGGCCGGACAGGGTGGCGTTGCCGTAGGCGGGGGTGAAGATCCGCTCCATCAGCTCGGCCGACAGCGCGCCCCCTCCGCCGTGCCCCATGACCACCACGCCCTGGTCGCGCAGCGGAGCGGGGCAGGTCCAGGCGGCCGGGTCGACCACGTCGGTGAGTCGCTCAGGCAACGGGGGTCACCTCCTGCGGCGCGGTCCCGCCGGCCTGCGGAGCCGGGGCGTTCATCCGCCGGTAGAGGTAGTAGGCCGCGCAGGCGCCCTCGCTGGAGACCATGGTGGCGCCGAGCGGAGTGCGCGGGGTGCAGGTGGTGCCGAACGCGGCGCACTCGGTCGGCTTGATCAGACCCTGCAGCACCTCGCCGGCCCGGCACTCGGCGGGCTCCTCGGTCCGGATCCCGCTCACGTCGAAGCGGTGCTCCGCGTCGTACGCGCGAAAGGCGTCGGTCAGGCGCCAGCCGCTGGCGGGGATCCGTCCGATGCCCCGCCAGGACCGGTCGGTGACCTCGAACACCTCCTCGATCATGCGCACCGCGGCCGGGTTGCCCTCCTCGCGCACGGCCCGCGGGTAGGCGTTCTCCACCCGGTGCTCGCCGCGCTCCAGCTGGCCCACCGCCCGGCGGATGCCCTCCAGGATGTCCAGCGGCTCGAACCCGGTCACCACCATCGGCACCCGGAACCGCTCGGCCAGCTCCGGGTACTCGGCCATTCCCATCACGCTGCACACGTGCCCGGCGGCCAGGAAGCCCTGCACACGGCACTCGGGCGCCGTCATGATCGCCTCGACGGCCGGGGGCACCCGCACGTGCGACACCAGCAGGCTGAAGTTGGCCAGCCCCAGGCGGCGCGCCTGGTGCACCGCCATCGCGTTGGCGGGGGCGGTGGTCTCGAAGCCGATCGCGAAGAACACCACCTCCCGGTCCGGGTTGCGGCGGGCCAGCTCCAGGGCGTCGAGCGGCGAGTACACCACCCGGACGTCACCGCCCTCGCCCTTGACCCGGAACAGGTCGCGGTCGGTGCCCGGCACCCGCAGCATGTCGCCGAAGGAGCAGAAGATCACCCCGGGCCGCGCGGCGATCTCCAGGGCCTTGTCGATGACCTCCAGCGGCGTGACACACACCGGGCAGCCGGGCCCGTGGATCAACTCGACCTGCTCGGGCAGCAGTTGGTCGATGCCGTGCCGGATGATCGAGTGCGTCTGCCCGCCGCACACCTCCATCAGGGCCCAGGGCCGGGTGGCGGTGGCGCGGATCTCGTCCAGCAGGCGCCGCGCCAGCTGGGGGTCGTTGAACTCGTCGATGTACTTCACCGGGCCTCGCTCCCGCTGTCCTGGGGCTCCGTCACCGCGGTGGTGCCCGCCTCCTTCGCCGCCTGCTCCCAGGCGTCCCCGAACTCCTCCTCCAGCAGCCCCAGTTCCTCGAAGAGCTTCAGGGAGGCCAGGGCCGACTCCTCGTCCAGACGCTGGAGCGCGAAACCGACGTGCACGATGACGTACTCGCCCACTTTCACGTCGGACACGTACTCCAGACACGCCTGCTTCTGCACACCGCCGAAGTCGATCAGCCCGGTGAGCGGGTCGGCGCTGTCGTCGATGGACACGACCTTGCCGGGCACTGCCAAACACATGGGTCACTCCTCCTGTCGTAGGTGCGCCGCGACCACCAGCTGGCCGAGGGCCAGCCCGCCGTCGTTCGGCGGGACTTCGCCGTGCCGGAGCACCGCGAAGCCGTCTTCGGACAGCAGCCGCGCGCACTCCTCCTCCAGCAGCGCGTTGGCGAACACCCCGCCGCTGAGCGCGACGGTGGCGAGGCCGGTGTCCTGACGCGCCCGCCGGCAGATCCCCGCCACCGCCCCCGCCACGGCGCGGTGGAAACGGGCCGCGAGCACGGCGGCCGGTGTGCCGCGCCGCAGATCGGCGATCAGCGCGCCGAGCACCGGTGCCGGGTCGAGATCCCCGGTGAAGGAGTACGTCCACCCGTCGGCGTCCCACGCCACGGCCGCGGCCGCCTCCAGCTCCAGCGCTGCCTGCGCCTCGTATCCCGTGCGGTGGCACACGCCCACGAGCGAGGACACGGCGTCGAAGAGCCGGCCCATGCTGGAGGTCGCCACACAGGCCAGAGCGCCGGACAACTGCTGTCCGAGCAGGGCGAGTTCGTCGGGCGCACAGGCGGTCACGCAGGGCAGGTCCGCATCCCACGGCAGTCCCGCGGCCCGCAGCCGGGCCAGGGCCAGCCGGCACGGGTTGGCGACGCCCGCGTCGCCACCGGGCAGCGGGGCGGGGGAGAGGCGGGCGTAGCGGCGGAAGCCGGTGTAGTCGGCGAGCAGGATCTCGCCGCCCCAGACGGTGCCGTCGTCGCCGTAGCCCGTGCCGTCGAAGGCGACGCCGATCACGGGGGTGGTGCCGTCGAGGCCGTGTTCGGCCATCGCGGAGGCGAGGTGCGCGTGGTGGTGCTGGACCAGCACGGGGGAATGCCCGGCCAGCCGGGCGGCCCACCGCGTCGAGTGGTACCCGGGGTGCCGGTCGGCGGCGACCAGTTCGGGGCTCACGCCGGTGAGGGCCCGCAGGTGCGCGTCCGCCCTCCGGGCCGCCTCCAGGGTGGCCAGGTCGCCCATGTCGCCGATGTGCGGGCCGAACCAGGCCTGCTCGCCCGCTCCGAGGCACAGGGCGTTCTTCAGGTCCCCGCCCACGGCGAGGGCGGGCCGCACCGGCACCGGCAGCCGCAGCGGACGGGGCACGAAGCCCCGCGAGCGGCGCAGCACCTGTGCGGTGCCGTCGGGGCGTACCCGCAGCAGGGAGTCGTCACAGGGGGAGGCGATGGGCCGGTCGTGGGCGAGCCAGGCGTCGGCCAGCCCGGCGAGCCGGTCCAGCGCCTCGTCGTCGTCCGTGACGATCGGCTCCCCGGAGCGGTTGCCGCTGGTCATCACCAGCACACGCGGGCCGGGCGGATCACCGGGCAGGCCGAACAGCAGGGTGTGCAGCGGCGTGTAGGGCAGCATCACGCCGAGGTGCGGGCTGCCGGGGCAGACACCGGGCGCGAGACCGTTCGCCTCCGGACGCCGGCGCAGCAGGACGATGGGACGGCGGGCACCGGTGAGCGCGGCCCGCTCCGGCGAGGAGAGCCGGGCGACGCGCCGCACGTCGTCGAGGTCCGCGCACATCACCGCGAAGGGCTTGCCGCCGCGTGCCTTGCGGGTGCGCAGGGTGTCGACGGCCCGGGCGTCACCGGCGTCACAGGCCAGGTGGTATCCCCCGAGGCCCTTGACGGCGACGATCCGCCCTGCGGCCAGCAACGCCCGTGCCGCTGCGAGGGCTTCGGCGTCCCGGGCCGGGCGGACCCCGCTGCCGGGCCCGGGCACCAGACGGAGCCGGGGACCGCAGTCGGGGCAGGCCACGGGCTGGGCGTGGAAGCGGCGGTCGCGGGGGTCGCCGTACTCCCGGGCGCACCCGGCGCACATCGGGAAGCCGGACATGGTCGTGACCGCCCGGTCGTAGGGCATGCCCGTGGCGATGGTGAAGCGGGGGCCGCAGTGCGTGCAGGTGACGAACGGGTGCCGGTACCTGCGGTCGGCCGGATCGCCCAGCTCCCGCAGGCAGTCCGGGCAGGTCGCCGTGTCGGGCGGGAGCAGGGTGCTGCCGGGGGAGCGGTCGGTGGAGCGGATGGCGAAGCCGCCGCCCGCGCCCGTCGCGGGCAGGTCCTCGAATCCCATGCCGGTGACGGTGGCCAGGGGCGGTGGCCGCTCGGCCAGCCGGTCGCAGAAGGCGTCGACGCCGTCCGGCGGGCCCTCCACCTCGATCAGGACCCCGCTCGCCGTGTTGCCCACGAAACCGGCGAGTGCGAACTCCGTGGCGAGGCGGTGCACGAACGGGCGGAACCCCACGCCCTGCACGGTGCCCCGCACGGTGACGCGTCGGCGCACCGCCCGGGCGGCGGGCGCCGTCACGGGACGAGGCCGGCTTCGGCGCCCTCGTGGCTGTGGGTGTGCGGACGGGGCGCCAGCGGCGGCCGGTGGGCGGGGGCTCCGTCCCGGACGCCGAGCACCCGCTCCAGGAGGGCGTCGACGCCGGTCCCGGTGCGGGCGCAGGACCGCAGCATCTCCACCCCCGGGTTGACCCGCTGGACGTTCGCCTCGAAGGCCGCCTCGTCGAACCCGGCCGGTCCGGCCAGATCGGTCTTCGTCAGCACCACCAGGTGGGCGGACCCGAACGCCGTGGGGTACTTGAGGGGCTTGTCCTCGCCCTCGGTCACCGCCATGAGCACGATCCGCAGACTCTCGCCGAGGTCGTAGGACGCGGGGCAGACGAGGTTGCCGACGTTCTCGACGAACAGCAGCGAGGTCCCCGCGGGCAGCCAGCTCTCCACATGACCGCGCAGCTGCCGTGCCTCCAGGTGGCACAGCCCGTCCGTCAGCAGTTGCTTCACCGGGGCGCCCGAGCGGGCCAGCCGGTCGGCGTCGTTCTCGGTCGCCAGGTCGGCGGTGAGCGCGGCCACCGGAAGGCTCCGCTCCACCGCCCTGGCCAGCACCCGCCCGAGCAGTTCCGTCTTGCCGCTGCCGGGGCTGGACAGCAGGTTGACCACACTCACTCCGCGCCGGGCCAGCTCCTCGCGCAGGCCCGCGGCCAGCCCGTCGTTCTTGGCCAGGACGGCCTGGGTGACCTCGTCCACGGAATCGCACATGGGCGCCGCTCCTCGCGGGTCGGTGGGGGACATCGTCGTGCTACCGATCCTCCGCGCCGCCGCTCACCGTGCCCGGCAGCCCGGCCGGGGACAGGGCGGCGTTTTCGTCCGGGCGGCTCAACGGGGGCGTGGCCGCCGGGTCCGCGAGCAGCACGGGCACCACCGTGTGCAGCGCCGCCACGGCCCGCCCCACCGCCTGACGCACCGTCGCGCTGATGCCGGGGGCGATGTCCTCGTCGGCGGGGGCCCGCAGCTCGGGCTCGCAGGCCAGCACCAGGACGCGGGGGAGCGGTTCGTCGCCCAGGTGGGCGGCCAGGGCCAGGACCTTGGCCGGGTCCATGCCGTGCGCCTCCGGCGGGGCGCCCGCGGTGGCGGCCGGGGGCAGGTCCGGCTCGATCAGCGACAGCGTGCCCGGCGCGTGTCCCCGCACGGCCGCGTCGACCAGGACGGCCGTGTCGTAGCCGTCGAGCAGCTCGTACGCCAGGTCCATGCCGCGGATGCCGAAGTCCCGCACGCGGACCTCCGGCGGCAGCGGGTGCCGGTCCAGGGCGCGGATCACCTCGGGGCCGAAGGCGTCGTCCGCGAGGAAGATGTTGCCGACGCCCGCCACGAGCAGCCGCTCGCTCACTTCGCTCCTCGGGTGGCGAGCGGACGGGCGGAGCCGTTCGGGAGTTTGCGGACGAACGCGGACCGCAGCGCGTGGTACGGCGCGGCGGGGTCGTCGAAGACGGCCCGCATGCGGGCGAGTTCGACCCGGCGGTACTCGGCGAGGGGCCGCTGGAGCTCGTCCGCGTGCCGTGCCGTGGCCTTGGCGGTGATCCGGCGCGGCAGATCCGGATCACCGGCCAGGTCGGCGGCCAGCCGCTCGACCTCGGCGGCGAACTCCTGGGGCCCCGCCGGCACCAGACGGTCCACCAGACCGATCCGCCCGGCGGTCGCGGCGCTCACCGGCAACGCCTCGGTCGTCAGCCGCTCGGCCGTCTCGGCGCCCACCCGGCGGGGCAGCGAGTACGTCCAGTACTCCGACCCGTACAGGCCCATGGTGCGGTAGTGCGGGTTGAGGACGCCGCCCGTGCGGCACCAGACCTCGTCGGCGGCCAGCGCGAGCATGACGCCGCCGGCGGCCGCGTTGCCGCCGAGCGCCGCCACCACCAGCCGGTCGGTGGTCCGCAGCACCGCCTCGACCAGGTCGTTCATGGCGTTGAGGTTGGACCAGGACTCGACCGCCGGGTCGTCCGACGCCTCGATGACGTTGAGGTGGATGCCGTTGGAGAAGAAGTCGCGGGCGCCGCCGAGCACCAGCACCGAGGTGGGGCGGGTGAGCGCGTAACGCCAGGCGGCGAGCAGCCTGCGGCAGTGGGTGGTGCTCATCGCCCCACCGGGGAACGAGAACGTCAGGAAGCCGAGGGGACCGCGCTGCCGGTAGCGGATGTCGGACCAGGTGGTGCGGTCCGGGGGCAGTTCGAGCGGGGCGGCGATCTCGGGCAGCCAGTACGGGCGCTCCCGCGTCCCCGGCATGCCCGGGCCGCTGCCGGACGGGGCGGGGAAGCCGGCGAGCACCGAGGCCGCCGGGCGCCGGAAGGGGGCCGGGTCACCGGAGCTCTTGCGGGGACGCAGCTCGGGGATCCACACCGCGCCGTCCCGGGTGGCCCGGCAGAGCGCGCCGGCCCGGGTCGCGAGCAGCTCCCCGGGCTCCCCGCGCAGCCGGTCCTCGGGGTGCCCGCCGTGCAGGAACACCTCCTGGCCGCAGATCTCGTCCCGGACACCCGGCTGCGAGTCCGCCCCGCGGAGTTTGCGCAGCACCGTCGCCGTGTCGTCGTTCTCCCAGTCGATCCGCCGCTGCTCCTGGCGGAAGAGGTCCCGCCACACCACATGGATCCCGGGTTCGCTCTGCGGGCGGGGTTTGTAGGACCCGTCGGCGTAGCGCCGCACGGCCAGCAGCACGGCGGCCGTGGCGGCGTCCGCGACCTCGTTGCGGTACAGGTCGCTCTTGCCCGTCGGCGGCACCGTGAACGTGGCGTCCGCCCACACGTCCCCGGCGTCCATGGCGGCCTCGGCCTGCAGCACCGTGACGCCCCACTCCGGCGCCTCCTCGGCGATCGCCCAGTCCAGCGACGACGGGCCCCGGTCGCCGGGTGGCCCCGGGTGCACGATCAGACAGGTGTGCTCCCGCCACACGTCCTCCGGCAGGGCCGACTTCAGCATCGGGGCGACGATCAGCTCCGGGCTCGTCTCGCGTACGGCGGCCCGGACGGCGTCGGGGCCGTGCGTGGCGAGCACGACGTCCACGTGGTGCCCCTCGTCCGACAGTTCGGCGAACACACGTTGGGACAGGCTGTTGAACGCGCTGGCGACGAGCAAGATGTCCATGACCCGGCATGGTCGTCCGTCCGGGGAGGGCCGTGAAGGACCACGGCGGCGTTTCGCGGTGGTCGCCCGCTTCCGGCCGAACGGGTACGCGACGGCGTCCCCACCGGTGAGCCGGTGCCGTGGACCGCGCCGCTGCCGCGCGGTGCCACCGCAGCCGGCCTCCGCCGGCCCGCCGGCCTCCCCTTGCCCCGGGCGTACGCTGTGGCGCACGCTGTTCGTATGGGTGCGCAGGACGGCCCAACGCTCATCAACTCCGTCCAGCGGGCCATGCGGCTGCTGGAGGTGGTGAGCGCGCACGTCAACGGCGCGCCGGCCAAGCAGCTGGCACGCGAGACCGGCCTGCCCCTGGCCACCACCTACCACCTGCTGCGCACCCTGGTGCACGACGGGTACGTGCGGAAGCTGGACGACGGCGGCTTCATCCTCGGCGACAAGCTGCAGACGCTGCAGTCCATGGGCCGTGCGCAGGCCCTGCTCAGCCGGGTCCGGCCCACCCTCGCCGCGCTGCGGGACGAGCTCGCCACCGCCGCCTACCTCACCTTCTACGAGGACGGCGAGATCAGGGTCGCCGAGATCGTCGACGGTCCGGGCACGCCCCGGGTGGACCTCTGGGTGGGCTTCGAGGACGCGGGGCACGCCACCGCGCTGGGCAAGTCCGTCCTGCGGGAACTGGGCGAGGAAGCGCGGCAGGACTACCTCTCCCGGCACCACCTCGCCGACCTCACCCCCCGGACGATCACCAGCCTCCCGGAACTGCTGCGCCGGCTGGAAGCCCCGCCCCTGGCACCGGCCATCACGGACCTGGAGGAGTACTCCCTCGGCACGGTCTGCGTCGCCGTCCCGGTGTACAGCGGGGACGTGCTCGGCTCGCTCGGTGTCTCGCTGCCCTCCCACCGGCTCTCCCGGCTGCCGGAGATCCGCGAGCGGCTGCTCCCGACCGCGAGCCGCGTGACCAGGACTCTCTCGCTCGCGAAGTGACGACGACCCCCCTCGTTCACTATCTGAAAACCCGCTCCTTGCCGGTGGCTGTGCTCACCCGGTTCTCTGGATAAAACAGACATTTTCGAAGACGTGCCCCGCGCACAGGTGAGGACTGCGGACCCAGACATGAGTCAAGCCCGTAACCATGGCGTCGACCACCGGCCGGTACGGCCGTCCGGCAACCGAGTGGCCGGTCCCGGGGCTTCGGCCCGCAGGCGCGTCGTCGCGCGGCTGGCCGTCGGCGCACCCGTCCTGCCCGTCCTGGTCGTGGCCGCCGTCGTGTGCGCCGACCTCGTGGGCGGGGCGGGCATGGTCTGGCTGCCCCTGCTCGCGGTGGGCCCCGCCCTCGCGGCCACGACCAACGGGCCGCGCGGGGTCCTGTGCGTCGGAGGCCTCGCCGTGCTGGTCGGTGCGACGCTCGGGATCCGCGACGGGGTGCCGGGCCGGGAGCTGGCCGCCGTGCTGTCGGCCCTGGCCGCCGTCACGCTGGCGAGCGGCCTGGCCGGTGTGCTGCGCGGACGCCGGGAGCGGGTGCTGGCCGCCGTACGATCCGTCGCGGAGACCGCACAGCACGCCCTGCTCAAGCCCGTGCCGTCGACCGTGGGGCCGTTCCAGGTGGCCGTCCGCTACAGCGCCGCCGCGGCGGAGGCCCGTATCGGCGGTGACCTCTACGCCCTGATACCCACCCCGCACGGGGTGCGGCTGATCGTCGGCGACGTGCGCGGCAAGGGCCTGCCCGCCGTGGGGACCGCCGCGCTGGTGCTCGGTGTCTTCCGGGAGGCCGCCCACGACGAGCCCGATCTCCTCGCCGTGGTCGACCGCATCGAGCGGAGCCTCGCCCGCAACCTGGGCCGCGACGACTTCGTCACCGCCGTGGTCGCCGGGTATCCGCGGGAGGGACATCTGGAGGTGGTGAACTGCGGGCACGCGCCCCCGCTGCTGGTGCGCGCCTCGGGGAGCATCAGCGCGGTGGAGCCCGCGCACCCGGCCCCGCCCCTGGGCCTGCGCGACCTCACGGGACACACCCCGGCACGCCACACGCTCCCCTTCGCCGACGGGGACCAGCTGCTGCTGTACACCGACGGGGTCACCGAGGCCCGCGACGGCGGCCGGGCCTTCTACCCCCTGGCCGAGGGGCTGGAGCGGCACGTCTCCCAGGAGCCGGCCCGCACCGTCGGCGCGCTCCACGAGGAACTGCTGTCCCATGTCGGCGGCCGGCTGCACGACGACGCGGCCCTGCTCCTCATCCGCAAGCCGGGCCCGACCGGCGCGGAGCCGGACCCTCCCGGCCCGAACGCAGCCCCCGCCGCCGGGGCGAGGTGCCGCTCCTGAGGGCGTCCGGACGCGCCCGGCCCGGTGCCCCGGACGACGTACCGCCCAGGGGGCCGGGCCGGCCGACCCGGATCAGCCCTCAGCCTTCGCGCAGGTCCTTCACCCGGCGGAGCTTGCCGAGGGAACGCTCCAGGGTCTCCGGTTCGACGACGGTCACCTCGGCGGTGATCCCGATGCCGTCCTTCACGGCCCCGGCGATCATGGCGGCCGCTGCCTCGCGCTGCTCGGGGCCGGTGCCGGGGCGGGTCTCGACGCGGACGGTCATGTGGTCCATACGCCCGCGCCGGGTCAGCTGGATCTGGAAGTGCGGGGCGACACCGGGCGTGCGCAGCACGATCTCCTCGATCTGACTGGGGAAGACGTTCACCCCGCGCAGGATGATCATGTCGTCGCAGCGCCCGGTGATCTTCTCGATCCGGCGGAACGCGGGCCGGGCCGTGCCGGGCAGCAGCCGGGTCAGGTCGCGGGTGCGGTAGCGGACGACCGGCAGGGCCTCCTTGGTCAGGGACGTGAAGACCAGCTCGCCCTCCTCGCCCTCGGGCAGCACCTCGCCGGTGACCGGGTCGACGACCTCGGGGTAGAAGTGGTCCTCCCACACGTGCAGCCCGTCCTTGGTCTCCACGCACTCCTGGGCGACGCCCGGGCCGATCACCTCGGACAGGCCGTATATGTCGACGGCGTGGATGTCCGTCCGCTCCTCGATCTCGCGGCGCATCTCCTCCGTCCACGGCTCGGCCCCGAAGACGCCCACCCGCAGACTGCTCGCGCGCGGATCGAGGCCCTGCCGCTCGAACTCGTCGAGCAGCGTGAGCATGTAGGACGGGGTCACCATGATGATCTCGGGCCGGAAGTCCTGGATGATCTGCACCTGGCGCGCGGTCATGCCCCCGGAGGCCGGGATCACCAGACACCCGGCGCGCTCCGCCCCGTAGTGCGCGCCGAGGCCGCCGGTGAACAGTCCGTACCCGTAGGAGACGTGCACCTTGTGGCCCGGCCGGCCGCCGGCGGCGCGGATCGAGCGGGCGACCAGGTCCGCCCACATCGACAGGTCGTTCTCCGTGTAGCCGACCACCGTGGGGCGGCCGGTGGTGCCGCTGGAGGCGTGCACCCGCCGCACCCGGTCCATGGGCACGGCGAACATGCCGAACGGGTAGGTGTCCCGCAGGTCGGCCTTGGTGGTGAAGGGGAAGCGGGAGAGGTCCTCCAGCGAACGGCAGTCGTCGGGGGAGACCCAGGCCGCGTCGAACTTCTTCCGGTACGCCTCCACGTGGTCGTAGGCGTGCCGGAGGCTGCCCCGCAGACGGTCGAGCTGGAGCTCGCGCAGCTGCTCGCGGGTCAGCCGCTCACCGTCGTCGAGGAGGTCGTGGGGGAGCGGTTCGCCGAGGCGCCGCGGCGTCGGTCCGGTGGCCCGGGAGGCCGTCGTCTCGCTGGTCATTCAGGACTCCTCCGGCCTCGTGCTCCTGATGCTCCGGCTGCGGCCCCGGAACTCGGCGATCACCTCGTCGCCCCGCCGCACGCTCACGTCGTACAGACCGCTGCGCCCGAACCGGGTACGTTCCTCCGCCCGCGCCACGAGCACGTCGCCCTGGTGCGCCGGGGCGACGAAGGTGATGTCGGCGCCCGCCGCGACGGTCACCGGACCGTGGCTGTTGCAGGCGCAGGCGAACGCGGTGTCGGCGAGCAGGAAGACGTACCCGCCGTGGGCGATGCCGTGCCCGTTCACCATCGCGCGCGTCACCGTCATGCGCAGGACGGCGGTCCCCTCGCCCTGCTCCAGCAGCTCGATGCCGAGCCCGCGGGAGGCCTCGTCCGCGGCGAACATCGCCTCCGCCGCGGGTGTCGCGTCAGCGGTATGACTCACTTCTCGCACCACCTTGTAGCCCGACCGAACATTCGGTTAGCTTCGGTGCCGTCAAGTAATCAACTCGTCTCGGCGCCTGTCAAGGGGCCGGGGGCTTACCAAGGTGCGGCGCCTTGTCATACGATGTACCGAACGAATGGTCGGTTGGGAAGTGGGACGGATGGACACGACACACTCCAGCCCCCCGGGGGCGGACGGCGCCGAGCCGGATCTCCAGCAGCACTTCGACGCGACGATCGCGCGGGACCAGCGGATCGAGCCGCGCGACTGGATGCCGGAGGGCTACCGCAGGACGCTGATCCGGCAGATCGCGCAGCATGCGCACTCGGAGATCATCGGCATGCAGCCCGAGGGCGAGTGGATCACCCGCGCCCCGTCGCTGCGCCGCAAGGCCATTCTGTTCGCCAAGGTCCAGGACGAGGCCGGGCACGGGCTGTACCTGTACTCGGCGGCGGAGACGCTGGGCGCCGACCGCGCCGATCTGACCGAGCGCCTCATCGAGGGCCGCCAGAAGTACTCGTCGATCTTCAACTACCCGACGCCGACCTTCGCCGACGTCGGTGTGATCGGCTGGTTCGTGGACGGCGCCGCGATCTGCAACCAGGTGCCGCTGTGCCGCTCCTCCTACGGGCCCTACGCACGCGCCATGGTCCGGATCTGCAAGGAGGAGTCCTTCCACCAGCGGCAGGGCTACGAGCTGCTGATGACGATGATGCGCGGCACTCCGGAGCAGCGCGAGATGGTGCAGGACGCGGTGAACCGCTGGTGGTGGCCGTCGCTCATGATGTTCGGCCCGCCCGACGACGCCTCGCCCAACTCCGCGCAGTCCATGGCCTGGAAGATCAAGCGGCACAGCAACGACGAACTGCGCCGGCGCTTCGTCGACATGACCGTCCCACAGGCCGAGAGGCTCGGCGTGACGCTCCCCGACCCGGAGCTGCGCTGGAACGAGGAGCGCGGACACCACGACTTCGGCACGCCCGACTGGGACGAGCTGATGCGGGTCATCAAGGGCGACGGCCCCTGCAACGACCAGCGGATGGAACGGCGCCGCACGGCCCACGAGGAGGGCGCCTGGGTGCGCGAGGCGGCCACCGCCCACGCCGCCAAGCAGGCGGCTCGCACGGAGAAGGGAGCGGTGGCATGACCGCCGACAAGCAGCACTGGCCCCTGTACGAGGTGTTCGTGCGCGGCAAGCGCGGACTGAACCACGTCCACGTGGGCTCTCTGCACGCCGCCGACGACCGTATGGCGCTCACCCACGCCCGCGACCTGTACACCCGCCGCAACGAGGGCGTGTCCATCTGGGTCGTGCGCTCGGAGCACATCGCCGCCTCCACCCGCGACGAGAAGGACCCGTTCTTCGAGCCCAGCGCCGACAAGGTGTACCGGCACCCGACCTTCTACGACATCCCCGAAGACGTCCCGCACATCTGAAGGAGAGGGCATGAGCGACGACCACGTCTACCTGACCCTCGCCGAGGGGCACGAGGACGACACCCGCTGGGCCTACGGCACCGGCTTCGAGGACCCCCTGCACGGCGTCGACACGACCGTGCCCGACGACCTGGACGCCGGCGAACTGGCCTCCGTCTGCGTCAGCCTCGCCGACGACGCCCTGGTTTCCGCCCAGCGGCTCGCCGAGTGGACCACCCGCGCCCCCGAGCTGGAGGAGGAGGTGGCGCTCGCCAACATCGGGCTCGACCTGCTCGGCCAGGCCCGCCTGCTCTACTCCCGCGCCGGCCAGGCCGACGGCACCGGCCGTGACGAGGACGCCTACGCCTACTTCCGCGACGCCGGCGACTTCCGCAACGTCCGCCTCGCCGAACTGCCGGGCGGAGACTTCGCGTTCTCGATCGTGCGGCTGCTGGTGTTCGCCAGCTGGCGCCTCGCGCACTTCGAGCGGCTCACCACCCACCGCGACCCGGTGCTCGCGGCCATCGCCGCCAAGGGCGTGAAGGAACTGGCCTATCACCGCCAGTACGCGGCCGAGTGGGCCGTGCGCCTCGGCGACGGCACCGAGGAGTCCCACCGCCGGATGCGCAAGGCGCAGGAGCAGGTGGCGCCCTACCTGGGCGAGCTGTTCACGGCGTACGACGTCCGCGACGAGGTCGTGGCGGTCCTCCGCCAGGTCACCGAGGCGGCGGGGCTGCCCATGCCGGTCTACCGCCCGCTGCCCGGCTCGGGCCGCACCGGGGACCACACCGAGCATCTCGCCCCGCTGCTCGCCGAGTTGCAGGGCGTGGCCCGCGCCCACCCGGAGGCGACATGGTGACGGCACTCCTGGACGAGCGACGGGCCCGGCGCATCGCCGAGCGGGTGCCCGACCCCGAACTGCCCATGCTCACCCTGGCCGACCTCGGCGTCCTGCGCGAAGTGACCCTGGACCAGGACGGCACGGTGGTCGCGAGCCTGACCCCGACCTACTCGGGCTGCCCGGCGATGGCGGAGATGCGCGCCGGCGTGGCCGCACGGCTGCGCGAGGCGGGGTACGAGCGCGTGGAGATCCGCACGGTCCTCGACCCGCCCTGGAGCAGCGACTGGATCACGGCGGACGGCCGGCGCAAACTCGCCGAGCACGGCATCGCCCCGCCCGGCGCCGCGCCCGCGCGCACCGCCGGACCGGTCCCGCTCGTGCTGTCGCCGACCCGCCGCTCGGTGCCCTGCCCGCGCTGCGGTCACCCCGACACCGAGGAGACCTCCCGCTTCGGCGCCACGTCCTGCAAGGCCCTGTGGCGCTGCCTCGCCTGCCGCGAGCCGTTCGAGTACCTCAAGGAGATCTGATGGAGGACCTGATGGAGCCGGCCCCCGCCCCGGCGGCACGCCCCCGTGCCCGCCGACGTCCGGTCTTCCACGCCCTGCGGGTCGCCGCCGTGCAGCCGCTGTGCGAGGACGCGGCAGCCGTGAGTTTCGACATCCCGGCCGAGCTGGCCGAGGAGTTCGCCTTCGCGCCCGGCCAGTCGCTCACCCTGCGCCGCGACGTCGACGGCCGGGACGAGCGCCGCTCGTACTCGATCTGCGCCCCGGCCGGCACGGCGCCGCGCATCGGTGTGCGGGTGGTGCCCGGCGGCCTGTTCTCCTCCTGGCTGGTGCGGGACGTGCGGCCCGGCGACACCGTCGAGGTGATGCCGCCCACCGGTGCCTTCACCCCCGACCTGACCGTCCCCGGCCACCACGTCCTCGTCGCGGCCGGCTCCGGCATCACCCCCATGGTCTCCATCGCCGAGTCCGTCCTCGCCGCCGACGCCCGCTCGCGCGTCACCCTCCTCTACGGCAACCGCCGCACCGGCACGGTGATGTTCGCCGACGAACTCGCCGACCTGAAGGACCTCTACCCGACGCGGTTCCAGCTCGCCCACGTCCTCTCCCGCGAGCCCCGCGAGGCCGAGGTGCTCTCCGGCCGGCTGGACGCCGAGCGGCTGGCCGCCCTCGTCGACGCGCTGGTCGACGTGGAGTCGGCCGACCACTGGTGGCTGTGCGGCCCGCACGGCATGGTCCGCGCCGCCCAGCAGGTCCTCACCGGCCTCGGCGTCCCCGCCGAGCGCGTCCACCAGGAGCTCTTCTACGCCGACGACGAGCCCGTCCGCGAGGTCCAGCACGCCGAGACCGGCCCCTCCGGCCCGGTCAGCCAGGTCACCGTCACCCTCGACGGCCGCTCCACCACGGCCCCGCTGCCTCGCGGGCGCACCCTCCTCGAAGGCGCCCAGCAGACCCGCCCCGACCTGCCCTTCGCCTGCAAGGGCGGGGTCTGCGGCACCTGCCGGGCCCAGATCACCGACGGCAAGGCCGACATGCGCCGCAACTTCGCCCTGGAACCGTCCGAGGTCGACGCCGGCTACGTCCTGACGTGCCAGACGTTCCCGGTGTCCGAGACGCTGACGGTCGACTTCGACACCTGACCCTCCTGGCCCGGGACGCCCGAAGCGCTACAGGGGGTGCGGTCCCGGGCCGGCGCGCAGGACCCGCAACGCCGTGAGCGCCACGTGGAGTTCCGTACGGTGGGCGCCGGATTCGAGGTCGGTGTCCAGAAGGCGTTCGACGGTGCGCAGACGCTGGTACACGGTCTCCCGCGACAGACCACCGCGCCGGGCCGTCGTGGTCTTGTTGCCGGCGGCGTCGAGGTAGTGGCCCAGGGTCGTCAGCAGATCGGTGCCGTGCCGGTCGTCGTGCTCGACGATCCGGCCCAGCCGGCGTTCCGTGTAGTCCTGGATCCTGGTGTCCTCGCGCAGCGCGTACAGCAGCCGGCGCAGGTCGACGTCCGGCAACTCGTGGAAGGACCGGTCCGCGGGCAGGGCCTGGCCGGGCGGAGTGGCCTCGATGACCCGGGCCGCCTCCCGGAAGGAACGAGCGGTGTCGGCGAGATCCTCCACCTCCGAGCCGACGCCGACGATCGCCCCCGGAGCCGAGGCCAGTGCCGCGCGGCTCAGCCGTTCGGCCACCGGCCGCCAGGGCCGGCCCCGGCGCAGCGCCGGCAGCACACCGAGGCGGCCGGGGGACAGCTCGCCGACCAGCGCCGGGACCCCGGCCGACCGCAGCTCCCGGTGCAGCCGGGCCTCCACGTCCGCGCCCTCCACGCCCGGCCCCGGGTCCACGAGCACCGCCAAGAACACGACGTCGTCCGTGGGCAGCCCCAGCGCGGCACAGCGGGCGCGGACGTCCTCGGGCGAGTGGTGGCGCTGCTCCGCCAGCTCCCGCAGGGCGTTGCGGTGGGCCGTGTGCTCCCACGGTGTGGAGTGGATGAGGCGGGCCACGGTGAGGGCCATCGCCGTCCGCTCCAGGACGGTGACGTGCTCCGGCCCGAAAACCGGCCCGTCGGCGGGCAGCATGACCAGCCGCCCCCAGCGTTCGCCCTGGTAGGAGACCGGTGCGGTGAGCCAGCTCTCCGGACCGCCCACCCCGGTGCGCTCGCCGGGCCCGGTCGCCCGTGAGCGCCGCTCCCAGTCCCCGAGCGCCTCCTCCACTGTGCTCCCCGAGGGCTCGCAGATCAGCGCCTGGTGCGCCAGGTTCTCCAGCACGACCGTCCGGCCGCTCATCTCCGCCGCCGCGCGCAGCACGTCCTCCGGCCCCGCCCCGCGCAGCGTCAGGGCCGTGAACGCCTCGTGGATCCGCTGGGTCCGCCGCATCGCCTCCGCCTGGCTGCCGAGGATCAGGGCGTGCACGACCTGCGTGACCTCCAGGAAGTTGACGTCCCGGGCGAGGGTGACCAGCGGGAGCCGCCGGGCCCGGCAGGCCTGCACGAGGGCGTCCGGAGGCCGGTGGTAGCGCCGTACGAGCTCGATGACCAGGGCCGCCGCCCCCACCTCGGTGAGCTCCTCGACGTACCGGCGCACTCCCGCGGCGTCCTCGGGCAGGGGCATGCCCGTGGTGAGGACCAGCTCCCCGCCCTTGAGGAAGGAGGCGGGGTCCGTCAGTTCGGTGATGTGCACCCAGCGCACCGGCCGGTCCAGCTGCGCCAGCCCCGTGACGACCTGGGGCTGCCCGGCGGCCAGCACCGGCAGGGCGAGGATGTCGGCGAGGGTCGGCGCGCGACCGGCCGGGGCGGGGTCACGGCCGGCTGACGTGGGGTGAGCGTTCACGGTGCCTCCCTGCGTGCCCGGTCACTCTGACAAGCGGTGCTGACCTGCGCAAGAGCTGCCCACGGGAGGGGCGGGCGGTGCCACGGGGGTTCGGCGCCTGACACAACGTCCGAACAACGGGTTCCGGCTGGACAGATCACGCGTTGTCCCGTTTCGCGACGGCCCGGATGCTCGGGAACCGGAGCTGCGCCGAGCAGCCAGACCTCGACGTACGGCCGGGAGACCACATGACCGCACTGTCGCCGCACCTTCGCCAGGCCACCCCCGTCGTGGCGGCCCGGGGCGAGGGCGTCCACCTCTACGGTGAGGACGGCCGCCGCTACCTCGACTTCACCGCCGGCATCGGCGTCACCAGCACCGGGCACTGCCACCCCAAGGTCGTGGCGGCGGCACAGGAGCAGGTGGGCACCCTCATCCACGGGCAGTACACGACCGTCATGCACCAGCCGCTGCGCCGCCTCGTCGACGCGCTGGGCGAGGTGCTGCCGTCCGGCCTGGACAGTCTGTTCTTCACCAACTCCGGCAGCGAGGCCGTCGAGGCCGCCCTGCGGCTGGCCCGCCAGGCCACCGGCCGGCCCAACGTCCTGGTCTGCCACGGCGGCTTCCACGGCCGGACCGTCGCCGCCGCCTCCATGACCACCTCCGGCGTCCGCTTCCGGTCCGGCTTCTCGCCGCTGATGAGCGGCGTGGTCGTCACCCCCTTCCCGACGGCCTTCCGGTACGGCTGGGACGAGGAGACCGCCACCCGCTTCGCGCTCGCGGAGCTCGACTACACCCTCCAGACGATCTCGTCGCCCGCCGACACGGCGGCGATCATCGTCGAGCCGGTCCTCGGCGAGGGCGGTTACGTCCCCGCCGGCCGTGCCTTCCTCGAAGGCCTGCGGGAGCGGGCGGACCGGCACGGCTTCCTGCTGATCCTCGACGAGGTGCAGACCGGCGTCGGCCGCACCGGCCGGTTCTGGGGCCACGACCACTTCGGCGTCACCCCCGACATCCTGGTCACCGCGAAGGGCCTCGCCAGCGGCTTCCCCCTCTCCGGCATCGCCGCCTCCGAGGAACTCATGACGAAGGCCTGGCCCGGCTCCCAGGGCGGCACGTACGGCGCCAACGCCGTCGCCTGTGCCGCGGCCTGCGCGACGTTGGACGTCGTACGCGACGAGAAACTCGTGGAGAACGCCGAGGCCATGGGCAAGCGGCTCCGCCAGGGCCTGGAGGCCGTGGCCGGCCGCACCCCGGGCATCGGCGACGTCCGTGGCCTCGGCCTCATGCTCGCCACCGAGTTCGTCACCGAGGACGGCAGCCCCGATCCGGAGACCGCCGCCCGTGTGCAGCGGGCCGCCGTCGACGAGGGCCTGCTCCTGTTGCTGTGCGGCGCCTGGAACCAGGTCGTCCGCATGATCCCGGCGCTGGTGATCGACGAGACCGGCGTCGACGAGGGCCTCCAGGCCTGGGCGAACGCCGTCGAGGCCGGAACCTCGGGGGCCTCGGAGCGCTGACCCCCGCCCCCCCCGCGACCTGGCGGGTCCGACGGCCCGTCTCGCCGAGCTCACGCCCGGTCTGCGGGTGGAGACCGGGGCGGGAGCCGCCGGCCCCTGTGCCCATGACGCCTCCGACTTCCGCGTGCCGCCCCGGCCGGTCGTCGTCGCCGAACCAGCCGTGCCGCCGCCCTCGGGCGTGACGTGTCGGCGGACGGGCCGTCGTCGCCGACGGCTTCAGCTGCGCCACCGGACCGGCCGCCTCGCCGGCGACCGGGGCATCCGTGCCCCGCACCTCGCCGGACTCCTCGACCCCGCCGCCCACCAGCCAGGAGAGATGACATGACCGAGGTTCTGACGCAGTTGTTCATCGGTGGTGCGTGGGTGGACGCCACCGACGGTGCCACCATGCCCGTCGACGATCCCGCGACCGGCGAGATCCTCTGTCACGTCGCCGACGCCGGCCCCAAGGACGCGAAGCTCGCCGAGGAGGCCGCCGTCCGGGCCCAGCACGCATGGGCCCGCACCGCACCCAGGGAGCGCAGCGAGATTTTGCGCCGCGCCTACGAGCTCATCCTGGAACGCACCGGCGAACTCGCCAACTTGATGACGTCCGAGATGGGCAAGCCGCTCGCCGAGGCCCGGGGGGAAGTGGCGTACGCCGCCGAGTTCTTCCGCTGGTTCTCCGAGGAGGCCGTCCGGGTCGACGGCGGCTGCGGCACCCTGCCCGACGGCCGCAACCGCATGCTGCTGTCCCGGCGCCCGGTCGGACCGTGCCTGCTGATCACGCCGTGGAACTTCCCCCTGGCCATGGGCACCCGCAAGATCGGCCCGGCGGTCGCCGCGGGCTGCACGATGATCCTCAAGCCCGCGCCGCAGACGCCGCTGTCCAGCCTGGCCCTGGCCGGGATCCTCAAGGAGGCCGGGCTGCCGGACGGTGTGCTGAACGTCGTCACCACCTCCCGTGCCGGTGAGGTGTGCGAGCCGCTGCTGCGCGGCGGGCGGATCCGCAAGCTGTCCTTCACCGGTTCCACCGCCGTCGGCCGGCTGCTGCTGGCGCAGTGCGCCGACACCGTCGTGCGGACCTCGATGGAGCTGGGCGGGAACGCGCCCTTCATCGTCTTCGACGACGCCGACCTGGACGTGGCCGTGGACGGGGCGATGATCGCCAAGATGCGCAACATGGGGGAGGCCTGCACGGCGGCGAACCGCTTCTTCGTGCACCGGTCGGTGGCCGGCGAGTTCGGCCGGCGGCTCGCCGAGCGGATGGGCGCCCTCGTGGTCGGACCCGGTACCCGCGACGGGGTCGACGTCGGCCCGCTGATCGACGCCGCCGGGCGCGCCAAGGTCGAGGCCCTGGTCGCCGACGCGGTGGAGCGCGGGGCCCGGGTGCTCGTCGGTGGCCGCACGCCGGAGGGGCCCGGCCACTTCTACCCGCCGACCGTGCTCGCCGGTGTCGACGCCGGCAGCCGTCTGATGGACACGGAGATCTTCGGCCCGGTCGCCGCGATCCTCACCTTCGACGACGAGGACGAGGTTCTGCGCCGCGCCAACGACACGCCCTGGGGCCTGGTCGGCTACGTCTTCACCCAGGGGCTGGACCGCGGGCTGCGCGTCAGTGAGGGCCTGGAGGTCGGCATGGTCGGCCTGAACACCGGTCTGGTCTCCAACCCGGCGGCTCCGTTCGGCGGGGTCAAGCAGTCCGGACTCGGGCGCGAGGGCGGCCGGGTGGGGATCGACGAGTTCCTGGAGTACCAGTACGTCGCGGTGCCCGTGCGGTGAAAGCCGGATCCGCGCCGCGCCGGGGCTCCGGTACGAGGCATCGCATGAAGGCATGAATGAGTCTTCATGTGTTCCTGTATGGTGAGGTGGCCACGCGACCCCGCCAGAAGGACCCCTGATGACCTCCACCCTCGCGCCGCATCCGGTCGAACGGGCGAAGCCCGCACGCGCCGGAGAGGTGGCCCGGCGGCGCACCCGTGTCCTCGCGCTCCCCGAGGCGCGCTGGGCCGCCGCGGCCACCGCCCTCTTCCTCCTCGCGCTGCCCTTGCAGTGGACCGGCGCCCCCGCCTGGCTCTGGGGCTCCCTGTACGCCCTGTCGTACGTCACCGGCGGGTGGGAGCCGGGGTGGGAGGGGCTGAAGGCGCTGAAGGAGCGCACCCTCGACGTGGATCTGCTGATGGTGGTCGCCGCCCTGGGCGCGGCCGCGATCGGGCAGGTCATGGACGGCGCCCTGCTCATCGTCATCTTCGCCACCTCGGGCGCGCTGGAGGCCCTGGCCACGGCCCGTACCGCCGACTCCGTCCGCGGTCTGCTCGACCTGGCCCCCGCCACCGCCACCCGGCTGAACCCGGCCGGAGCGGAACAGGCCGTTCCCGTCGAGGAGCTGAAGGTCGGCGACACCGTTCTCGTGCGGCCCGGCGAACGCGTCGGGGCCGACGGACGCGTGCTGGACGGGGCGAGCGAGGTGGATCAGGCGACCATCACCGGTGAACCGCTGCCCGTGCCGAAGGAGCGGGGCGACGAGGTCTTCGCCGGCACCCTCAACGGCACCGGCGCGCTGCGGATCAGGGTCGAGCACGACGCGTCCGACTCGGTGATCGCCCGGATCGTCCGCATGGTGCAGGAGGCGTCCGAGACCAAGGCGCCCACACAACTGTTCATCGAGAAGGTCGAACAGCGTTACTCGCTGGGCATGGTGGCCGCGACCCTGGCCGTCTTCCTCGTACCGCTCGCCTTCGGGGCTCGATTGACCGACTCGCTGCTGCGCGCCATGACCTTCATGATCGTGGCCTCGCCGTGCGCGGTGGTCCTGGCCACCATGCCGCCCCTGCTGTCGGCCATCGCCAACGCCGGCCGCCACGGTGTCCTGGTGAAGTCGGCCGTGGTGATGGAGCGGCTCGGCCGGGTCGACGCGGTCGCGCTGGACAAGACCGGCACCCTCACCGAGGGCAGCCCCCGGCTCACCGACGTCCGGCCGTTGCCCGGATCAGGCCTCGACGAGCGGGAGTTGCTGATCCTGGCGGCAGCCGCCGAACGGCCCAGTGAACATCCGCTGGCCCGGGCGGTCGTCGACGCGGCCAGGGAACGCGGTCTCGACCTGCCCGACGCCCGGGACTTCACCTCCGCGCCCGGCGTGGGAGTCACCGCCGTGGTCGGCGGCCGTACCGTCGCGGTCGGCGCACCGGCCCGGCTGGCGGACGACGCCGTCGGCACGGCCGCGGAACTGGAGGAGTCCGGCCGTACCGCCGTCCTGGTCGTCGTGGACGGCGTCCCCGCTGGACTGCTCGGCGTCGCCGACCGGCTGCGCCCGGACGCCGCCGCAACGGTCACCGCTCTCACCCGGCTCACCGGCACTCCGCCCGTGCTCCTCACGGGCGACAACCCCCGCGCCGCCGCGCACCTCGCCGCCGAGGCCGGCATCGACGACGTGCGCGCCGGGCTGCTGCCGCAGGACAAACTGGCGGCCGTCAAGGAGCTGGAGGATGCGGGCCGCAAGGTGCTGGTCGTCGGGGACGGCGTCAATGACGCGCCCGCCCTGGCCGCCGCGTACACCGGTGTCGCCATGGGCCGGGCCGGCTCCGACCTGGCCCTGGAGACCGCGGACGCCGTCATCGTGCGCGACGAACTCGCGGCGGTCCCCGCCACCGTCGCCCTGTCCCGCCGCGCCCGCCGGCTGGTCGTGCAGAACCTCGTGATCGCCGGGGTGTTCATCGCCGGTCTGGTCGCCTGGGACCTGGCCGGTGACCTGCCGCTGCCGCTGGGCGTCGCGGGCCACGAGGGCTCCACGGTCCTGGTCGGCCTGAACGGGCTGCGGCTGCTGCGGGAGGGGGCCTGGCGGCGGGCCGTGGCGGAAGAAGGCCACTGACCGGGCCACTGACCGGACGCCGGTGCCGGTCGGCGCGACGGATCTGGCAGAGGAAGGCCACTGACCGGACGCCGGGGCCGGACGCCGGGGCCGGTCGGCGCGACGGATCTGGCGGGGGAGAGGCGGCTGACGGACCCCGACACCGTCCGGGGCCCGGCCACAGGATCTCCTCGCGGCTCCCACGAACCCTGAAGATCCACGAGGATTGCCCCGTTGCCGTTCGGGTACGCGAGCAGGACCGTACTCGGGGCGGATCTTGCCCCGGGCAGGCCGCACGACCGCCGCTACCAGGGAATGTGCCATGGAGACACCTGCAAACGACCCCACGCCCACGCCCGCCCAGCGGGCACTGGACGTCCTCGCCGAGAACACCGAGGACGCTGCGGCTCTGGACGCGCTCGCCAACAGCGACGTGCTCATCCCCGTGCCCGACGACGCGGCCGACGCCGACGCCGCCAACCCCTCGGCGGTGGCGCTGCCGGTGCTGGAGCAGCCGGGCGGCGAACCCGTGGTGCCCGTGTTCACCTCCGAGGTGGAGATGGCCGGGCTGCTGCCGTTCGTCTCCCGCTACCGCATGGTGCCGCTCGGCGCCCTCGCCGCCCAGTGGCCGGCCGACGACCTGTCGCTCACCATCGACGGCAGCTCGGAACACCGGCTGACGCTCACCTCGGAGGGAGTCCGCACCCTGCTGGCCCGCTAGCCGGGAGCCCGCACCCTGCTGGCCCGCTAGCCGGGAGCCCGCACCCTGCTGGCCCGCCAGCCGGGAGCACGCGCCTCGCCGGCCCGCTAGCCGGGAGCCCGCACCCTGCTGGCCCGCCGGCAGGGGACTACACCCTGCTGGCCTGCCGGCAGGTGGCGCACCCTGTCGGCGCGCTAGTGGGGGGACGGGCCCGGTTCCGGCCTGGGCGGCTGACCGCCCAGTGCCCGGGTCAGCGCCGCCCGCTGCAACGGCAGCACCTCGGCGTGCAGCTCACGGCCCCTCGACGTCAGGGCGACCCACACGCCCCGCCGGTCCTCCGCGCAGACGGACCGCGTCACCAGCCCGTCCTTCTCCAGCCGGGCGATCAGCCGGGACAGCGCGCTCTGGCTGAGGTGGACCCGCCCCACGAGGTTCTGCACCCGGCACTGCTCGCCCTCCGCGGGCGCGGCGGCCACGAGCATGTCCAGGACCTCGAAGTCGGACGCACCGAGTCCGTGCGGATGCAGCGCACGGTCGATCTCGCACATCGTGCGCGCGTGCGCCGACAGGATGTCCCGCCACCGTTCCTCGAGCTGTTCACCAGCCGTACTCGCCGCCATAGGGGAACGGTAACACCGGTGCAGGATTCAATGACCATGCATGAATGACCTGTGACGCGCCTGGTTCCGGTAGCGCTGAGCGCGGGGGAGGAGGGCCCGCCGCCGGGCTCCCCCCGCCATCCGCTCACCTGTCCGAAGTCCCGCGCACGGCCGGGCAGTTCGGTATCGGACAAGCATGCCGAGTGCCGGACACGGCGGCCCCCGCTGCGAGACAGTGGGAGGACGCGGTGAGGGCGAAGTCGCGAGGCAGGGGCACGACATGCTGAGGACACCCACGGACGAGACGCGACTGCGCATCCTGGCCTGGCTGAAGGAGCCCGGCCCCGCGGCGGACGGCGTCACCGCGGACGCCGTCGCCGAGCGGTTCTCGCTGCCACGCCCGGTCGCCGTCACCCACCTCCGGCTTCTCGAGGCCACCGGCATGGTCCGCACCAGCAGGTCCGCGGGCCGGGTCCGCTACCACCGCGACGACATCCGGATCGCCGAAGTCGCCCGCATGTTTGAAAAGGGCTGGTAGGCGACCCGGTACCGCGGCATCGCTCCCTACGGTGAAGGACACGCACGCGAATGGACCGACCCACGGCACTCGTCCCCCGCCACTACGTCGCCGTGGGCCCCGGCCCCGAGGACGTGGTCGCCGACCCGCGCGGCCGCGTCCTCACCGGCGTCGCGGACGGCCGCATCCTGCGGCTCGACACCCTCGGCGACCCGGTCGCGGCCCGCGTCGAGGTGATCGCCGAGACCGGTGGCAGGCCGCTCGGGCTCGAACTCCTCCCCGACGGCGACCTGTTGGTGTGCGACGCGGCCCGCGGCCTGCTGCGCGTCGGCACCGGCGACGGCACCGTCCGTGTCCTCGCCGACTCGGTGGCGGGCGAGCCGCTGCGCTTCTGCAGCAACGTCGTCTCCCTCTCAGACGACAGCGTCTACTTCACCGTCTCCAGCCGCCGTTACCCCGTGGAGCAGTGGATCGGCGACATCGTCGAGCACACCGGGACGGGACGGCTGCTGCGGCTCGCCCCCGGCGGGAACACCCCCGAGGTGGTGCTGGACGGACTGCAGTTCGCCAACGGGCTCGCCGTCGGAGCCGACGAGTCCTTCCTCGTCGTCGCCGAGACCGGCGCACGCCGGCTCCTGCGCTTGCGGCTCACCGGGCCCGGGGCCGGACGGAGCGAGCCGTTCGCCGAGGACCTCCCGGGCATGCCCGACAACCTCTGGCGCGGCGCACCCGACGGACCGATCTGGGTCGCCCTCGCCGGGCCCCGCGTCCCGGCCCTCGAACTGCTCCACCGCGGCGCGCCCGGCGTCCGGGCCGCCGCCGCCCGCGCCGCCGTGCGCGCCCCGTTCCGCCCCCTGTCCACGATCGCCGTCCAGGCCTACGACGACCAGGGCCGCCTCGTCCACCACCTCGGCCGCCGCCACTCCGGCTACCGCATGCCCACCAGCGTCTGCGAAGCGGGCGGCCACCTGATCCTCGGCAGCATCTGGGAACGCGGCGTCGCCGTCTGCGAGCCACCCGCCCCGAAGTGACCGCGACGGCCGCTCAGGAGCGGCCGTGGACGCGGTTGGTCCTGGGTGCTCCGCGTCGACCGATGCGGCGCGGCCGTGGGCGCGGTTGGTCCTGGGTGCTCCGCGTCGACCGATGCGGCGCGGCCGTGGGCGCGGTTGATGCGGGGTGCTCCGCGTCGACCGTTCCGGCGCGGTCGTGGGCGCGGCGGCTGCGAAACAACCCTCACCCCTCACCGCCGAAGAGCCTCACCGCCGACGCCCTCACCGCCGACGCCCTCACCTCCGAAGAGCCTCACCGCCGACGTCCTCACCGCCGAAGTGCCCCTCACCGCCGAAGTGCCCCTCACCGCCGCCTCGGAGTGACCCCGTTCCGCCCCGGGGTTAACCTGAACTCCGGCCGCGGCTGACGTCGCGGCGCGGCGGTGGGGCCCGCCGTACCCGAACCGCGGCAAGGACGCCGCCAACGGTCCCTACTTGCGACGGCACGCGCCCGTACGACCCGGGCTCCCGGCGAGTAGGAGACACACACCCCATGACATCCCCCGAGAGCCTCCACGTGCGGGCCTCCGCCCCGCGCCGGCCCTCCTGGCGCGCCCAGGCGCCGGTCGTCACGGTCGTGGCGCTCGGCGGGGGAGCGGGGGCGGCCGCCCGGTACGCCGCCTCCCTCTGGTGGCCGACTCCCGCGGGCGGCTTCCCCTGGACGACGCTCGTGGTCAACATCGCCGGCTGCGCCGTGATCGGCGTCTTCATGGTGATCATCACGGAGGTCGGGACCCCCCACCCCCTCGTCCGCCCCTTCTTCGGCACCGGTGTCCTCGGCGGCTTCACCACCTTCTCCGCGTACGCCGTCGACATCCGAAGGCTCGTCGACGGCGGTCAGGCCGCCACCGCTCTGGCCTATCTGGCCGCGACCCCGCTCGCGGCCCTGACGGCCGTGTGGCTCGCGGCCGGGACGACCCGCCGTGTCCTGAAGAGGAGGAAGAGATGACGAGACCCACCGCCCGTGCCCTGCGCCTGACCGTCTTCGTCGGCGAGAGGGACACCTGGCACCACAGGCCCCTCTACTCCGAGATCGTCCACCGGGCCCACGCGGCCGGTCTGGCCGGCGCCAGCGTCTTCCGCGGCATCGAGGGCTTCGGCGCCTCCTCCCTGATCCACACCTCGCGGCTGCTGTCCCTGAGCGAGGACCTGCCGGTCGCGGTGGTGATCGTCGACGACGAGCCCCGCGTCCGCGCGTTCCTGCCGCACCTCGACGACATCGTCACCGAGGGTCTCGTGACCCTCGACGAGTGCGAGGTGATCCGGTACACCGGCCGCGGGGACGATCCCGGCACAGCCGACCCGAAGGGTGAGAATCCGTTGTGAACTGGCTGCTGGTCGTCGGCGGCGCGATGGTCGGCGCCCCCCTGCGCTACCTCACCGACCGGGCGGTCCAGGCGCGGCACGACTCGGTCTTCCCCTGGGGCACCCTCGCGGTCAACGTCGGCGGGTCGCTGATCCTCGGCCTGCTCACCGGCGCCGCCACCCACCTCCAGCTGCTGCTCGGCACCGGGCTGTGCGGAGCCCTGACGACCTACTCGACGTTCTCCTACGAGACGCTGCGGCTGGCGGAGACCGGGGCGCGGCTGCAGGCCGCCCTCAACGTCGGGCTCAGCGTGGCGGCCGGACTCGCCGCGGCCTTCGCGGGAGCGGCCCTGGCGCGTATGTGAGGCGCGTTCATGAGCGTCGTTCTCGTCCGGGTGTAGTAAGACGGTCCCCTCCGCTCCCGCCCCCGAGCAGAACGGGATCCCATGAGCGTCATCAGCGTCGGTCAGGCCGTCGTCCTCGGAGCCGTCGAGGGGGTGACCGAGTTCCTGCCCGTCTCCTCCACCGGCCATCTGAAGATCGTCGAGGGGCTGATGGGCATCCCCGTGGACGACGACGCCGTGGTCGGGTTCTCGGCCGTCATCCAGGTCGGCGCGATCGCCGCGGTGCTCGTGTACTTCTTCAAGGACATCGTGCGGATCGTCTCCGCCTGGGGGAGGGGCCTGCGCCACCGGGAGGAGCGGTACCACCACGACTACCGGTTCGCCTGGTGGGTGATCTGTGCGACCGTCCCGATCGTCGTGGTCGGGCTCGCCGCCAAACCGCTCATCGAGGGCCCCCTCGCGTCGCTGTGGGTGGTGGCCGGTTCGCTGATCGTCGGCAGCGGCGTGATGTGGGCGGCGGATCAGATGGGCCGGCACAAGCGCGGGGAGGACGACACCTCGTTCAAGGACGCGATGCTCGTCGGCAGCTCCCAGATCCTCGCCCTGCTCTTCCCCGGCTTCTCCCGCTCCGGCGCCACCATGTCCACCGCGCTCATGCTCGACCTGGACCGCGTCGCCGCCACCCGGCTCTCCTTCTTCCTCGGCATCCCCGCCCTGACCGGCGCAGGCCTCTACGAGCTCAAGGACGCCCTGGGCACGGGGGCGGGCGCGGCCCCGCTCGCCGTGGGCACCCTCGTGTCGTTCGTCGTGGCGTACGCCTCCATCGCCTGGCTGCTGAAGTTCGTGGCCAAGCACTCCTTCAACGCGTTCGTGATCTACCGGATCGCGGTGGGTGTGCTGCTGTTCGGGCTGCTCGGGGCGGGTGTGCTGCACAGTTGACCGGTCCACCGGGAGGCGCCGCCGACGGTCGGCGGCGCCGCCGTGGCCCGCCGCGCAGTTCCCGGCGCCCCTTTGGCGCACCCTCTTGACAGCCCCCTCCCGTCGCCCGGAGTATCACTCCCGTGAACCTGTCAGACAGCCGGACAGCCGGACAGCCCGTGCGGCGCGTCAGCGCCATGGAAGCGGTGCTGGCGCACCTGCGCGACGCCATCGAGCGGGGCGAGTACGCCATCGGCGACAAGCTCCCCTCCGAGGCGGAGCTCTGCCGCACCCTGGAGGTCTCCCGGCCCGTGCTGCGCGAGGCGCTGCGGGCCCTGCAGACCATGGGCCTGACCGTGTCCCGGACCGGCAAGGGCACCTTCGTCGTCGCCAGCACCGTCGAGGACCCCACCTTCGGCGACTACTCCGCCAGCGATCTGCTGGAAGTGCGCCGCCATGTGGAGATCCCGGTCGCCGGGTACGCCGCCCGGCGCCGCACCCCGGAGAACCTCGATCACCTGGCCCACCTGCTGGACCGGATGGAGCGGGAGACGGACACCACCGCGTGGGTCGCCATGGACACGCTGTTCCATCTCGCCGTGGCCGAGGCCGCCCAGAACCCGGTGTTCCGCCGGGTCATCGAGGAGATCCGGGACGCCCTGGCCCGCCAGTCCGCCTTCCTCAACGAGCTGGGCGGCCGCCGCGAGCAGTCCAACCGCGAGCACCGGGCGATCGTCGAGGCGCTGACCGACGGTTCCGAGAACGACGCGGTGGAGGCCATGGCCCACCACCTCGACCGCGTCGAGACCACCCTCACCGACATCGTGCGCTCCCCGCGCACGGACTCGGACCTCCCCACGGAAGGCGAACCCCAGGCGTGAGCGAGCAGTCCCTGCACGACGATGTGCAGAAACGTTCCATCCATGTCGATGCCGGAGACGCGGGTTACAGCAAGTCCCTGAAGTCCCGGCACGTCAACATGATCGCCATCGGCGGAGCCATCGGCACCGGCCTGTTCCTCGGCGCCGGCGGCCGTCTCGCCGACGCCGGCCCGTCCCTCTTCATCGCCTACGCGGTCTGCGGCCTCTTCGCCTTCCTCGTCGTGCGCGCCCTCGGTGAACTCGTCCTGTACCGGCCCTCCTCGGGCGCCTTCGTCTCCTACGCCCGTGAGTTCATGGGGGAGAAGGGCGCCTACACCGCCGGTTGGATGTACTTCCTCAACTGGGCGACCACCGGCATCGCCGACATCACCGCCGTCGCCACCTACACCCACTACTGGGGCATGTTCTCCGACATACCGCAGTGGGTCATCGCGCTGATCGCGCTGGCGGTCGTCCTCACCGTCAACCTGATCTCGGTGAAGATCTTCGGCGAGCTGGAGTTCTGGTTCGCGATCGTCAAGGTCGGCGCACTCGTCGTCTTCATGTGCATCGGCATCTTCCTGCTGGTCACCCAGCACCCCGTCGACGGCCACACCCCCGGCCCGTCCCTCATCGGCGACAGCGGCGGCGTCTTCCCGCACGGCCTGCTGCCCATGCTGCTGATCATCCAGGGCGTCGTCTTCGCCTACGCCTCCGTCGAACTGGTCGGCGTCGCCGCAGGTGAGACCGAGAACCCCGAGAAGATCATGCCGAAGGCGATCAACTCGATCATGTGGCGCGTCGGGGTCTTCTACGTCGGCTCGGTCGTGCTGCTGTCGATGCTGCTGCCGTGGAACAAGTACACCGCCGGCGAGAGCCCCTTCGTGACGGTGCTGTCCAACATCGGCGTCCCGGCGGCGGGCGGCGTCATGAACCTCGTCGTCCTCACCGCCGCCATGTCCTCCCTCAACTCCGGCCTCTACTCCACCGGCCGCATCCTGCGGTCCATGGCGATGGCCGGATCCGCGCCGAAGTTCACCTCCGTGATGAGCCGCAGCCAGGTCCCCTACGGCGGCATCCTGCTCACCAGCGGCATCTGCGTCCTCGGCGTCGGCCTCAACTTCGTCGTGCCCGCCGAGGCGTTCGAGATCGTGCTGAACTTCGCCGCGATCGGCATCCTCGCCACCTGGGGCATGATCATGATCTGTCACCTCCTCTTCTGGCAGAAGACCCAGAAGGGCGAGCTGACCCGCCCGGGCTACCGGCTCCCGGGCTCCCCCTGGACCGAGATCGTGACGCTGGCCTTCCTCGCCTCCGTCCTGGTCCTCATGTACGCCGACGGCGGCGCGGGACGCACCACCGTGCTGTGCCTGCCGCTGATCGTCGGAGCCCTGGTCGCCGGATGGTTCGGCATCCGCGGCCGTGTCGCGCGCACGTCCACCACCGGAGCCGACGCGTGAGGAACGCGCCGCTCCACGAGAAGCAGGCAGTGATGTACAGCAGTTCACTCGCGGACGCACCCCTTGTCCGTAAACCCGTCCACGCCCCCGTCGCCCACCTCATACGCGGCGGAATCACCGAAGGCATCCACTACGGCTCCGTCGTCGTCCTCGACGCCGACGGAAGGGTCCGGCTCCAGATCGGAGACATCGAGGCCGCCTTCTACCCGCGCTCCGCGATCAAGCCCGTCCAGGCCGTGGCCATGGTCCGCGCCGGGCTGCCCCTCGACGGCGAGCTGCTGTCGCTGAGCGCCGCCAGCCACTCCGGCGAGGAACGCCACCTCGCCGGGACCCGGCGCATCCTCGAACTCGCCGGGCTCACCGAGGACCACCTGCGCAACGTCCCGGACCTGCCGTTCGACCCGGTCGTCCGGGACGCCTGGGTGCGCGAGGGCCGGCCGCCCTCACGGCTCGCCCAGAACTGCTCCGGCAAGCACGCGGCGATGCTCTACACCTGCACCCTCAACGGCTGGCCCCTCGAGAACTACCTCGACCCCGGCCACCCGCTCCAGCAGGCCATCGCCGAGATCGTCGAGGACCTCACCGGGCAGCGCATCGCCCAGGTCACCGTCGACGGCTGCGGCGCGCCCCTGTTCTCGATCTCCCTGCACGGACTGGCCCGCGCCACCGCCCGGATCGTCACGGCCGCGCCGGGCACTCCCGAGGCCCGGGTCGCCGACGCGATGCGCGAGCACGCCGAGATGGCCTCCGGCTCCGGGCGGGACGTCGCCGCGCTGATGCGGGCCGTGCCGGGGCTGCTCACCAAGGACGGCTTCGAAGGCGTGCAGGTCGCCGCGCTGCCCGACGGCCGGGCCGTCGCCGTGAAGATCGCCGACGGGGCCAACCGGGCGCGGGTGCCGGTGGCCGCCGCCGGGTTGGCCCGGGCCGGTGTCGAGCCGGCGCTGCTCACCGAGTTCCAGGGGGAGCCGCTGCTCGGAGGCGGGCGGGAGGTCGGGCGAGTGCGGCCCGTTCGCTCGCTGGAGCCGCTTGCCGGTGCCGACCGCGCCTGACGATGTGCCGGGTTCTCCCGTCCGGCGGCCACGGCTCCCCTGTGGCTGATCGCGCAGTTCCCCGCGCCCCTTTCAGGGGCGCTCTCCATCCTGTACCTCAGAGAAGAGGACCCTCACCGTCATGACCGCCGCCACCCGCTCCGAGCACGATCTGCTCGGCGACCGTGACGTTCCCGCCGAGGCGTACTGGGGTGTGCACACCCTGCGGGCCACGGAGAACTTCCCCATCACGGGCATGACCATCTCCGCCTACCCGCACCTGATCGACGCCCTCGCCGCGGTCAAGGAGGCCGCCGCCCTCGCCAACGAGGAGCTCGGCCTGCTGGAACCGAAGAAGGCCGCCGCCATCGTCGAGGCCTGCCGGGAGATCCGCGACGGCAAGCTGCACGACCAGTTCGTCGTGGACGTCGTCCAGGGCGGTGCCGGCACCTCCACCAACATGAACGCCAACGAGGTCGTGGCGAACCGGGCGCTGGAGCTCATGGGCCACGCCAAGGGCGAGTACGGGTTCCTGCACCCCAACGAGGACGTCAACCTCGGCCAGTCCACCAACGACGTCTACCCGACCGCCGTCAAGATCGCGACGGTGTTCGCGGTGCGCGGGCTCCTCGACGCGATGTCCGTCCTCCAGGACACGTTCGCGGCCAAGGCCGTCGAGTTCCGCGACGTGCTCAAGATGGGCCGCACCCAGTTGCAGGACGCGGTGCCCATGACGCTGGGCCAGGAGTTCTCCGCGTACGCCGTCATGCTGGACGAGGACCGGTCCCGGCTCGCCGAGGCCGTCCAGCTGATCCACGAGATCAACCTCGGTGCCACCGCGATCGGCACCGGCCTCAACGCCCCCGCCGGATACGCCGAGGCGGCCCGCCGCCACCTCGCGGCCATCACCGGACTGCCCCTGGTGACGGCGGCCAACCTCGTCGAGGCGACCCAGGACTGCGGCGCGTTCGTGCAGATGTCCGGCGTGCTCAAGCGCATCGCGGTCAAGCTCTCCAAGAGCTGCAACGACCTGCGGCTGCTGTCCTCCGGGCCGCGCGCCGGTCTGGGCGAGATCAACCTGCCTCCGGTGCAGGCCGGTTCGTCGATCATGCCCGGCAAGGTCAACCCGGTCATACCCGAGGTCGTCAACCAGGTCGCCTTCGAGGTCATCGGCAACGACGTCACCATCACCATGGCCGCCGAGGCCGGACAGCTCCAGCTCAACGCCTTCGAGCCGATCATCCTGCACTCCCTGTCGGAGTCCATCACGCATCTGCGGGCGGCGTGCCTGACGCTGGCCGAGCGCTGCGTCCTCGGCATCACCGCCAACACCGAGGCGCTGCGCGCGAGCGTGGAGAACTCCATCGGCCTGGTCACCGCCCTCAACCCGCACATCGGCTACACGGCCGCCACCGACATCGCCAAGGAGGCCCTCGCCACCGGCCGGGGCGTGGCCGAACTCGTCCTGGAGAAGGGCCTGCTCCCCGCCGGGACCCTCGCCGGGCTGCTGCGCCCCGAGGTCCTCGCCGGCAGCGGCTCGACCCCGGCCTGACCTGCGGAGCGCACCGGGACCGGCGGAGGGACAATAGCGATCATGACGTCGTCGACGACCTTCCAGCCGGTCCTGGAGCGCATCGCCGAGGAGATCGAGCGGACCCCCGGCCGTGGCCGGCCCGCCGACTACATCCCGGCGCTCGCCGCCCGCGACCCGCGCAGCTTCGGCATGGCCGTCGCCGAGCCGGACGGCACGGTGTACGGGGTGGGGGACTGGCGGGAGCCGTTCTCCGCCCAGTCCCTCACGAAGGTCTTCACCCTCGCCCTCGACCTGGCCCGCGAGGGCGACGTCCTGTGGGAGCACGTGGGCCGCGAACCCTCCGGCAACCCCTTCAACTCCCTGGTCCAGCTGGAGTACGAGAACGGCATCCCGCGCAACCCGTTCATCAACGCGGGCGCCCTGGTCGTCACCGACCGGCTGCACACCCGGACCGGGGACGCGTCGGGCGAACTCCTGGCGTTCCTGCGGGCCGAGAGCGGCAACCCCGGCCTCGGCTTCGACCCGGAGGTAGCCGCCTCCGAGACCGCCCACGGCGACCGCAACGCCGCGCTCGGCCACTTCATGGCGTCCTACGGCAACATCGACAACCCCGTGCCGACGCTCCTGGAGCAGTACTTCCGGCAGTGCTCGATCGCCGCGTCCTGCGCCGACCTGGCCCTCGCCACAGGCTTCCTCGCCCGGCACGGCGTCCGCGCCGACGGCACCCGCCTGCTCACCCGCAGCCAGGCCAAGCAGATCAACGCCATCATGCTGACCTGCGGCACGTACGACGCGGCGGGCGACTTCGCCTACCGTGTCGGCCTGCCCGGCAAGAGCGGTGTGGGCGGCGGGATCATCGCGGTCGTCCCCGGCCGCTGCACCCTGTGCGTGTGGAGCCCGGGCCTGGACGAGCGGGGCAACTCGGTCGCGGGTGTCGCGGCCCTCGACCGCTTCACGACCCTGACCGGTCTGTCGGTGTTCTGACCGGCGGCCCGCCCGCGCGGCTCAGCCGAGGAACTCCTCCAGCATCGGCAGCAGCAGTTCCGTACGCCGCATGAGCGCCATGTGCGTGGTCTCCGGCAGCACCGCCAGCCGGGCGTCGGGGATCAGGTCCCTCATCTCGGCGGCGTACTCGACGCGCAGGAAGTCCGTGTCGCCGAGCACCAGAAGCGTGGGCGCCGCCAGACCGCGCAGGTCGTCGGCGGCCCAGGGCAGCGGGGCGTGGGCCGCCCAGCTCGTCCAGCAGGCCGACCACGTCCGAGGCGAAGTGCGGCACGCTCATCTCCCGCTCGATGTCGGCCGTGTGCCCGTGGCCCTGCACCTCCGGAGCCACGACCCGGCGCGTGGCCGCGAGCGCCGGCAGGACCGCTCCGAAGGACAGGCCGATCGTGAGCGCGCCGCCGTGCAGCAGCACCAGCGGCCGGTGCCCGCTGCCGGCGCCGTGCAGCTCGTAGTACATCCGAAGGCCGTCGACCTTCGCATACGCCGCGGTGCTGGCCATGGGTTCACGTCCGTTCCTCGGTCCACCGATGCCGGTAGGACTCCCGCCGCGGCGGGAAGTCATCGCCCCGTGCACACCGGGCGGTCACGAGCAGGCCGCCCTGCGGAGACAGCAGCGTCCCCTCTCGGCCATCCACCGTTGACACGCTGCCCGTGTGTTGGCCATGGCTTTCCCCGTCGATCTCCGCCGCTGCCGGATACTCGGTCTGGCCGGTACCGCCTGCCTCGCCCTGGGCGGTGAGACGGCCGGCGCCCTGCCCGTGGCGGACCTTCTCCACCCGGACTCCGCGCCCGCCGCGCTCGGTGTGGTCGGCGTGTACTTCGGCGTCGTCCTGCTGATCGCGGCCTGGCTGCTGCTGGGCCGGGTGGTGCGCGGGCCGAGACCACCGGCGCCCCGCGCCCTGCTGCTCGTCCTCGCCACCTGGGCGGCTCCGCTGCTCCTGGCCCCGCCGCTGTTCAGCCGGGACGTCTACAGCTACCTCGCCCAGGGGGCGATGGTCGACGCGCACCTGGACGTCTACGCGCACGGGCCGTCCCGGCTGGGCGGTCCGCTCGCCGGCGAGGTCGCCCCGCTCTGGCGGCACACCGGCGCCCCGTACGGGCCGGTGTTCCTCGCCGTCGCGGGAGCGCTGTCGGCTCTCACCCGCGGCGAACTGCCGGCCGGACTGTTCGGGATGCGGCTCGTCGCCCTGGCCGGTGTGGCCCTGATGGCGGCCGCGCTGCCCCGGCTCGCCCGGCACAGCGGCGCCGACCCGTCCGCCGCGCTGTGGCTGGGCGCCCTCAACCCGCTGGTCCTGCTGCACCTGGTCGCAGGCGCCCACAACGACGCCGTCATGCTGGGCCTGCTCGGCGTCGGGCTGGTGGCGGCGCTCGGCCGGTGGCCGGTCCTCGGCGCCGTCCTCGTCACCCTCGCCGCTCTGGTCAAGGCGCCCGCCGTGCTCGGTCTCGCCGCCGTCGTCGCCCTCCAGGTGCGTGCGGGCCGCAGCCCGGCGAAAGCCCTCGTGACGACCACCGTCGCCGCAGCGGGGACCACCGTCGCCGCGACGGCCGTGGCCGGCACCGGGTACGGCTGGGTCGGCGCCCTGAACACCCCCGCCTCCCCGCAGAACTGGGCCCTGACCACCCTTCTCGGCCGTGTCACCCGGGCCCTGCTGGAGCACCTCGGCAGTGATCTCGCGCCCCTGGCGCTGCCCGCCTGGCACGCTCTGGGCATCGTGGCCGCCGTGATCGCGATCGCGCTGATCTGGCTGCGGCTGCGCCTCCGGCCGGTGTACGCGCTGGGCCTGTCCCTGGCGGCGGTGGCCGCGCTCGGACCGGCGATCCGCCCCTGGTACGCCCTGTGGGGCCTGTTCCTCATCGCCGCCGCCGCACCGAGTACGTCCGTACGCCACCGCACGGCGGCCGTCACCGGCGTGCTCGCGCTGAGCGTGCTGCCCGGTGGCGGCCCGGCGGACACGGGGCAACTCGTCCTGGCCGTCTCCGGCGGCGCGCTCGCGGTCGTCGTGCTGTGGCAGGCCCACCAGGCGGAGCTCGCCCCGGCACCGGGCGGCGCGGCATGACCGCGGCCCTGCCCCGTACCGACCGGGGCCGGATGCTGCTGGTGCTCGCCCTCGCCACGCTGGTGACGGTCTTCACCGCGACCGTGCCGCTGCTGCGGGACTGGTTCGACCTGCGCGTCTATCACGGCAGCATCGACTCCTGGGTGCACCGCGGCGGCCGCCTCTACGACTACCGGGTGCCCGGCACGACGTACGGCTTCACCTACCCGCCGTTCGCCGCGGTCGTCATGCTGCCGATGGCCCTGCTGGGGCTGCGCACCGCGATCGCCGCGGCCCTGCTGCTCAACCTTGCCGCCCTGGCCGTGATCCTGCGGTTGCTCGCCGGCCCACGTTGGCGGCGTCACGGCTGGTTCGGCTGGGCCCTGACCGCCTGCCTGCTCGCCCTGTTCGAACCGCTGCGCGACACCATCGGCTTCGGCCAGGTCAATCTGCTGCTGCTGGCGCTCGTCCTCACCGACGCGACACTGCTCGCCACCGGGCGCGGACGCCTGGCGGGGGTCGGTATCGGGCTGGCGGCGGCGATCAAACTCACGCCCGCCCTGTTCATCGGCCTGCTGCTGGTGGCCGGACGCCGGCGCGCGGCGGCACTCGCCACGGCCGTGGCCCTCGGCGCCACGGCCCTCGCGGCCCGGGTGGACCCGGACGCCTCGCGCTTCTACTGGACCGAGGCGCTGTGGGACACCGACCGTGTGGGGCGCCTCGGCTACGTCTCGAACCAGTCCGTGCAGGGCATCCTGGCCCGGCTCGGCGAACCGGACCGCGCGGTGTGGGCCCTGGCGGTGCTGCTGATCCTCGGGGTGTGGGCGGTGCGGGCCCGCCGGGCGGTCGCGGCGGGGGACTGGACGGCGGCGTTCGCCCTGACCGGTCTCGCCGCCTGTCTCGTCAGCCCGATCACCTGGGTGCACCATCTCGTGTGGCTGCTCCCCTCCTTCGCCGTGCTGGTCCGCGCCGGGCGCCTCCGGGTGGCGGGCGCCCTGTACGCCGTGCTGTGCACGAGCGTGGTGTGGCTGTGGTTCGACGACGCGTCCGGCGTCGACGGGTTCCTGGGCAGCAACACCTACGCCTGGATCACCCTGGGGCTGTTGCTGTGGCTGCCGGTGGGTCAGCTCCGCCGGGGTCTGCGGACCGGAAGCCGCAGCACCAGCACCACGACCGCCGCGCCCGTACCGGCGGCGCCCGCGATCATCCCGGCCTCCGTCCAGACGGACGCGTGCTCCTCGCCCACCGCCGCCGCGACCGCGGCCGGCGTCGTCACGGCCGGCCCCGCTGACGTGCCCGGCGCGCCGAGCGAGCCCACCGCCTCGACCTTCCCGGCCGACCTGAAGCCCCAGTCGAGCAGCGAACGGGCCTCCTCGTACACGGCGGACCCGCCGCCCTCCTGAGGGTTCATCACCGTCACGATCAGGGTGCGCCCGTCCCGGCGGGCCGCCGCGACGAGCGTGCTGCCCGCCTTGGAGGTGTAGCCGTTCTTGATGCCGATGAGCCCCGGGTACGGCTTCACCCCCTTGGCGCCGCTCAGCAGCCGGTTGGTGTTGAGAATCGGGTACGACCCGTTGCCGCCGCCGGGGAACCTGGCCTCGACGGTGGCGCAGTACCGGGCGAAGTCGGGGTTGCGCAGCCCCACCCGGCCGAACACGGCGAGGTCGTACGCCGACGACACCTGGCCCGGGGCGTCGTAGCCGTCGGGTGACACCACATGGGTGTCGCGGGCGCCGAGGGAGCGGGCCTTGGCCTGCATCCGCTGGGCGGTGACGCGCCAGCCGCCGTTGAGCTCGGCCAGGACGTGCACGGCGTCGTTGCCCGAGTTGAGGAAGACGCCGCGCCACAGGTCGGAGATCCGGTACGTGTTGCCCTCGGCGACCCCGACCAGACTGCTGCCGGCGCCGATGCCGCGCAGTTCCCGCTCGCGGACGGTGTGCCGGACGCCCGCCGGCAGCCCGGGCAGCACGGTGAGGGCGAAGAGGGTCTTCAGGGTGCTGGCCGGGGGCAGCCTGCGGTGCGCGTGGTGGGCGGCGAGCACCTCTCCGGTCCGGGCGTCGGCCACCAGCCAGGACAGCGCGGAGACCTTCGGGAGGCGCGTCGCGCCGGTGCGCGGGTGGACCTGGGTGCCGGGTCGGTACAGCAACGAGGGGTGCGGGGCCGCGGCTCTCGGCCCGCCCGGCGGAGTGGGCTCCGCCCCGCCGGTGCCGGCCGCCGCTGCGGGCGTCAGCGCCAGGAGCCCGGCCACGCAGAGCGCACCGGCCGACACGGCCACCCGGGAAGAGAATCCGATGATCATACGATCAACGTAGAAAACGGACGTGCTTCTCGGGGTGACGACGGGGCCGCGCGCCGGGCGCCGGCACCCGGATGGCTGATCGCCTCGCGTCAGCCCGGGGGCAGCGTCGGCTGGATGCGCCGCAGGAACGTGGCGTTGTCCGGCGTCTCGCGCATCCGCTCCAGGAGGGTCTCCAGGCCGCCCTGCCCGTCCCGGCCCCGCAGCACACGGCGCAGGCCGTGGACGGCGGCCAACTCGGCCGGACGCAGCAGGAGTTCCTCGCGGCGGGTACCGGAGAGGGTGATGTCGACGGCCGGGAACACGCGGCGTGACGCCGGATCGCGGCTCAGCCGGAGCTCCATGTTGCCGGTGGACTTCAGTTCCTCGAAGTAGAAGTCGTCGGCCCGTGAACCGGTCTCCACCAGGGCCGTCGCGAGGATCGTGAGCGAACCGCCCTCCTCGGCCGACCGGGCGGCGCCGAAGAACCGCTTGGGGCCGGTCAGCGCGGACGCGTCGACGCCCCCGGTGAGGATGCGGCCACCGGAGGCGGCGGCGTTGTTGTGCGCCCTGCACAGCCGGGTCAGCGAGTCGAGGAGGACGACGACGTCCTCACCGGCCTCGACGAGCCGCTTGGCGCGCTCGATCACGAGGTCGGCGAGCGCGATGTGCTGCCTGGCACTGCGGTCGAAGGTCGAGGCGTACACCTCGCCCCGCACGCAGCGCCGCATGTCCGTGACCTCCTCGGGCCGCTCGTCGAGCAGCAGCATCATCAGCCGGCACTCGGGATGGTTGTTGGTGACGGCGGCGGCGAGCTGCTGGAGGAGGACGGTCTTGCCGGTCTTGGGCGGGGCCACGAGGAGCCCGCGCTGGCCCTTGCCGACGGGGGCGATCAGGTCGACGACGCGTCCGGCGAGGCCGGCCGCCGGGTGTTCGAGCCGCAGCCGCTCGTGCGGGTGCAGCGGCGTCAGGTCGCGGAAGTGGCGCCGTTCGCGCGGGTGGCCGGGCACCCGGCCACCGACGCGTGCGACGTCGGTCAGGGCGCGCCGGTCGCCTGTCACGCCCTCGACGACGTCGCCCTTGCGCAGGCCGTACCGGCGGATCAACGCGGGGGAGACCACGGCGTCGGCGGGCGCGGGCAGGCAGTCGGCGCCGCGCAGGTGCCCCTTGCCGTTCGTGTCGATGTCGAGGACACCGGACACGGTCCGCTCCGGGGACCGTTGCTGGACGTGCGGGTTTTCGAGTGTGGTGGTCATGGTGGTGGGTGTCCTTTCACGGACGGCGGGCACGGGACATGCGAGGAAGGGGGGAGAGGCCGCGAAGGGAGGGCCGATGGCTCGCTCCGGGCGGCGGGGAAACAGCACCTCGGAAACGACGAACACGTCGTGGTGCTGGAAAGAAGGAGAGAGAAGAGACGGCACCGGCGCCCGTCAACAGGGGCGTGCACGAGTGCTGTTCGCACTGTACCACGTCATGCGGTACAGGCAAGCCGGCTACCTCACCGCGTGGCCAGCAGCCCGTACAGCAGCGGGATGCGCGGCTCGGGCAGCCGCCACCAGCCGGACTCGGTGCGGACCATCTGCGGCCAGCGCGGCCAGGGCAGCTCGTCGCCCTCCCGCAGGCGCCGCACGGCGAGTCCCGCACCCGTCAATGCGTTCATGACCTCGCCCATTCCGTGCGGCCACTCGTAGCTGTCCGTCGCGCCTTCGACGGCCGGGCCGTCCGTGTACGTGTGGGTCCCGTCGCGGTGCACCGGGCCGGCGCCGCCCAGGTAGTCGTGGCGCAACAGCAGCTCGGGCCCCTCGCCCGGGGCGGGCTTCGGCCCGAGCGCGTTGAGCAGGGGGTGGAATTCGACGACGTACAGCAGGCCGCCGGGACGCAGGAGCCGGGCGACGGTCTCCGCCCAGCGGCCCAGGTCGGGGAGATAGCACAGGGCGCCCTTGCCGGTGTAGACGACGTCGAACCGCCGTCCCTCCAGCGCCTCGACCGCGTCGTACACGTTCGCCCGGACGTACGTCACGTCCGCTCCGGCCTTCGCGGCGATGTCCCGGGCCGCCGCCACCGACGCCTCGGAGAAGTCGAGGCCGACGGCCCGGGCGCCGCGCCGCGCGAAGGCGATCGTCTCCGTCCCGAGGTGACACTGGAGATGCAGCACGTCACGCCCGGCGAGTTCGCCGAGGTCCTCCCACTCGAACGGGGCGAACCAGCGCCCGGGGTCGAGATCCTGGTCGAGACCGTAGAAGCGGCTGGCGAGATGGACGGGCGTGCGGGCGTCCCAGTTCGCCTGGTTGGCCCGCATCAGCCGCTCGTGCTCGACGGACGTCATGGGGACATCCAACCGCGAACCGGCCGTGGGTGCCCGGAGAACACCGGAGAAGAGTTGAGGAGGTGTCGCTCAGTTCGAGCGGGAGCGTGCCTCCTCGGCGATCCGCTCGAACTGCTCGCCCATGGCCGCCGCGAGGGCCTGGGCCGCCGACAACGGGCGGACCATCACCGTGAATTCGTCGATGCGTCCGTCCTCGTCGACGTGGATGAAGTCACAGCCGTTGATCTCCCGGTCGCCCACCCGCGCGGTGAAGACCAGGGCGGAGTCGCGGCCGTCCGCGTCGTTGATCTCGCGCACGTAGCGGAAGTCCTGGAAGACCCCGGAGACGGCACGCAGGATCGCCGCCGTGATCGCCTTGCCGGTGTACGGCTTGAAGACGACCGGGCTGGTGAAGACGACGTCCGGCGCCAGCAGCGCCTCGGCGGCGTCGAGGTCGAGCTTCTCGATCGCCTCACGGAATGCACGCATCGAACCGCCTTGGTCAATTTGTTGAGTAGGTGCGGAGTAGATTAGTCATCCGTTGGTACGGTGTCCACATGTCTCTCAAGTACGCCGTGCTGGCGGCCCTCCTGGAGGGCGAGGCCTCGGGGTACGAGCTGTCCAAGGTGTTCGACGTGTCGCTGGCCAACTTCTGGGCCTCGACCCCCCAGCAGCTCTACCGCGAACTGGAGCGTCTCGCGCAGGACGGACTGATCGAGGCGAGGGTGGTGCGCCAGGAACGGCGGCCCGACAAACGGATGTTCACGCTGACCGAAGCCGGCCGCCGGGACCTGGACGCGTTCGCCGCCGCGCCGCCCCGCCGGCCCACCGCCATCCGCGACGAACTCCTCATCAAGATCCAGGCCATGGACGGCGTGGACCCCGAGGCGACCCGTGCGCTCGTCGAGGAGCGCGAGGCGCGGGCCCGCGGCAAGCTCGCCCGCTACCGTCGGGTGCGCGAGCGCCTCCTGGCCGGCCGCAGCGAGGAGGAGTACCTCCGGGAGACCGACCGTGTCGGCCCCTACCTCACCCTGATGGGCGGCATCGGCTTCGAGGAGGAGAACCTCCGCTGGTGCGAGCGCGTACGCGCCGTCCTGAAGCAGCGGACTCCCCTAGGCTGAGCCGATGTTCAGCCCCGAAGGTCCCAGCCTGCGCGAGCTCGCCGTCCAGGCGTTGTCGTCGGTCGAGCGCGGTTACGACCTCCTCGCCCCGAAGTTCGACCACACGCCGTTCCGGACACCCGACGCGGTCCTCGACGCCGTCGGCTCGGCACTGCGACGGACCGGGCCCTTCGACGCCGGGCTCGATCTGTGCTGCGGTACCGGGGCGGGCGTCGGCGTGCTGGCAGGGGTGTGCCGGGAGAGCGTCACCGGGGTCGACTTCAGCGCGGGCATGCTGGGCGTCGCGCGCGAGCGGGTGGGGCTGCCGCAGGGCCCGCCGGTCTCCTGGGTCCGGGCCGACGCCCGCGCGCTGCCCTTCGGGCCCGTCTTCGACCTGGTGGTCAGTTTCGGGGCCTTCGGGCACTTCCTTCCCCGGGAACTGCCCGGACTGTTCGCGCAGGTCCGTTCCGTGCTGCGGCCGGGCGGCCGCTTCGCCTTCCCGGTGGTCGCCCCGCCCCGCCCGGGCTCGCCCGGCTTCTGGGCGCTCCTCGGCTTCGACACCGTGATGCGGGTGCGCAACGCGCTTTGGCGGCCTCCGTTCGTCATGTACTACCGCGCCTTCCGCCTCGGGGACGTACGCCGCGAACTCGCGGCAGCGGGTTTCGAGGTGGAGCTCCAGCCGCTTCCGGAGTTCGGGCGGCGGCCTGACGGCAGCCCCCGGGTGCGGCTGGTCCTGGCCCGGCTGCCGGGCCATGACCCGGGGCCGGGAGGGTTCGTCAGCCGCGCAGGAAGTTCAGCAGATCGTCGTTGAACGCCTTCTCGTAGTCGCCGACCAGACCGTGCGGGGCGCCCGGATACACCTTCAGCGTCGCGTCCTTGACGAGCTGGGAGGTCCGGTGGGCCGAGGCGGCGATCGGCACGATCTGGTCGTCGTCCCCGTGCGCGACGAGCGTCGGCACGGCGATGCGCCCCAGGTCCTGGGTGAAGTCGGTCTCGGAGAACTGCGCGACGCAGTCGTAGGCGCCCTTCAGGCCGGCCTGCATGCTCCACATCCAGAACGCCCGCCGCACGCCCTCCGACACGGTGGCGCCGGGCCGGTTGAAGCCGTAGAAGGCCTCGCTCAGCTCCCAGTAGAACTGCGAGCGGTCCGCCGCGACCCCGGCGCGGATCTCGTCGAAGGCCTCCTTCGGCGTGCCCTCCGGATTGGCCTTTGTGCGCAGCATCAGCGGCGGGACCGCACCGAGCAGCACGACCTTCGCGACCCGCCCCGTCCCATGGCGCCCGATGTAGCGGGCCACCTCGCCGCCGCCGGTCGAATGGCCCACCAGGACCGCGTCGGTGAGGTCCAGTGCCTCGATCAGCTCGGCCAGGTCGTCGGCGTACCGGTCCATGTCGTTGCCCTGCCACGGCTGGCCCGAGCGGCCGTGTCCGCGGCGGTCGTGCGCGATCGCCCGGAAGCCGTGCTCGGCGACCAGCCGGGCCTGGCCGTCCCACGCGTCCGCGTTGAGGGGCCAGCCGTGACTGAACACCACGGGCTGCCCCTGGCCCCAGTCCTTGTAATAGAGCTCGGTTCCGTCGGAGGTCGTGAACGTGGCCATGGGGTTCCTCTCGGGGGTCGCCTGGGGAGCCGTACCGTGTCTTGATGATCTCCGTCATCGTCGGGAACCCGCGTCAGCAGTCCGCCGAACGGGTGAAGGGTGACGGTCGGTCGTGTGCGCCACCGCGCAGCTCGGCAGGGTGAACTCATAGACCAGCGCGTCCTGTTGGGCTTCCACCACGAGGTCGGTGATCTCCAGCGGCCGCGCGTACTGGTCGTGCACCTGGCGCGTGACCCGTACCGACGCGGTGCTCGCCAGGCGGGTGATGGCGTCGCGGTGGTGCAGGGTCAGGCCGGCCCGGCGCATCCAGTCGTACGCCCGGCGCAGCTGCGCTGCGGCGGTGCCGTCGGCCCGGTCGCGATAGCGGGCCAGCTCCGCCACCTCCGCCAGCGCCACGGCGGAGAACGAGGTCATGGCGCTCCGCAGGCCCTGCCCGTCGGCGGTCGCGTACCGGTAGCGGTGGATCAGGGTCGGGCGGCCGGGCTCCAGCCCCAGGGCCTCGGCGTGCTCCGGCGGGGGAGCCTCCCAGGTGACGGTGGCGCGAGCGACACCGCCCGGGGCCGCGGGGCCGGCGCCCACCGGGAAGGTGAGCGACGCCGGGGTCTCGGCCGGCAGGCCGGGCAGGGTGGCGTGGCTGCCGCGCCGGTCGGTGGTGACCAGACCGTCGCGGCGGAGCAGCTCCAGCGACCGCCGTACGGTCTCCCGGCTGACTCCCAGGCGGCCGGCCAGCCGCCGTTCGCTCGGCAGTCGTTCGCCGGGAGGAACGGTGCCGTCGCGCAGTTCGCGGAGCAGCTGCGTCGCGATCCGGCGGTACAGGGGCTCTGACTCGGACGGCGGGGGATGCGGGGTGGTGCGGGCCATGCCGCCCCTCCTGTGGGTGACGTTCGGTAGCCGTGCGGGCTCGGTGCGCCACCAGATCTAGCATTGGTCTAAACCAGCTGGGAAGGGCGGCCGGGCGGTTCGGCCGAAACCGGACGGCCCGCGCACGCCCTCACAGCGCGCCGTACAGGGCGTCGACCAGGGCCGTCTTCCGCGGGTCGTCGGCGATGCGGGGCCCCATCCGGTTCATCACATAGCCGAGGGACACCCCCGCCTCCGGGTCGGCGAGCCCGCAGGAGCCGCCGAAGCCGTCGTGTCCGAAAGCGCGCGGGTTGGGTCCGTACGAGCCGCCGGGGCCGCTGAGCCAGAGCCCGAGGCCGACCTCCGTCTCGTGCTCGAACCCGGCACCGAGCACCAGGTCCCGGCAGCTGCCCTGCCCTTCGCGCACCCGCTCGGCCGCCTCGGGCGACAGCAGGCGGTGGCCCCCGTGGGTGTCGAGGCCCGCGAAGACGCCGTACAGTCCGGCGACGGCACGCGCGGTGCCGTGCCCGTTCGCCGCCGGGATCTCCGCGGCCCGCCACCGCGGAGTGTTCGCCGCGGCGGCGGACACCGCCGGGTTGGTCAGCGCGGCCACGGCCGCCGGCGCCAACTGGGCGAAGACCGCGGCCTGTTCATCACCGCCCGTCGTCGGCGCCTGTACCAGCTCGGCGGCCCGGCCGGCGTCCTCCCCAGGCAGGCCGATGCGGAAGTCCAGGCCGAGCGGGCCGGTCACCTCCCGCTCCAGGAAGGCCCCCGGCTTGAGCCCCGACACCCGGCGTACGACCTCGCCGACCAGATGGCCGTAGGTCAGCGCGTGGTAGCCGGACCGGGTGCCCGGTTCCCACCAGGGCTCGGTCGCCGCGAGCCGCTGCGTGGTCAGCTCCCAGTCGCATAGCTGCTCCAGCGAGTGCGGCTCCCGCAGACCGGCCAGACCGGCGCGGTGGGACAGCAGATGGCGGACGAGGACCTTCTCCTTGCCCGCCGCCGCGAACTCGGGCCAGTACCGGGCCACCGGCGCGTCCAGATCCAGCAGCCCCCGGTCGGCGAGGAGATGCGCGCACAGCGCCACCGGCCCCTTGGAGGTGGACCACACGTTGACCAGGGTGTCCCGCTCCCACGGCCGGGAGCGCGCCGCGTCCGCCCAGCCGCCCCACAGGTCCACCACCGTCCGTCCGCCGACGGTGACCGCCACCGCGGCACCCAGTTCACCGCGCTCCCGGAAGTTCTCCTCGAACGCCTCGCGCACCGCCGTGAAGCGCGCGTCGCAGTGACCGCGCACCTGTGTCCCGAACTCGGACATGAGCCCCCCTCCGCCGACCGGTTCCGCGCCCGGGACGCCGCGTCGCGGCCCGGGCGCGATGAACGTACCGACTGGTCGGACCGGGTGGAAGGCCGGTGGAGGGAAACGGCCGGATCAGATGTACGAGCGCATCCAGCGCAGCTTGACCGCCTCCTGGAAGGGCCCGCCGCCCTCGTGGTCGTTGAAGTCGTAGACCTCGATCGCCTTGTCCTCGTGGGCCCAGGCGTTGAAGGCCGCGAAGACCGTCGACGGCGGGCAGGTCTGGTCCTCCAGGGCGGCCGAGAACAGTGCGGGGGCCCGGCCGCGGGCGGCGAAGTGGACGCCGTCGAAGTACGACACCGTGCGCAGGGCGTCCTCGGTGCGGCCGCGGTGGGTCTTGAGGTACAGGCCGATCTCCCGGTACGGGTGCCGGTCCGTGAGCGTCGCCGCGCGCGGGAAGTCGCACAGGAACGGCACGTCCGGCGCGATGCCCGCCAGGTCCGGGACCAGCCCGCCGACCGCGAGGGTGATGCCGCCGCCCTGGCTGGAACCGACGGCCACCGTGCGCGCCGGGTCGGTCAGGGGATGGGAGCGGGCCGCCTCCACGGCACGCACCGCGTCCGTGTAGACCCGGCGGTAGTAGTAGTGCTCCGGGGCGTCGATGCCGCGGGTCATGAAACCGGGGTACGCGGGCGCCCCGCCCACCGGGTCCGCCGTACCGCCGCCCCCGCCCCAGGCGCTGCCCTGCCCGCGGGTGTCCATCACGAAGTGCGCCCGGCCCGTGGACGCCCACAGCAGGTGCTCGTGGGGGAGCCCGCGTCCGCCGCCGTAGCCGACGAACTCCACGACCAGCGGCAGCGGGCCGTCCGCGCCGGCCGGCAGTGTCAGCCAGCCCTTGACCGGGTGACCGCCGAAGCCCGCGAACGTCACGTCGAACACCCGCACCGTGGTCAGGCCCGTGTCGACCGGCTCGAAGCGGGCGTCCAGGTCGTGCGCACGCGCGTCCTGGAGGGTCTTGGACCAGAAGGCGTCGAAGTCCTCGGGCTCGCCGGCCGCGCTGCGGTACGCACGGAGCTCGTCGAGCGGAAGGTCGAACAGGGCCATGCGGGACCGCCTTGGGTGAGAAGCAGCTACGGTGCCGTGCGGATGATCACCCTACGGGTGGGGCCGGAGGGCGGACCAGACGTGTGCCCGGACGTGCCGGGGCCCCGGCACTCACGCGTTGCGACGCGTCCACTCCGGCTCCGTACGGGCCCACGCCCGGTCCCACTCGGCCATCCGCCGGCGCAGCGCCACCCGGCGTACCAGGAAATGGCCGAAGAGCACCACCAACGCCGTGCCGCCCGCGGCGCAGATCCCCATGGTGAGGGTGTGCTGCCACACCGCCGCCCCGTCCAGCGGCGGCGCCACACTGCGTCCCCGCTCGTCGACCCAGACGTCCACGGTCTCGCCCTGCCGGGTGTCGGCCGGGACCCGGGCCGTCGCGGTGCGCGTGGCCCCGCCCGGATCCGTCCATCGCACCGTGGTCCGGTAGGCGTGGCGTCCGCCGGCCTGCACCGACGGCAGCGAGTCGTTCCTCGCGGTCACCTCGGCCCGCACCCGGTGCCGCTCGGCCCGTTGCTGCACCGCCAGCGACCGCGCCTCGCCGTGGGCCCACCGGGCGGCGGCCACCCCGGCCAGGGGCGCGCCCAGCAGGAGGAGGGCGGCGACCACCAGCACCGTCCACGCCTCGACGACGTCCGACCGGCGCCGCAGCGGACTGTGCCGCCGGCGCCGGCCCGGCTTCGGGGTCCGCACTGCCCACCTCCTCGCCGACGTCGCGGCCGGAGCGCCTGACCGGCCGTGCGGTGCGCCGCCGTCCCTCCACGTCACGTCACGCGTACGGGTGCGGATCGGGTACCTCGTCCGGCGCCCGCCGATCGCTCCCACGGCCCCTTGCGCGGCAGGAGCGGCCGGCCGGGACCCCGGGCAGGGTGCCCGGCGCGGGGGCGGCGAAACACCCGGGTCAGCCGAACCGTTCGATGCGGATCCGGTCCACCGGCTGACCGGCCGTCACCAGCAGCCGCGAGGCGTGCTCGGCGAACGAGTTGGAGCCGCACACATAGGCCTCCCACCCACCGGAGGGCTGTTCGGCCAAGAGGGGCGCCACATGTGCGGCAGCCATACGTCCCACTGCCACGCCCTCGGGCGCGCTCCGGGTGAAGACGGTGGTGGTCTCCGCGCCCAACTCCCGGGCGTAGACGAGCTCCTCGGGACTGCGCGCCGACACCACCATCCGCAGCGGCACGGTCAGCCGCCGTGCCCGGTGGTGCCGGATCATCGACATCAGCGGTACGACGCCGGAGCCGGCGCCGACGAGCAGCGCGGGCCGGTCGCCCGGCCAGGCGAAGAATCCGCTCACCGGGCCCCGCACCTCGACCCGGTCGCCGGGCCGGGCGACGGTGTGGAACCAGCCCGAGACCTCTCCGCCCTCCACGTGGTCCAGGGTGAGTTCGACGTGCCCGGAGTCGTCGGGCGCGGACGCGAGCGAGTAGTGCCGCTGGGCGGTGTAGCCGTCCTCGGCGGTCAGCCGCACCATCAGGTGCTGGCCCGGCAGATGACCCGGCCAGCCGGGCACGGCGAGCCGGAAGGTGGCCACGCGCGGGGTCTCGCGGCGGATCTCGACGAGGGTGGCGGTCTGCCACTCGGACGCGGCCTGCTCGTGCACGGCGATGCGCCCGGGCACGGCGAACGGCGTGGGCGGCACGAAGGCCTCGGCGGTCTCAGTCACCGGAGTACCTCTGCTCCTCCCACGGGTTGCCCCGCTCGTGGTAGCCGTTGCGCTCCCAGAAGCCCGGCTCGTCGTGGTCGAGGAGCCGCAGGCCCGCGACCCACTTGACGCTCTTCCAGAAGTACAGGTGCGGCACGACCAGCCGGGCCGGGCCGCCGTGCTCGGGGGCGAGCGGCCGGCCGTCGTACTCCCAGGCGATCCAGGCGCGGCCGCCGCTCAGGTCGGCGAGCGGCAGATTGGCGGTGTAGCCCGTGTGCGAGTAGGCGACGGCATGGGTGGCCGACCCATGGGGCCGGACCACATCCAGGAACGCGTCCAGGGACACGCCCGTGAAGCGCACCCCGAACTTCGACCAGCTCGTCACACAGTGGATGGCGCCCTCGTACGCGGACGGCTCCAGCCGGTGCGCCGCCTCCCAGTCCCAGGTGCGGGGCTCGGCCACCAGTCCGTCGACGCGGAAGGTCCAGTCGGCGGCCGCCAGCTCGGGAGTGACCTCGGCCGACAGCACGGGCCAGTCGTCTCCCGCGTCGTACTGGCCGGGCGGCAGGCCGGGGTCGGCGACGCGGGGACGCCCGGTGAAGCCTCGGGTGATGTGCATGCGGTGGTGCCTCCGGGCCGGGCCGGCGGTGCCCCGCCGGACCGGTGTGCTCGGTGTGTGCGTACTCAACCGTACGTGGCGGGTGTCCTAGTCCTGCCGGCCGGGACCGGGCGAGGCGTTGTAGCGCGCCAGGTAGTCCGCGAACCGGCTCAGGTCCTGCGCGGACCAGTCGGCCAGGCGCTCCCGGAAGGCCGCGCGGCGGCTCTCGGTGACCCGGGCCAGGATCCGCCGCCCGGCTGCGGTCAGGTGCAGCACCTGTACGCGGTGGTCCGCCGTGTCGGGGCGGCGCTCGACGAGACCGGCGCGCTCCAGACCCGTCACCTGGCGGCTCACGGTGGACTTGTCGAGGGCGTAGTGGGCGGCCAGATCGGTGGCCCGGCACCCGCCGCTCTCCTCCAGATGCCCGAGCAGCGTGTACGACACCAGCGACAGCTCGGGGTGCATCCGGCCCGCCGCGGCCCTGGCCCGGCGGGCGAAGACCGTCATCTCCCGCTGGATGGTCTCCACGGCGTCTGCGGTGTGCACGGGACCTCCCTCACCTGCGGTGCTGCTGAACTCCTTCCATGGTTGCACGACCCAACCACCTGACCGGCGTCGTCCCGAGGGCCGTACCGGGCGGCGGGACCGTCGGGTAGGGTTGCCGTCCGGCCCGGCAAGGACCCGGCCGTCGGAAACCGAGGAGGTGAGACCCATTACCGCTGTGTCAGCTCGGGTGCTCTCCTCTCGATGTCCCGCGGATCGCCGGTCGTAGGCGATCACCGGAGCGCCCTTCGGTTCCCGAAAGGCTCTGGGCTTCCATGCCGTCTGTCTCCGCAGTCCCCCCTTCCACTCCGTCGTCGCGTGACGCGGTGGTCCTCGCCCTGCGCACCGCGGGGTGCGTCTTCGCCGAGGACGAGGCCGAGGTGATCCTCGCCGCCGCGCGCATCCCGGCCGAGGCCGCCGCCATGGTCGAGCGCCGCGTCGCGGGTATGCCGCTCGAACTCGTCGTCGGCTGGGCCGAGTTCCGCGGTCTGCGCATCGCCGTCGCCCCGGGCGTCTTCGTGCCGCGCCGGCGCACCGAGTTCCTGGTGGAGCAGGCCTTGGCGCGGGCCGCGGGCGCCACCGTGGTCGTGGACCTGTGCTGCGGCTCGGGCGCCGTGGGAGCGGCCCTGGCCGCCGGGCTCGGCGGCGTGGAGCTGCACGCCGCCGACATCGACCCGGCCGCCGTGCGCTGCGCCCGGGGCAACGTCGCCGCCGTGGGCGGCCGGGTCCACGAGGGCGATCTGTTCGAGGCGCTGCCGGTCGGCCTGCGGGGCCGCGTCGGCATCCTGGCGGCCAACGTGCCGTACGTGCCCAGCGACGAGATAGGGCTGCTGCCGCAGGAGGCCCGTGACCACGAGCCGCTGGTCGCCCTGGACGGCGGCACGGACGGCCTCGACGTCCTGCGCCGGGTCGCGGCCGGGGCGTCCGACTGGCTCGCCCCCGGCGGCTGCGTCCTGGTGGAGACGAGCCGGCACCAGGCCCCCGCCGCCGTCGAGGCGTTCGAGCGCAACGGGCTCGCGACCCACCTGGCCGTGTCTCGGGAGCTCTACGCCCACGTGGTGATCGGCGTCCGGCCGTGAGGTCGCTCAGTCCGGTTCGGTCGCCCGGGCGATGAGCAGCGCCACGTCGTCGAAGTTGTCCGGCTCGTGCAGGGTGCGCAGCAGCAGGTCGCAGACGTCCTCCAGCGGCAGGTCGGGCCCGTCGAGCAGGGACAGCAGCGTCTCGAGCCGTTCGTCGATCGGGTCGCGGCGGGTCTCGACGAGTCCGTCGGTGTAGAACACCAGCCGGTCGCCGGGTTCGAGGTCGACGGTGGTCGTGGAGAAGGCGACACCGCCCACGCCGAGCGGCACCCCCGTCGGCAGACCGAGCAGCTCCGGCGGCCGGCCGGCCCGCACGCGCACCGGCGGCAGATGCCCGGCGTTGGCGATCCGGCACTGCCGCAGATGCGGGTCGTGGACGGCGTAGACACAGGTGGCGATGGCCTGTTCGAGCCCTGAGGTGATCTTGTCGAGGTGTTCCAGGAGCACGTTCGGGTCGAGACCGAGGGAGGCGAGGGTGTGGGTCGCCGTGCGCAGCCGTCCCATCGCCGCGGCCGCGGGGATGCCGCTGCCCATCACGTCGCCCACGACGAGCGCCGTCCTGCCGCCGTCCAGCGGGATCACGTCGAACCAGTCGCCGCCCACCTCGCTCGTGGCGCCCGCCGGCTGGTAGCGGGAGGCGACCTCCAGCCCGCCCGTCACCGGCGGGTGAGTGGGCAGCAGACTGCGCTGCAGGGTGAGCGCGGTCTCGCGGGCGCCCTGGTACCAGCGGGCGTTGTCGATCTGCACCGCGGCCCGGGCGGCCAGTTCACGCGCCAGCAGCAGGTCGTCCTCGCTGAACGGCAGCGGATTGCGGGTGCGTTTGAGGTCGAGGGCGCCCAGCACCTCACCGCGCGCGATCAGCGGTACGGCCAGATAGGAGTGCACCCCCGCCCGGCCCAGCAGCTCGGCCGCCTCCGGGGAGCGGGCGATGTGCGCCAGGTCCTCGGCCTTGACCTCCGGCAGCATCACCGGGCTCGCCGTGCGCACGCACTGGGTGACCAGCCGGTCGGGGGCGTACCGGGCGACCTGCCCGGGGGTGTCGGCCGCCTCCAGGGCCTCGGCGGAGTCGTACCCCTGGACCGCCAGCGCGCGGATCACGGCCGACTCGGCGGGCCCGAGGCTGGTGCGCCGGCCCTGCACGACCGCGTCCAGCAGGTCGACCGCCGCGATGTCGGCGAGCTCCGGGACGGCCACGTCGGCCAGCTCGCGGGCCGTACGGTCGAGGTCCAGGGTGGTGCCGATGCGGCCCGAGGCGTCGGCGATCAGGGCCAGACGCCGGCGCGCCGCCTCCGCCTCGATGCCCGCCCGGTACTGCTCGGTGACGTCGACGATGGAGACGGCGACTCCCAGCACGGTCCCGAACGCGTTCTCCAGCCGGTACAGCGAGACCGACCAGGCGTGGTCCTGGTGCGGGTCGGCCGGGGTGCGGCCGATCGTGGACCGGTCGACGACCGGCGCGCCCGTCTCCAGCACCCGGCGCGTGGCGGCTTCCAGGGCGTCCACGTCCATCCCGGGCACCACCTCGCGCGGAGTGCGGCCCAGGTGCTCCTCCGCCGGTACCCCGTTGATCTCCTCCAGCGCCTTGTTGACCGAGACGTAGCGCAGCTCGGTGTCCAGCACGGCCAGCCCGCTCGGGGACTGTGCGATCATCCGGGTCGACAGCGCCACCTCGCGCTCCAGCCGGTGCACGGTCCTCTGGTCGGCGCACAGCCCCAGCGCGTAGACGTCGCCCTGGTCGTCCAGCAGGCGCATGTTGCGGAACTCCACGAGCCGGGTGGTGCCGTCCTTGCGGCGGACGGGGAAGGCTCCCGCCCAGCTCTGGCCGGTGCCCATGACGTCGGCGAACAGCTTGACGACCAGGTCGACGTGCTGTTCGTGGACCATGATCCGGGCGGCGTACTGCCCGAGCGCCTCCCGTGCCTCGTACCCGAACAGCTCCTCGGCCTGCGGGCTCCACAGCACGATGCGGCCCTCGGCGTCCAGGACGACCGAGGCCACGCGCAGCACGTCGAGCAGACCGCTCGGGCGCGCCGATCCGCGCACCGGACCGTCGCCTGCGGACTCGGCAGACCCGGCTGCACTCATCCCACGCCCCGCCTTCGCCGTCCTCGCGGCACGCCGTCGTGTGCCGACACCCCATGTTCTACCGCGCGGAGCCGTCCCCGAAGGCCGCTTCCGTCACCTTCCACCATCTCCCACCACGGCCCGGACCGCCCCGCCGAACCGGTCACCGGGAGCAGGGCACCGCCGGTAGTGCTCACCGGGAGGTGGTGCTTTGCTGGGGGAGGGGCGGATACCGCAGCCGGTGGCCACGTAAGGAGCGATCACGATGGCGATGGACCACGAGCGACCGCATCCCCACTCCGTCTCGGTGGAGATCAGCGGGTGCAGCAAGCACGACGCCCGCACCGTGTTCGACGCACTGTGCTCCTGCTTCGAGTCCGACCGGTGCGCCGACGACGTACCGGAGGAACTGCACGAGACCCGTCCCACCGTGTGGCTCGGCACCTTCGACGTCGCCGACGAGCACGAGGGCGCGCGGCCGGTGCACCTGTCGTCCTCCGTCGACGCCGACCTGCACGGCGGCTACTGGGCGATCGAGCGGTTCCGCACGACCCTGGACTCGCTGTTCGACGTGCACGACCTGAGCACCGTCTCCGGCGACCAGGAGAAGGAGCTCCACGTGCGTCTGCAGAGCCGGTGACGGCCTCCTCACACCACACCCTCTGAGCGCACGGCGGTGCAGCCGCACCGCCGTGCCCGCAGGTCACCGTCGGCTTCGGCGGCAGCGCGGACGCGCCCCGCTGTGCCCTCCATCACCTTGTGCAACTAGTTGCATAAACCGTGGGTCGTCCTCTACAACTACAGGCACGACACCGCGCACGGAGGGCCCGATGAGCCGTTACCCGCACCTGCTGAGCCCCCTCGACCTGGGCTTCACCACCCTGCCCAACCGGGTCCTCATGGGCTCCATGCACGTCGGCCTGGAGGAGGCCGAGGGCGGTTTCGCACGCATGGCCGCCTTCTACGCCGCCCGCGCCCGCGGGGGAGTGGGCCTGATCGTCACCGGCGGCATCGCCCCCAACGACGAGGGACGGCCCTACGAGGGCGGCGCCAAGCTCACCACCGAGGAAGAGGCCGAGCAGCACCGGGTCATCACGGACGCCGTGCACCGCGAGGGCGGACGGATCGCGATGCAGATCCTGCACTTCGGCCGCTACGCCTACCACCAGGACCTCGTGGCGCCGAGCCCGGTCCAGGCGCCGATCAGCCCCTTCCCGCCCCGCGAGCTCACCGACGCCGACGTCGAGCGGACGATCGACGACTACGCGCGCGCCGCCCGCCTCGCCCGGCAGGCCGGCTACGACGGTGTCGAGATCATGGGCTCCGAGGGCTATCTCATCAACGAGTTCATCGCGCGGCAGACCAACCACCGCACCGACCGCTGGGGCGGCACGTACGACAACCGCACGCGCTTCCCGCTGGAGATCGTGCGCCGGGTACGCGAGGCCGTCGGCGAGGACTTCATCGTCATCTACCGGCTGTCCATGCTAGACCTCGTCCCGGGCGGCTCGACCCTCGACGAGGTCGTCACCCTCGCCAAGGCCGTCGAGGCCGCCGGGGCGACGATCATCAACACCGGCATCGGCTGGCACGAGGCCCGCATCCCCACCATCGCGACCTCCGTGCCGCGCGGCGCGTACACCTGGGTGACCAAGCGGCTCATGGGCGAGGTGTCCGTCCCGCTCGTCACCACCAACCGCATCAACACCCCCGAACTCGCCGAGGAACTGCTCGCCGAGGGCGCCGCCGACATGGTGTCGATGGCCCGCCCGATGCTCGCCGACCCCGACTTCGTCACCAAGGCCGCCGCCGGTCGCCCCGAGGCGATCAACACCTGCATCGGCTGCAACCAGGCCTGCCTGGACCACACGTTCAGCGGCCTGATCACCTCCTGCCTGGTCAACCCGCGCGCCTGCCACGAGACCGAACTCGTGCTCTCCCCGACCCGGCTGCGCAAGCGCGTCGCGGTCGTCGGCGCCGGACCGGCCGGCCTCGCCTGCGCGGTGTCCGCCGCCGAGCGCGGCCACGACGTGACGCTGTTCGACGCGGCGGGCGAGATCGGCGGCCAGCTCAACGTCGCCCGCAAGGTCCCCGGCAAGCAGGAGTTCGACGAGACGCTCCGCTACTTCCGCACCCAGCTCGACTGGCACGGCGTCGACATCCGGCTGAACACGCCCGTCACGGCCGCGGACGTCGACGACTACGACGAGGTCGTCGTCGCCACCGGCGTCACCCCGCGCACCCCGGAGATCCCCGGCGTCGACCACCCGAGCGTGGTCGGCTACCTCGACGTCCTGCGCGACGGCGCCCCCGTCGGCGACCGGGTCGCGGTCCTCGGCGCGGGCGGCATCGGCTTCGACGTGGCCGAGTTCCTCACCGACGGCGGCGACAAGGCCCACGAGGACCCGGCGACGTACTTCCGCCAGTGGGGCGTCGACATGGACTACAACGGCCCCGGCGGCCTCGCCGCGCCCGAGCGGCCCGCCCCGCCGCGCACCGTCCACCTGCTCCAGCGCAAGACCTCCAAGGTCGGCGCCGGCCTCGGCAAGACCACCGGCTGGATCCACCGCACCGAGCTCAAGCACCGCGGCGTCACCATGGTCCCGGGCGTGCGCTACGACCGGATCGACGACGCCGGTCTGCACATCACCGTCGGCGAGGAGAGCACGGTCCTCGAGGTCGACACGATCGTGCTGTGCACGGGCCAGGAGCCGCGCCGGGGCCTGTACGAGGAGCTGATCGCCGCCGGACGCAGCGCGCACCTCATCGGCGGCGCCGACGTGGCCGCCGAGCTGGACGCCAAGCGCGCCATCAAGCAGGGAACGGAGCTCGCGGCCGCCCTGTAGTGCGGATACGCGTCCCTAGGATGAGGCCATGTCACTCCCGCACGCGATCCTCACCGCCCTGCTCGAGAAGCCGTCGTCGGGCCTGGAACTGACCCGCAGGTTCGACCGGTCGATCGGCTACTTCTGGTCGGCGACGCACCAGCAGATCTATCGCGAGCTCGGGAAACTGGAGGCCGACGGCCTCATCAGGGCCCTGCCGTCCGAGCAGCCGGCCCGCGGGCAGAAGAAGGCCTACGAGGTCCTGCCCGCGGGCCGTGCCGAACTGGCCCGGTGGACCGCCGCCTCCCAGGACCCCAGGCCGCACCGCGACCCGCTGCTGCTGCGGCTCAGGGCGGCGGCCGTGGTCGGCACGGAGGGCCTGGAGGCCGACCTGCGCCGCCATCTGGAGCTGCACGAGCGGCAGCTCGCGGAGTACGAGGAGATCGAGAAGCGCGACTTCCCGCCCGGCCGGGACGCCGCCGAGGACCGGCTGCGGCACCTCGTGCTGCGGGCCGGTATCGATCTGGAGACCTTCTGGACCCGGTGGCTCAGGCACGCCCTGGAGGATTTCGCCGAACTCCCCGACGAGGCCACCTGACCGGCCGACCGGCCGACCGACCGACCGACCAGCTGACCGGCCGACTGGGCCGGCCGGGCTGAGCAGCCGTCCGGTTGACCTGCCGGATGGCCGTCTTGGGGCGGACCGGCCGTCCGTCCGGCCCGGTCACGTCATGACGCCGGCCCGCCCGCCCGGAGCGCTTCGGGGGAGCGGGCCGACGTCCGTACCGGATCAGAGCCGGTACGGCTTGTTGCGCCGGCGCAGGTACCAGGCCGTCCCGAGGAGGCCGGCCCCGACCAGCGTCCCGCCCGCCACCAGCGTGACGGTTCCGTAGTCCGTCGTGCTGCCGCCGACCCCGCCCATGACGCCGCGGGACGGCGAGACGGAGGGGGACGCGGACCGCGAGGGGGAGGGGGCGGTGGAGACCACGACGGACTGCGTGCCCGCCGTGGTGCCGTCCGAGCACACGACGATGACCGTGTACGTGCCCGGGGAGACGTTCGACCAGGCCGCCGACTGACTCGTGGACGTCCCCGACAGCGTCACCTGGCGGCCCTGGGCGAAGCTGCCCTGGCTGCTGGTGAGGAGCGAGGCGGTGCCCCAGCTGCCGTTGATCTGCGTGCACGAGCTGGTCGTGACCGACACCGTGGAGCCCGTGGTGCTCACGGAGATGCCCGGGCCCGCGACGGCGGGTACCGCGGCCAGGGCGAGGGGCAGCGCGGCCACTGCCACGGTCAGGCCGGAGCGGAGAACTGACGATGAGTTGCGCATGTGGACTGCCCTCCGGCGGCACGGTCGGCGGTACATCCCTTGCGCCGCCGAGGGTCGGGGAGCGCCCGTGCTGCCTCGGGGCCAGCCAAAGCGCCCCCGGCCACGGCCGCACTCCGAGCGCCCCCGTGCAGGTGACGGGTTCCTCCTCCCGGCCGATGACGACCGATGACGATGGTCGCGACTGGTGACGGCCGATGACGACGGTGGTGACTGATGACGGCTGATGGTGGCCGATCTCAGCCGATGAAGGCTGATGATGACGGATGACGGATGACGGATGACGGCCGATGAGGGCTGATGGTGACGGTGACGGCCGATGAAGGCTGATGGTGACCGATGACGGCCGACGGCACGGCGTCGTCAGTGCCCCGTGGTCACCGCGCGCTCCGCCGAGAAACCTCCCCAGGTGCCGTCCGGCAGCATCGCCCGGACGCGGACCCGGTGCGTGACACCGGCGCTGCGCCCCACGTAGAAGCTGTAGGTGGCCCGCCCGCGCGGGGCCCTGCCGCCGTACACGAGGGACGTCGCCGGCCGGCCGTCGAGCTCGATCCGGTACTCGGTCACCTCACCGTCCACCCGGGGCGGCACCCAGCTCAGGTCGAGGTGGTAGGCCCCGTCCTCGCGGTGGCTCGTCGCCCGGAAGTCCGTGGGGGCGGTGGCGCGGCCGTCGTCGGTGCCCGGGGTGGTGAGGCGGACGGCGGGCCCGGCGGGGGAGACGTTCCCGGCCGCGTCCCTGGCCCGGACGGTGAACACATAGCGCGTGCCGGGCCGCAGCCCCGTCAGCACGGCGGCCCTCTGGTGCCCGCCCACACTGTGGATCTTCGTGTCTCCCTGAAGGATGTCGTACGACACCACTGCCCGGTCGTCCGTCGAGGCCGACCAGGACAGCTGCACCGCTCGGCTCCCCGCCGCCCGCCCCTCGGAGGACTTGGGCCGGCCCGGCGCGGAGCGGTCGTCCGCGACGGCCTCGGGCGTCTTCGCCCGCACCGCGCGGCTGGACGGGCCGAGCCGCCCGTCGGCGTCCCGCGCCCGCACGGAGAAGACGTACAGGGTGGCGGGCCGGAGCCCGGTGACATCCACCATGTGCCGCGAACCCGGCACCTCCTTGACTTTGGTGGGGCCCCGATACACCTCGTAGACCTCGGCCCGGGCGGTGGTGTTCCACATGACGTGCACGCTCCTCGCGCTGCCCGCCGCCGCGGTGACACCCGTCGGCGCGCCGGGCGCACGGCCGCCGTCCCCTTCCTGGGCCCCGGCCCCGCCGCAGGCCGCGACCAGCGTGAGGGCGGCGCAGAGCGCCAGGCGGCGGAGGAGGAACAAGGGGGTGAAACGTCCTCGCACGGCACTGCCTCCCGGGGTGGTCGGCCGACGGGTACACCGCAATGGTCCGGACCAATATGGCCTCGTTGGCGGGAGCACATCAAGGGGGCGTCCGGCTGAACCGTCACCGTCCCTGCCGCGACCGCGTCACCCCGGGCCGGGCGGGCGTTCCGTACGCTGAGGGCGCCACGGTCTAACTCCCCGCATGAGAGCGGGAGTTCAAGTCTGCCGACCCGGTGGCCGGACGGTCGGCGTCTTACGCGGACTCAGGTGGTCGACTCCCGTCGGACGTTGGGGGCGTGCACCGTCCGGCCCCCCAGCGGTGGCCGGGGGATGGGCCCGGGGCCAGATTGGGCTGAGTGCCCGTCAGGTCCCCAGCGAGAGGCTCCCGTATCGTGCGTGTCCAGTCGCTCACTCTGGCCGTGGCCAGCGCCGCCCTGCTCGCCCCCACGACACCCCCCGCCCATCTCCAGCCCGCGGTATGGCGCGAGAGCACCGTGAGCGCCGCCGACCTGCTCGCCCGCGTGCGCGACTGTGTCCCCGTCTCCCGCGGCCGCTACCGCAGTGACGTCGGCGCTCCCGCGAACATCCCGGTCTGCGGCACCGGCGACGTCGTGTTCTGGAAGGCCGACATGGACATCGACTGTGACGGCCGGCCGGGGCCCCGCTGCAACGCCCGGACCGACCCGTACTTCGCGGCGAGCACGGCCTACTCCCAGTCGGACGGCCGCCCGCTGAGCGCCGAACGCCTGCCCTTCATCGTCGTACCCGCGCCGAGCGCCCTCTGGGACTACCGGGCGCACGGCATCGGCGGCGGCTCGGTCGTGGCGGTCGTGTACCGCGACCGCGTGCAGTACGCGGTGGTGGGCGACGCGGGCCCGCAGGGCATCATCGGTGAGGCGTCCTACGCGACGGCCAAGGGTCTGGGCATCCGCGCCGACCCGCACGGCGGGGGCGCACCCTCCGGCGTCACCTACATCGTCTTCATGAACACCAAGGTGTCCCCCATCGAGGACCACGCCGCCGCCGTGACGGAGGGGGAGCGGCTCGCGAAACGGCTGGTCGCCGGAGGGCGGACGAACGCAAGCTGAGCAGCTGACGGCACCTCACGACGGGCCCGCGGCCGGGCGGAGCGCCGCCGGTCGGACCACCGCCGGGCCCGCGATCCGGCGCTGCGCCGGCAGGCCTGCGGCCACATCCACCGCCGGCAGGCCTGCGGCCGGGCGCAGCACCGCTCCGGTGGGCCCGGCCGCCTCCGTGGCTCACCTGCCGGCAGGTATACGCCTCCGTCGCTCACACCTGCCGGCAGGTACACGCCTCCGTCGCTCGCACTCTCCGTTAGCTGTACGCCTCCGTCGCTCGCACTCTCCGTTAGCTGTACGCCTCCGTCGCTCACACTTTCCGGTAGCTGTACGCCTCCGTCGCGGCCGCCTCCACCGCTGACAGGTCCGCGCCGGTGGACGCCGTGACGACCGCGGCCACGGCTCCCTCCACGAAGGGCGCGTCCAGCAGACGTGTGCGCTCGGGGAGTTCGTCGCCTTCCGCGAGCAGCGCCTTCACCGTGAGCACCGCGCTGCCGAGGTCGGTCAGGACGGCCACTCCCGCACCGCGGTCGACGGACGCGGCCGCCGCGGTGATCAGTTCGGAGCTGGTGCCGATTCCGCCGCCCTCGGTGCCGCCCGCCGCAGCGACCGGCACCGCCGGACCGCCGCCCGCGAGCCCCTTCGCCATCTCGGCGACCGACGCGGCCACCTCCGCGCTGTGCGACACCAGAACGATGCCCACCAGCTGTTCGTCACTCACCGGCGGCCTCCGCGAGTCCGGCGATCAGCAGGGCCGACGACGTGGCCCCCGGGTCCTGGTGGCCGATACTGCGCTCGCCCACATAGCTCGCCCGGCCCTTGCGCGCCTGCAGGGGCGTCGTCGCCACGGCGCCCTCCTCCGCGGCGGTCCGGGCCGCCGTGAACGAGTCGCCGAGCGCGTCCACCGCGGGCACCAACGCGTCGATCATGGTCGCGTCGCCCGGGGCGGCCCCGCCGAGCGTCATGACCGCGTCCACCCCCGCCCGCAAGGCCTCGGCCAGCTGCTCCGCGCTCACCTCTTCGGCGTCGCCGAGGGCCTTGCCGGTGCGGCGCAGCAGCGTCCCGTACAGCGGCCCCGAGGCGCCGCCCACCGTCGAGATCAGCTGGCGTCCGGCCAGGGTCAGGACCCCACCGGGCGTGCCGGGGGCCTCCTTCTCCAGCGCGGCCGTCACGGCCGTGAACCCGCGTTGGAGGTTGCTGCCGTGATCGGCGTCCCCGATGGGGGAGTCGAGGGCGGTGAGCCGTTCCGCCTCACGGTCGACGGACGCGGCGGTCGCCGTCATCCAACGGCGGAAGAAATCGGCGTCGAGCACTGGCTCTCCTTGCCTGGTAGGTACTGGTGATCCTCTACTCCCGCAGGTCACGCGCCCCAGCGCAGGCCCGGAGTCTTCACCGGCGCGTCGTACAGCCGCAGCAGTTCCTCGTCGACCTGGCACAGGGTGAGGGAGGCGCCCGCCATGTCCAGGGAGGTGACGTAGTTGCCCACGAGGACACGGGCCACGGGGACGCCGCGCTGCGCGAGCACCCGGTGCACCTCGGCGTTGAAGCCGTACAGCTCCAGCAGCGGCGTCGCGCCCATGCCGTTGACCAGGACCAGCACCGGATTGCGTGGCTGGAGGTCCTCCACCACCGCCTCGACGGCGGCCTCCGCGATCTCCCCGGAGGTCATCATGGCGCGCCGCTCCCGGCCGGGTTCGCCATGGATGCCGATGCCCAACTCCAGCTCTCCGGGCGGCAGATCGAAGGTCGGGCTGCCTTTGGCCGGGGTGCTGCAGGCGCTCAGCGCGATCCCGAAACTGCGGGAGTTCTCGTTCACCTGCCGGGCGACGGCCTCGACCCGCTCCAGGGGCATGCCCTCGGCCGCCGCGGCGCCCGCGATCTTCTCCACAAACAGGGTCGCGCCGGTCCCGCGCCGGCCCGCCGTGTACAGACTGTCGGTCACCGCCACGTCATCGTTGACCAGCACCTTCGCCACCCGGATGCCCTCGTCCTCGGCCATCTCGGCTGCCATGTCGAAGTTGAGCACGTCGCCGGTGTAGTTCTTCACGATGAACAGCACACCGGCGCCGCTGTCCACGGCGGCGGCCGCGCGCAGCATCTGGTCGGGCACGGGGGAGGTGAACACCTCGCCCGGGCAGGCCGCCGACAGCATGCCGGGACCCACGAAACCCCCGTGCAACGGCTCGTGCCCCGAGCCTCCGCCCGACACCAGTCCCACCTGTCCGGCCACGGGGGCGTCCCGCCGTACGATCACCCGGTTCTCCACGTCCACGGTCAGCTCCGGGTGGGCAGCCGCCAGACCGCGCAGCGCATCCGCGACCACGCTCTCCGGGACGTTGATCAGCATCTTCACGGGTACCTCCTAGAAAACCTAGTAGATGAGCCCTGGAACTCCAGCTTCGCAGCCCACACCACGTTTGACCAGTTGTCGATCATGGCTGTTCCCATCGGTCCGCCGCGGACTGCGGCGCCCGACGCGCCGAGGCCGTCCGCACCCCTCACGGTGCGGACGGCCTCGGCTCCGGCCTGGGATCAGTAGCCGTAGATCATCTTGTAGGCGACCTCGGGGAGGAACTGCCCGGCCGTGGAGCCGCCTCCCACACCGCAGTTGCCGTCGGACTCGCCGGGAACCTTGATCCACAGCAGCATCTCCGCGCCTCCGCCCAGCTGGGTGGGCGTGCCGATACGGCGGCCCGCCGGGTTGCACCACTGGCCGTTCGAGCCGTTGCCGTTGCGGCTGGTGTCCACGACGAACGGCTTGGTGTAGCCGTAACGGGCGGCGAGTTCCCTGTTGACGGCGTTGCCGTACGCGGTGTTCTGGTCCGTGGTGAGGTAGTTGGAGACGTTGAGCGAGAAGCCGTGGGCCTGCCGGACTCCGGCTTCGTGCAGCCGCCGGGCCATGGTCGCCGCGTCCGCCCAGGCCGGGTTGCCGGCGTCGAGGTAGACCCAGGTGTTGGGCGCCCGGCGGTTGAACTCGGCGAGCGCACCGGTCAGCATGCTCTCGCGTTCGTCGATCTGCGCCTGGTTCATGCAGCCGTAGTCGCCGAGGGAGTCCGGTTCGAGGACGACCAGGGCCGGGCGGCCGCCGATCCCGCCCGCGAACTGGGCGATCCAGTTCGCGTAGGCGGACGGCGAGGAGGCGCCGCCCGCGGAGTGCCCGCCGCAGTAGTCACGGTGGTAGATGTTGTAGGCGACGAGGAGGGGCAGCTTGTCCCGGGCGTCGGCGGCGCCCGTGTACGCGCCGGTGGCGGTGCCGATGCTGCCGCTCCAGGAGCCGAACCAGCGGGCCGTGGGCGTGTTGGCGATGGAGGCGTTGATCGCGGAGGCCCGGCCGTCGCCGGGGTTGGCGGTGACCCACCGTTTCGCGCTGGAGTCGGGGTCGGCGTAGAACCCGTTGGTCATGGTCGTCGGGTCGGCCGCCTGAGCGGCCGGGGCGGCGGCGAGCGCCAGCGGCAGCGCGGAGAGCGCTGCCATCAGGGCGAGGAGACTGCGGCGCATGACGGTACCTCGGCTTTCTGGCAGGAGAGCGTGCGAAGGTCGACGGCGGGCCGGAGAAGGGGGAGCGCTCCCCTCGTGGCGGCGCTCCCCCCCCCGGCACGGCAGGTCAGCAGGCGGAGTTCGTCCGGGTGAGCAGGCCGAGCCGCCACGGGAGCAGGCCGTAGGTGCCGCCCGCGCCGGGGTTCAGGCCCTGGTAGAGGGAGGCGGCGGTGCCGGCGGCCCCACGGGAGCGGGCGGGCGTGCCGCGGGTGGCCGCGGAGGCGCCGCCGGTCACGGCGGGCGTGACGGGGGTGGGGACACACGCGCCGCCGGTCACGGCGGGCGTGCCGCCCATCGCCGTCAGGGCCGCGTTGTACGCCGGTTTCTTGCCGCCGTTGCGGTCGAACAGCAGCGGGTTCTCGCCGCTGCGCCAGGAGTCGCTGTCGCGGATGCCCCACACCGTGATGCCGGTGCAGCGCGCGACGTTCATGCAGGCCCGCACGGTGTTCGCGTAGGCCGTCGTGGGGGCCTGTGCGATGTCCAGCTCGGTGATCTGGACGTCCACCCCGAGGGCGGCGAAGCTCGACAGCGTCGTCTGGAAGCTGCCGGGCGGGCCCCCGGCGCCGAAGTGGGACTGGAGGCCGACGCAGTCGATGGGCACCCCGCGCGCCTTGAAGTCGCGCACCATGCGGTAGACACCCTGCGTCTTGGCGTCGCTCCAGTTCTCGATGTTGTAGTCGTTGTAGCAGAGCTTGGCCGCCGGGTCCGCCGCTCGCGCCGTGCGGAAGGCCTGCTCGACGAAGCCGGTGCCCAGGACGTCCCGGAAGACCGAGCCGCGCATCTGTCCGCTGCCGCCGTCGGCGAAGGCCTCGTTGACCACGTCCCAGGAGTGGATGCGGCCCTTGTAGCGGTTCATCACGGTGGTGATGTGGTTGTTCATCACGCCGCGCAGCGTGGTGGCGTCCCTGATGGAGCTGACCCAGCCGGGCAGTTGTGAGTGCCAGACCAGGGTGTGGCCGCGCAGACGCTGACCGCGGGCCTGCGCGCGCTGGGCGATCTGGTCGGCGGGGCCGAACGTGAACGAACCGCGGGACGGCTCGGTCGCGTCCCACTTCATCTCGTTCTCGGGAGTGACCGAGTTGAACTCACGGTCCAGGATGCGGGTGTACGTGCCGTCGCCGAGGCGTCCGGCGGCCACGGCCGTTCCGAAGTACCGCCCGGACTGGGCCGCCTGGGCGCCCAGGGTGGAGGCCCGCACGCTGTCGGGCGCGCCGGTCGCCGTGCCCGGTGTCACCAGGACCGTCGCGGCCAGCAGGCCGAGGACCGTGGCCCGGCGGCGGCCGAGCCGTTTGGGTAAGTTCATGGGACTCCTCGTGGAGGTGGGGGGTTGGGTGGTGCGCTCGGTGGGCCGTTTCAGGGCGTCGACAGCTCGAACCGCTGGATGCGGACCGCGCCGCCGAGTGCCTGCGTGGCGTGGTTGAAGAGGGCGAAGCGGTAGCCCATGAAGAACCGCCAGTCGTTGCCCAGGGTGAAGGCGGGGCCGAGGCGGGTGAAGGTGGTGCCGTCGGTGCTGTAGGAGAACGTGCCGGAGCGGGCCGCGCCGGGGCGGATGTCCGCACTCGCGCGCAACCAGAGCCGGCTGCCCGTCAGGACCGCACTCGCGCGCTCCCTGCCGGTGCCGGTGGTGTTCCAGTTGCTGTCCATGGTGAGCCCGTCGACCATCACCACCCGCGGCACGCCACCGTCGCGCCGGACGCCGATCCAGGCGGAGGAGTCACGCAGCAGCGCGAGCCCGGCCCGGTCGCCGTCCCGCATCGCGGAGTGGTCGAGCTGGACCGTGGCCGTGGAGGTGGGGCCCTGGATGCGGTGCGTCAGGGTGTTGCGCGCCCAGTAGAGGTCGCCTGTGACGGTCGCTGTCCGCAGGGTCAGGCCGTTTCCCGCCGACCACTTGGTGGCGTCCGGGTTGTGGTTCCACTCCCAGCGCGGGTTCAGTGCCGGGCCGTCGAAGGTGTCGACACCGGTCATGGGGGTCACCGGCCGCGGGGGAGGAGGCACGGCGGGGCCGGGGTACGAGGTGCCCCAGGCGCCGTCGACGAGCTGCACGACCGGCCACCCGTCCGGGGTCCAGGTGACGGGAGCCAGGGCGGGCATCCGGCCACCGGGGTAGGCGTCGACGAAGGCCAGGTAGTACCAGGCGCCGTTCTGCGTCTGTACGAGACCACCCTGGTGCGGGACCCCGCCGCCGGGGATCGGCCCGCGCAGGTCGAGGAGGACCTGCCGCATCGTGTACGGACCGAAGGGGCCGCTCGACGACTTCAGGATGTACTGGCCGTTCGCCGGGCGGGTCAGAAAGATGTAGTACTGCCCGTTGATCTTGTAGAAGCGGGAGCCCTCGAGGGTGCCGACGCTCGACGGTGTCGTGAACACCTGCTGGGTGCGGACCTGGGTCCGGCCGTCACGGGAGAGCTGGGCCACGTGGATGGTGGTGTTGCCGTACGCCACGTACAGGGTGTCGTCGGTGTCGACCAGCAACCCGGCGTCGTAGTAGGGGGTGCTGATGGTCGTCAGCCTGTTCCACGGCCCCTCGGCGGCCGTGGCGGTGTAGACGTACGTCCGGGCGAAGTCGATCTGGCCGAGCCAGTAGAACGTCCTGTTGCTCGGCCGGTAGGCCAGGGATGACGCCCAGATACCGCGGACGTACCCGCGGGCACCGTTCAGGTCGTACTTGGCGCCGAAGTCGAGCACGGGCACCGAGTGGCCGGCGATCTCCCAGTGCACCAGGTCGTACGACCGCAGGACGGGCGCGCCCGGCGAGTAGTGCATCGTCGAGGCCGAGGCGTAGAAGGTGTCACCGACGCGGATGACGTCGATGTCCGCGAAGTCCTGCCAGATGACCGGGTTCGTGTAGGCCGCCGCGCTCGCGAGGAGCCGTCCCCGGGCAGTGGCGGACGCGGCCCGTGGCGGGGCCGGGGGGAGCAGGGCGCCCGCGGTCAGGCCGGTGGCGGCCGCCAGGGCGTGGCGACGGGACAGGTCTTGATGAAGCCATGACAGACCCATGGTGGCGTTCTCCTCGCGTGGCTCGGCCGTTGGTGGGCGGGAACGTCCTGGAGGTGCCGTGCTTCGAGCGAGTGGGGCGTATGGATCGTTCGAGTGGTTCGAGATGTCGAACATATATCGAGGTGTCGACCAACCTGGATGATAGGAGGCCCACGAGCCCCGTCAATCCTTCTCGCAGTATTCGATTGATCCTGCGAAACATTCGAAGCCGGGCCTCTCCGATCGCCGCAGGTCACTTGCCCGCCCGGCGGGAATGCTCCCGGTGTTGACATGTGCAGGCGTCCGTCTACCATCCCTGGCACCGCGAGTTTCCGAATGGCATACGAAATTTCGAACCCACTCTGCGTGTCATGGACGTGACATCCCAGCGGCGTCGCCCACCCATGGCACCCGTTCCCGGCCGAGGAGGCCCTTGGTGCCCAGACGACCAGGCGGACGACTGTTCCGCCTTCTCGCGACCACCGTGCTGACGGTCACCGCGTCCCTGGCGGGCTCCGCACACTCCACCGCCACGGCCGCGCCGGGCAGCCCGGCGCTCACCCCGCCGCTCGGCTGGAACAGCTGGAACAGCTTCGGGTGCGGGATCACCGAGGCCCAGGTGCGCCAGGCGGCCGACGCGATGGTCACGTCCGGCATGAAGGACGCCGGCTACCGGTACGTGGTGGTCGACGACTGCTGGTTCGACCCCCAGCGCGACCCGGCGGGCAACCTGCGGGCCAATCAGGCCAAGTTTCCCAGCGGGATGAAGGCACTCGGTGACTACATCCACAGCAAGGGCCTGAAGTTCGGCATCTACCAGGTGCCGGGCGAGCGCACCTGCGCGCAGACCACCGGCGCCTACCCGGGATCGACGGGCAGCAAGGGGCACGAGGCCCAGGACGCCGCCACCTTCGCCTCATGGGGCGTCGACTACCTGAAGTACGACTGGTGCTCCTCCAGCGGCACCCGGGACGAGCAGGTCGCGCGGTTCACGCTGATGCGCGACGCCCTGCGTGCCACCGGGCGGCCGATCGTCTACAGCATCAACCCCAACAGCTTCCACGCCATCACCGGCGCCGCGTACAACTGGGGCGAGGTCGCCGACCTGTGGCGGACGACCGAGGACCTGCTCGACATCTGGCAGAACAACAACACCAACAGCTACCCCATGGGCGTCGGCAACGTCCTGGACGTCACCGCGCCGCTCGCGGCGCAGTCCGGCCCCGGGCACTGGAACGACCCGGACATGCTCGTCGTCGGCCGCCCGGGCCTGTCACTGACCGAGTCCCGCTCCCACTTCGCCCTGTGGGCGCTGATGGCCGCTCCCCTCATGGCCGGAAACGACATCCGCACCATGTCCGTCGACGTGAGCGCGATCCTGCGCAACCCCCGCCTGCTGGCGGTGAACCAGGACCCGCTGGGCGCGGGCGGACGCAGGGTGCGCGACGACGGCGCCACCGAGGTGTTCGCCAAGCCCCTGTCCGACGGATCGGTCGCGGTGGGCCTGTTCAACCGCGGCGCGGCTGCCGCGACCGTCACCACCACGGCCGCCCAAGTAGGCCTGACCGGCGGCCCGTTCACCCTCACCGACCTGTGGAACGGCAGCACGTCGAGCACGTCCGGCCAGATCTCGGCGAGCGTCCCCGCGCACGGAGTGGCCGCGTTCCGGGTCAGCGGGGGCAGCCCGCTCGGCGCCACCACCTCGCGCCTGCGCGGCACCGCGTCCGGCCGCTGCCTGGACGTGGACAACGCCTCCACGGCGCCCGGCGCCACCGTGCTGATCTGGGACTGTCACCGCGCCGCCAACCAGTTGTGGACCACATGGGCCGGCGGCGAGATCCGGGTCTTCGGTGACAAGTGCCTCGACGCCCAGAACCAGGGCACCACCAACGGCACCCGGGTCGTCACCTGGCCCTGCAACGGCCAGAACAACCAGCAGTGGACCCTCGGCGCCGACGGGTCGATCCGCAACGCCCGCGCCGGGCTGTGCCTCGACGTCAACGGGGCAGGCACCGCGGGCGGGACCCCGCTGGTGCTGTGGACCTGCAACGGACAGGCCAACCAGAAGTGGAGCCGCGCGTGAACCGCCGCGGAGGGACGATGAGACGCGCGTGAGGCCGCCCGCCACCCGTTCGTGACCGGCCTGAAGACCGGTCAGGTGGCCGCTGTCCCGTTCCGGCCCCCCGGCCACGGTCTGCCGGGGGGCCGGACTCTCTCCTGCGGTGTCCGCTTCGCGAGCGATCCGGGGGCGAACGGACCGGCCCGCCGGGGGTGGCCGACGGGTCCGCGAGGTGCTATTCAGGGGTCCGCTCGACGGTGCGGCGACAGCGTCCGGTGAACGGTTCGAGTCTCTTCGCGGCGCGTTCCGTATGCGTTCTCGGACGCGGTACGTCACCTGAACATGAGGGGGGAAGCGGTGGAAGCGACAGGGTCACAGGTGCGGGTGCGGCGACGCGCGGTAGCACCGGTGGTCGCGGCGCGGTGGGCGCTGTGGACGTTCGTCATCGTCAACGTGGTGATCGTCGAGTTCTTGTTCCTCGACGCCGGCAGCGGGAAGAACGGCGTGCTCACCGCCGCCAAGTTCTTCGGCCTGCACGCCGCCGTGCTGATGCTGTTCCAGCTGCTGCTGGTGGCCCGGCTGCCCTGGCTCGACCGCCGTATCGGCATGGACCGGCTGACGGTGTGGCACCGCTGGGTCGGCTTCACCCTGGTGTGGACCCTCCTCACCCACGCCGTTCTGGTGGTGCTGGGCTATGCCCGGCTCGACGACGCGTCGATGACGAAGACGTTCTTCGCGCTGGCCGGGGTGCCGGCGTCGCTGCTCGGGATGGGAGCCGCGGCGATCGTCGTCGTGATCGGCGCCGTCTCCGCCCGGTACGTGAGGCGGCGGCTGCGGTACGAGACGTGGCACGGCCTGCACCTGCTGCTGTACGTGGCGTTGGGGCTGGCGTTCGTCCACCAGTTGCGGGAGACCACGACCTTCAGCTCCTCCGCGGCCGCGAAGACCTACTGGTTCGCGCTGTGGCTGTTCGCGTTCGGCGCGCTGGTCACGGGCCGGGTCGTCCTGCCCGTGTGGCGCAACGCCTACCACCGGTTCCAGGTGACCGCGGTGGTCCCGGAGTCGGACGACGTGGTGTCGGTCCATGTCACCGGCCGCCGTCTGGACCGGCTGCCCGCCCGGGCGGGCCAGTTCTGCGTCTGGCGGTTCCCCGGGCACCGGCACTGGTGGACGGCGAATCCGTTCTCCCTGTCGGCGGCTCCCGACGGCCGCACACTGCGCCTGACCGCCAGGGCCGCCGGCAGCGCCAGCGCGGGCCTGCGGCACCTCCCGGTCGGGAGCCGTGCCTACGTGGAGGGACCGTACGGGGCGTTCACCTCGCTGCACCGAACGCGGCCCGGTGCTCTCCTGATCGCCGGAGGGGTGGGAATCACCCCGGTCCGCGCCCTGCTGGAGGAGGACGCGGCGGGGGACGTCGTCGTGCTCTACCGGGTGCGCAGCGAACGCGAGGCCGTGCTGGCCGACGAAGTGCGCGCCCTGGTCGCGGACCGCGGCGGGCGGCTGCACCTGCTCACCGGCCGCACGGGGGAGGGGAACCGGCCCTTCGAGCCGGACGGCCTTCGGGCCCTGGTCCCCGACCTGGCCGAGCGGGATGTGTACGTCTGCGGCCCGCCCGCGATGACCTCGGCCGTGCTCGACGCCCTGCGGAGGCTGCGGGTTCCCCGCCGGCAGGTGCACTCCGAGCGGTTCGGCCTGGCCTGAGCGCGGATCCGGAGGAGCCCGGCGGTCGCGGTCCGGGAAACGGGCCGTGCCCGCCGTCGGCCTCGGCAGCGCATGGCCGGCGCACGACCTGCGCCGGGTCAGCCGCGGCGTACGAGCACGCTCAGGGAGTTGGCCAGCACGATGGCGCCGATGCCGGCCCACTCGGCCCAGCCGAGGTGCTGGCCGAGGCCCAAAAGGCCCACCACCGCGGCGAGCACGGGGTTGACGCTCATGAACAGCCCGAAGGCCTGGGCCGGTACGGTGCGCAGCGTGAACAGGTCCGCCAGATACGGCACGGCGGACGACAGGACCCCCGCGGCGACCGCACAGCCCACCGCCTGCGCGGTCGGCGGCTGGCGGAGGACGAGGACGACACCGACCGGCAGGAACATCACAGCCGACAGCCCCGCCGCTGCCGCCGAGCCCTGCGCCCCCGGGATGCGCCGCCCGACCGTGCGGTTGAGCAGGATGTACGACGCCCAGCACGCGGCCGCGAGCAGGCCCAGCCCCATGCCCGCGTAGTCGGCCGACGGCTGAGGCCGCATCAGGACCACCACCCCTGCCGCCGCCGTCACCGCACAGCACGCGTCCACCCGGCGCCGCGCGGCGGCCAGGGCGATGGTGAGCGGGCCGAGGAACTCCAGGGTCACGGCGAGGCCCAGGCCGATGCGGTCGACGGCGCTGTACAGGGACAGGTTCATCGTCCCGAAGACGACGGCCAGCGCGAGGACCGGCCACCACTGCCGTCGGGTGAAGGACCGCAGCCGGGGCGGACTCACCGCGCACAGCACGACTGCGGCCACGTACTGGCGGACCGCGACGACGCCGAGCGGCCCGATGACGGGGAAGGCGAGGGAGCCGATCGCGGCACCGGTCTGGTTGGACAGGCCACTGCCCACCATGGTGGCCACACCGGCGAGCCGGTGCGGACCGTGCCCGGGGCCGGTCACCGCGGTCGGAAGCACGGGCTCGGTGGGAGGTCCGCAGGAGGCGGCGGGGGCGGAGACGGCTCGCATGCGCTGATCGTGCGCCGAACCGGCCCTTGCGCAAAATGCGTCCCGAGTTCGATCTATACGATGCAGTCATGGATGGAGAGAGCCTGAAGGTGGAGTTCCGTCAGCTGCGCTGTCTCGTCGCGATCGTCGACGAGGGCACCTTCACGGACGCCGCCACCACGCTGGGCGTCTCCCAGGCCGCGGTGTCCCGGACGCTCGCCTCGCTCGAACGAGCCCTGGGCGCGAAGCTGTTGCGCCGCACGTCCCGCGAGGTCACCCCGACCGCGACCGGGCTGCGGGTGGTGGCCCGGGCCCGCAGGGTGCTCGGGGAAGTGGAGGACCTGGTCCGCGAGGCCACGTCGGGTCACGCCGTCCTGCGCATCGGCTACGCCTGGTCGGCGCTGGGCCGCCACACCTCGGCCTTCCAGCGCCGCTGGGCTCTGGACCGGCCGGAGACCGGACTGCACCTGGTGCGCGTGAACTCGGCGACGGCCGGTCTGGCCGAGGGCGCGTGCGACCTGGCCGTGGTGCGCAGGCCCACGGAGGACCGGCGGCTCGACTCGGCCATCGTGGGACTGGAGCGACGCATGGTCGCCCTCGCCGCGGACGACCCCCTGGCCGGACGCCGCTCGGTACGGCTCGCCGACCTCAGCGGCCGCACCCTGCTGATCGACCGCCGGACCGGCACCACCACCCCCGACCTGTGGCCACCCCACTCCCGCCCGGCGACCGAGGAGACGCAGGACGTCGACGACTGGCTCACGGTCATCGCCACCGGCCGCTGCGTCGGCATGACCGCGGAGTCCACCGCCCACCAGTACCGGCGCCCGGGAGTCCTCTACCGCCCCGTACGCGACGCCGAGCCCATCGCCGTACGCCTCGCCTGGTGGCGCGACGAGCCCCACCCGGCCACGCAGCCGGTGATCGAACTCCTCACCGCGCTGTACCGCGACGACGGAGAGTCCGGTCGCGAAAACCCCGCGAGGCGAACCCGGCCGCGATGAGAGAGTCGGCTTCATGTCCACCTCAATGCCGGCCCGCCCGCTCCGCCTCGTCGCCGTGACGCTCGCCGTCGTCGCGGCTGTCGGCGGCTGCGGTGACCTCCATGCCCAGGACTCCCCGCCCGGAGCGGCTGCTCCCGCACCCTCGGGCGCCTCGTCGCCCGGCTCCCCCGGAGCCTCGCCGTACGTGGAGCCCGGCGCCGGGGACGGCGCCCCGCACTACGACGAGAACAACGCCTACCGCCGCGAGGGCGACATGGCCCCCGCCCATGCGAAGGACGCCGAGCGGGAGGCCGCCCGTGTCCGGCCGGTGGTCGAGCGGCTGTGGGAGCAGCGGAAGTGGGACCCCGCGGCCGTACGGACGGCACTGCTCCGGCTCGGTTACGAGGAGGAGCGGGTCACCCAGGACGGCAAGCGCCTCGGCGGCACGCTCACCGTCACGACGATGTCCCCACGCTGGGAGGGCGACGGCTACGTCACGCCCGAGGGGACGCGGATCGCCGTGCGCGTGCACGACGACGCCTGTGTGTCGGGGTTCGTGCAGAAGTCGAATGCCGAGGTCCGGGTCAACGGCCCCTACCCGGAGACCGGCTGTTTCGAGCCGCCCTACGGCCACTGAGGTCACCGCTGCGGGCACGGGTGCGAGGGTCCCGCGAGCCCGGCTGCGGCCCCTGATCCCGGACGTCAGCCGGGGAGCACGTCCACCAGCGCACCCACCCCCGCGGCGCAGGCCAGCACCGCGCAGGCCCGGCGGCGTGCGCCGCCGCAGGGCTTGCCGGAGGTGGGCGTGGCGACTCCCGTGCTCCTGCCGCGGTTCCCCGGCCCGGCGCACGGGCCCGGGAAGCGGCCGGCCGGTGTCCGCGGCGCCGCGTGCGCGCCCGCGGGTGCGTCCCGTCCCGCGTGTTTCCGCGTACAAGCGTTTTCTCCTGCTGTGCCGGGTTTTGTCCCGGCCGGAGCGCGGCACTCGGGAAGCCACGAGCGTGCTCCCGAGGGGTGACCTTCCGCTGCGTGGGTTGCGCCCGGAGCGCGCCGGGATCCGGGCGGCCGCCGGGCGGGACAAGAGGATGATGGTCGATGACGACGATCGGCGTGGAAGAGGAGTACCTGCTGCTCGACCCGGTCACGGGCCTGCCGGTACCTCAGGCGGACAAAGTGCGCGCGGCGGCGGGTGTGGGGCATCTCGTGGCCGATCAGGAAGTGCAGTACGAGCTGCTCCAGGCTCAGGTCGAAGTGGCCACCCCGGTCTGCGACACCCTGGAGGAGGTCGGCGGCCATCTGCTGCGGCTGCGGCACGCCGTCGGCGTGGCCGCCGAGCAGCACGGCTGCCGGATCGGGGTCTGCGGCACACCGCCGGTACGGCACGGCCGCCCCATCGCCGTCACCGACCAGGCCCGCTACCGCGCCATGGTCACCCAGGCCCCCCAGCTCGTCGCGGAGCAACTGGTCAACGGTACGCACGTGCACGTCGGCGTACCCGACCGGGAAGCGGGCGTGCAGGTCCTGAACCGGATCCGCTCCCGGCTGCCCACGCTGACGGCCATGGCCGCCAACTCCCCGCTCTGGGACGGACACGACACGGGCTTCGCCAGCTGGCGCACCGTGATCTTCAGCCGGTGGCCGGTCAGCGGCATGCCCCCGTCCTTCCACGACGCCGCCGACTACGACCGGCGGGTGGAACGGCTGCTGGAGTCCGGCCTCGTCTCCGACACCGGGCAGCTCTACTGGCAGGCCCGTCTCTCCGCCACCTACCCCACGGTCGAGGTGCGGTGCCTGGACGTCCAGTTGCGCGCGGACGAGGCGGTCATGCTCGCCGCGATCATCCGGGCCCTGGTGGAGACCGCGCTGGCGGAGGCGACCGCCGACGTGGCCCCGCCCGACAGCGCGCCGGAGATGCTGCAGGCCGCCATGTGGCACGCCGCCCGGCACGGACTCGGCGACACCCTGATCGACCCGGGCGGCACCCCGCACCGGGCCGGCGACGTGCTCTACGAGTTCCTGCGGCACGTCGCGCCCGCCCTCGACACGTCCGGCGACTCCCGGCAGGTCACGTCCCTGGTCCACCGTCTGCTGCAGGACGGCACCGGCGCGGACCGGCAGCGTGCCGCCCTGGCGCACGGGGGGCTGCGCGCGGTCACCGAGCTGATCAGCGCCCAGAGCACGATGCCGTGACGGTGGCGCCCCGGACCTGCTCCTCAGGCCACCGCGGCGCAGGCGGTGCGGTGGCGCCCCGGACCTGCTCCTCAGGCCACCGCGGCGCAGGCGGCGGTGACCGCGGTGTCCGCGCGGGCGTGGACGACCAGGCGCGTACCACCGGTGTCGGCGCCCGCCTCGAGCGCGCGGCGGACGGGCGCGCTGTGCGTGGCCACCGACATCAGCGTGCCCAGCCGGCCGCACAGCTGGTGGACCCGGAGGATGACGCCGACCACCGAGCTCCGGGCGGCCGGCTCGTCGAGGACGACGACCACGGGGGCCGGCCGGCAGGCCTGCACGAGGTCGCTGATCCTCGTGAGGAGCATGGCACTCCCGTCGACGCCGGGGTCCTGGTGGACCGTGATGACGAGGACTCCGCGATCACGCGTATGGGACAGCAACACGGCCTCCGTTCCTCCGTTTCCTCGGCGGGCGGGTCGTTCCGCCGTGGAAGTACCCGGGACAGGCCGTTCGAAGCCAGGAGATGAGCGCCGATGGAGCGCAGCGGCGAGGGCGGCCGGCGGATGCTGCCAGTCCTGGATCTTCGGGGCGCGAGCCCCGCGCAGCATGCGGTCCAGTTCGTTCGTCCCGGCTGAACGCCCTCGGGCGGCAGATCAGGAGCGCCGGCAGCCTCGCCGCCGTGTCGCCCGTCTCCCAGAGCCCGCGGGCGAGGTCATGCTGCGTCTTCAGTCGCTTCGCGAGAGCGCGCAGATGGCCGAGGTTCACGCCGTGCGGCGGAGACCGGCGGCCCGTCGTCGGCCCGCGCGTGGTCAGACGGGGAGGACGAAGGCAGGGTGCGCACCGTTGAGGAAGTAGTCCCCGACGTCCCGGAGCCGGTGGCCCACGGGCTCGTACAGGGTGTGCGTGCGGGCGTTGCGCCAGAACCGGTCGAAGCCGAGCCGCGCGGAAGCGGAACGGGCACCGATGATGTCCAGGGCCCGGGCGGTGGATTCCTGGGCGGCCCTGGACGCCGCGGCTTCCGCCATGGCCACCAGGACGGAGATCTCCGCGTGGTCCTCGTAGGTGAGGTCCTCGCCGCGGGCGAGTCCGCCCTGCACGGCCTGTCTCGCCTCGTCGGCGAGTGCGGACGCCGAGCGGGTGAGCACGGTGAGCTCGCCGTACGCCGTCAGCACCTGCGGGTCCTGGGGAGAGCCGACGGGCCAGTCGGGGTGCCAGTGCGCGTGGCCGGTCCTGCTGTACTCACGGGCCTCGGCGAGCACGCCCTCCGCCATGCCGAGCCGGAGCTGCGCCGACAGCAGCCGGCCGACCGGTGACAGCAGGGCCGTCCGCGGCGAGAGGACGTCCTCGTCCGCCGCGAGGGACCCCAGCACGTCGTCGGCGGCTACCGGCACCGCGTCGAACTCCGCGCTGCCGCCGGCCGCCAGCCGCTGGCCGAAGGGATCGGCGTCACCGTCGACGGCCACGCCGGCAAGGGCGGGATCGACCACGACGGCGACGGGCTCGCCGGTACCGGCCCGCACCGCACGCACGGCGAGGCGGTCGGCGACCAGAACGCCGGCGGCGTAGCTCTGCCGCCCGTTCAGCACATGGCCGCGTGTGTCCCGGGTGAGGCCCAGGGCCGGTTCCTGGCGGGCCAGGCCGCCGCCCCAGCACCACCCCTCCGCCGCGGACCGCCGCTCAAGCCGGGCGCCGAGGGCCGATCGGGCGAGGAACCGGGCGCTCCAGGACGTGAAGTAGTGACAGCCGAGGAGCTGGCCGATGGCGCCGTCGGCCGAGGCGATCTCCCGGACCACCGCGTATGCCTCGGTCCAGTCCCCGCCGCCGCCTCCGAGGTCGGCGGGGACGAGGAGGGTCAGCAGCCCCGACTCGCGCAGCCGCGACACCTCGTCGAAGGGAGGCTTGCCCGCCTGGTCTCTGGCGACCGCGTCCGTGGCCAGGTCCTCCGCCGTCTCCCGGGCCACCCGCAGCCAGTGCCCGCTGCCGGGCCCGGGCTGGTCGGACTCCACGACGGGGCCGGACGGCGCCGGGGCTGTGCCCATGGCTGGCATCTCCTCAAGTTCGTGTGCAGGAAAGGGCGTTGAGCCTCACGGGCGGGAAAGATGGGTGGGCCATGCGCATCATCCTGCGCAGGAGCACAAGGCCCCGTCAATACTTTCCTAGTAATTCGATAGGGAACGTAGGGAACGCAGGGAACGAGGGAACGTGCGGATCCAGGGAACACAAGGAACCAGGGAACGCGGGGACGTGGGGATCGGTGCGCGCGCGGCCGGCCGGAGCAGCGGTGCCGCACCGGAAGAAGACCGACCCGCACCCGCCGCCACCCGATGCGGTCACGAACCGACCGCATCCCGTGCGACCGTGAGCGCGTGAGCCGCCCGGACACCCGGACCACGGGCCGGCCCCGACCCGAAGGCCGAGGTGATCCCGTGACCGTTCTCGACGCCCGCGCGCTCAATCGCGCCACCCTGGCACGGCAGTTGCTCCTGGAGCGTGCCGACCTGCCGGTCCTCGACGCCGTCCGGCACCTCGGCGGCCTGCAGGCCCAGGAACCGCAGGAGCCCTTCGCCGGGCTCTGGTCGCGGCTGCGGGCCTTCGACCCCGCGGAGCTGTCCCGCCTGCTGACCGGGCGGCGGCTCGTGCGCACGCACCTGATGCGCCGCACCGTCCACCTCGTCACCGCCGACGACGTCGTGGCCTGGCGCTCCCGCCACGACGGCATGCTCCGCCAACGCGTCCTCGGCGTGTACCGGCGCGAACTCGACGGGATCGACCTCGCCGCGCTCGCGGCGGCGGGCCGCGCGGTCATGGCCGACGGCGAACCCCGTTCCCTGCCCGAACTCGCCCGCACCGTCGCCGGACACCTGCCCGCCGCCGAGCCGCGGCCCCTGGGCGAGATGCTGGTCGCCGCGCTCCTGCCGACGGTCCAGGTGCCGCCGCGCGGCCTGTGGCGCACCCCCGGCGGCGCCCGCTACGCGCTGATCCACTCCTGGCTCGGGCGTGAGATCGACCCGCCCTCCCCGGACGTCTCCGACCCCGTGGGCCAAGCGATGCTCCGGCGCTACCTGGCCGCGTTCGGCCCCGCCGCCCCGGCGGACCTGCGCGCCTGGTGCGGTCTGGCCGGACTGCCCGCCGCGGTCTCCGCCCTCCGCGGGGAACTGGCCGCCTTCCGCGACGAACGCGGACGCGAGCTGCTCGACCTCCCCGACGCGCCCCGCCCCGACCCCGACACCCCGGCACCGGTGCGGTTCCTGCCCGCGTTCGACAACGCGATCCTCGGCTATCACGACCGCAGCCGGATCATCGACGACGTCCATCGCCCGCTGTCCGTCGCCGGCGCCCGGGTCGTCCTCGTCGACGGGCGGGTCGCCGCGACCTGGACCGTGGAGGCGGACACGGTGCACGTCACCCCGCTGTGCCGCTTCTCCCGGGCCGACCGCACGGCCGTCGCCGAGGAAGGACGGGCGATGGCCTCCTTCCTCTCCGGTGGCCGGAGCGACCGCGCGCGCGTCGCGGCGTCGCCGGGCTGAACCACGGCCCCCGATGGCGGTCGGCCGTGCCGGTGATCGGCGGGCGTTCTGGGCGGGCAGGCGCACACTGGAAGGGTGCTGCCGGTGCTCACGAGGGGGTGTCGGCCATGGAAGCGTCAGAGCGTGTGACCGTGCGGTGGTGGCGGTGGCGACGCAACGCGCTCCGACGGCGCGTCGACGTCGTCGAGGCCTGGGTCGTGCTCGCCGGCTGGCTGCTCGCCCTCCTGGGCGGCGTGCTCGCGGGGCTGCTGGCCGCGGGCACGGTCGATCAGGCCGTCGAACGGCAGCGGGCCGAGAGCCGCCAGGTCCGGGCGGTGGTCGTCGAGGACGCGCCCGGCCCGTCACAGACCCGCACCGCGAGCGACCACCGGGTGTGGGGCAAGGTGCGATGGACCGCGCCCGACGGCTCGACCCACCGGGAGCAGGCCCGGGTACCGGCGGGAGCACCCGCCGGGAGCACCGTCCCCGTGTGGGTGAACGGCAGGGGTGACCTCACGAGCCCGCCCGTGTCCGGCGGCGAGGCCTGGCTGCACACCGCCATGGGCGGGGCGCTCGCGGGGATCTTCACCGGCGGTGCGGCACTGGGAGCCACCTGGCTGACCCGGACGGCCCTCGACCGGCGCCGCATGAAGCAGTGGGACGCGGAGTGGGAGCGACTCGACACCCGCAGGGGCTGGAAGACGGGCTGAACAGTCGGCTTACGGGGATACGAAGGGGGACGCGGACGGGAGCGGTGTGGCCGTGGACTGGTGCGCGGTCGCGCCCTCGACCTGCCGCACCGTGCTCTCGCCGGGCCGGTGGCCGGTCCCCGCGCCGGTGGACAACTGGGACCAGGCGCCCAGGGCCAGGGCGACGGCGGCCGCGGTGGCGGCCACCCGCCCCGCGCGCCGGACCTTGGCGCGGCGGTCCAGGTCCCGCCACGCCACGCGGACCCACAGGTCGTCCGGCTGCCACAGCTCGCCGACGGCGTACGGGGGCTGGAGCTGCCGCCCCGCCGCCCGTTCCGTGGCGGAGGGCTCCCGGGGAGCCGAGACGCGCAGGGCGGACTCGCTGTCGGTGAGGAACCTCAGCCACACGTCGTCGGGGACGGGGAGAACGCCGGGCGGCTCGTGGGGACTTCCCCGCCCGTCCGGCTCTTCGGTGGTCACGTCCCGTCATCCCCTTCTTCGACCGTCGGCCCGATCAGCGCGCCGTGCAAGATCAGTATGCCGCCCGGTTCCCGGAGCCGCGCCCCCGTCGGTCCCGGTCCCCGCGTCCCGAGCCCGAGACCGACTCGGTACCTGCCGTGGCGGGAGGGACCGGTGGCCCTCCCGCCACGCGGGTCAGACCGTGCCCGGCAGGACGTGGTCGCCGACCTTGTCGGTACTCAGGCACAGCGAGCAGACGACCGCGTCGTGGGCCGGGCAGGCGGCCACGTCGGGCCGCTCGAACTGCTGGCGGCACACATGGCACGCGTAGGCGACGGCGCTGGGGTTGCCGTCCTCGTCCAGCAGGGGCTCGGGGATGCCGTCGTCGGTGCGGCGCAGGTAGTACCGGCCCTTGGTGAGCACGGCCATCAGCGGCGTGAGGACGAAGGCGATGACGGCCGCGGCGACGGGGGAGTAGGGCTGGAGCGTGTCGCCGAGGCCGTGGAAGTACATCGCGATGGACAGCCCGGAGGCGGCGACGAAGGCCACGACACCGACGGGGTTGACGGCGTAGAGCATGCCGCGGCGGAACTCGGGGGCGTGCGGGGACAGCTTCAGCACGTACTTGTTGATGCCGATGTCGGTGGCCACGGTGACCACCCAGGCGATGGCGCAGTTCGAGTAGAAGCCCAGGATGCTGTTGAGGAAGCTGAACATGTCGGCCTCCATCAGGGCGAGCGCGAAGCCCAGGTTGACCAGGACGAAGACCATCCGGCCCGGGTAGCGCCGGGTGACCCGGGTGAAGGAGTTGGTCCAGGCGAGGGAACCGGAGTACGCGTTCGTCACGTTGATCTTGATCTGGCTGATGACGACCAGCACCACCGCCAGCGGCACCACGAGCCAGGACGGCATCATCGCGTCGAAGGCGCCCTTGAACTGCTGGATCGGCTCGGGCGCGGCAGAGGCGCCGACCTCGGCGATGATGTACACCGCGAGGAACACACCGATGGCCTGCTTCAGCGCGCCCAGCACCACCCAGCCCGGCCCGGCCATCACCACGGCCGCCCACCAACTGCGCTTGTTCGCCTCGGTCTTGGGCGGCATGAAGCGCAGGTAGTCGATCTGCTCGCCGATCTGCGCGATCAGCGACAGGCACACGCCCGCGCCGAGCAGCACGGACGCGGTGTCGATGCCGCCGTCCCCGTCGGTGCCCGCGTAGGCGAGGAAGCGGTCGACGGTGCCCGGGTCGGTGACGACCAGGTAGACCAGCGGGCCGACCATCAGCAGCAGCCAGACCGGGGTCGTCCACACCTGGAGCTTGCTCAGCGCCGTCATGCCATAGATCACCAGCGGGATCACCATCAGCGTGGACACCAAGTAGCCCAGCCAGAGCGGCAGTCCGAGGCCCAGCTTCAGGCCCTGCGCCATGATCGAGCCTTCGAGCGCGAAGAAGATGAAGGTGAAACTGGCGAAGATGACGCTGGTGAGCACCGAGCCGAAGTAGCCGAAGCCGGAGCCGCGGGTGATCAGGTCCAGGTCGATGTTGTAGCGCGCCCCGTAGTACGCCAGCGGGAAGCCGGTCACGAAGATGACGGCGGCGGCGACGCCGATCGCGAGGAGCGCGTTGCCGGTGCCGTGGGCCAGGCCGATGCCGGCCCCGATGGAGAAGTCGGCCATGTAGGCGATGCCGCCGAGCGCGGTCGTCGCCACGACCATCGGGGTCCAGCGCCGGTAACTGCGCGGCGCGAAGCGCAGCGTGTAGTCCTCGAGGGTCTCCTTGACGGCCTGGTCCGTGCCCGGTGCTGCCTGTGGAGCGGGTTCCGGCTCGGCCACTGCGGCCAGTCGCGGCTCGGCACTCATGCCACGCCTCCTTGTGCGGGTGGGGTACTGACAAGGCAGGCACGGTAGGCAGCGGCCGTTACCCCTCCGTACGTCCCGCGTGAAGGGAGTGTTTCGGAAGCCTTCGCAGCCGGGTCGGCACCGGCGGCTGTCACGGCACTCCCAGCACGAACAGCACGTACCCGGCGTACGACCCGGAGGTCAGCGCGGCCGTGCCGAGCACCGCGGCCAGGGACGGCCACCGCAGCCGCCGCATCGCGAGCGCCAGGGGGACGAACAGCGGGAAGAGCGGCAGCAGATAGCGCGAGACGTTGCCGAAGTACTGCTGGGTGGTCATCACAATGAGGTAGGAGAGGACCGTGTAGACCACGAGCACGGCGGGCGGCCGCAGACGGGCCAGCAGCACGGTCAGCACCGGCACCAAGAGCACCACGCAGAGGCCGATCACGTCCTCGAAGGGCATCGCGAAGAGGTAGTCGAAGTGACCGACGGGGATGGACGTCAGCACGTGGAACGAGTGCACTCCCCAGTCGAACTTGTGGCCCCAGGCGCCGTCCTGGAGTTTGGAGTATCCGTTGATGTCGCCCATGCGGTAGTTGACCCAGGCGAGGTAGCCGAACAGGCCCAGGGGGGCGATCGCCGCGGCGGCGAGGGGGCGCACGACCCCGTCCGCCCGCCGGCGCAGGGACAGCACCGCCGCGACGGCGAGGGCGGCCACCAGCGCCACCGCCGTGGGCCGGCAGAGCCCGGCCGCGCAGGTCAGCAGCCCGGCCGTGAGCCAGCGGCGGGTCATGACGGCGTGGCAGGCCCACGCGGCGAGAGCCGTGTACAGGGACTCCGAGTAGCCCGACCATTCCGTGCCCGACCCGGGCCAGACCGCCCACAATCCGGCCGCGACCAGCCCGGCCCGGTGCCCGCCGAGGCGGTTCGCCACGGCGTGGACGCCGAGCGCGGCGGCGAACGAGGCGAGGACGGACACCGTCAGGCCGGCGCCGTACAGACCGAGTCCGGTGCACTCCGAGACCAGCCGCATCAGGGCCGGGTACAGCGGGAAGAACGCCGCCGAGTTGCCCTCCAGCGTGATCATGCCCGTCGCGCCGGGGACCGGCTTCAGGGCGGGGTCGTACCCGTGTGCGGCGATCTGCTGGTACCACCAGCCGTCCCAGCTGGCCAGGACGTCCCAGGGGTGCAAGCCGCCGCCGAAGCGCGGGTGCTTCTTCCGGAAGTCGCCCGCCGCGTCCAGCAGATACATGAAGACGGCGAAGCCGGCCAGCTTCAGCACGCCGTACGTCAGCAGCACGGACCCGTAGCGCACGGCGGCGGCGCGCAGCCGCGGCCGGAACTCCCGGGAGCCGCCGGGGAGTCGGTGCTCCCCGGCGGGTGAGGGCGGGCGGCGCAGCTGGACGGTGCTCATCGGGCGGAGGGTCCTGTCGTGCGGCGGGCCGGGAAGACCCAGGCCCGGAAGAGGAGGAAACGCAGCAGCGTCGCGGCCAGGTTGGCGGCGATCAGGGCCATGAGCTCGACCCGGTGGCCGGCACCCGGCGCGACGTGGTGGAGCACGGCCAGCGAGCCGCTCGTCAGGGCCAGCCCGACCAGGAACGCGGCGAGGCCCTTGAGGTGGTGGCGCAGCGCTCCGCCACGGCCCCGCACACCGAAGGTGAGCCGGCGGTTGGCCGCCGTGTTGGCGAGCGCGCTGGCCAGCAGGGCGAGCGCGTTGGCGGCCTGCGCCCCCGCCGCCGGTCTGAGCGCGCTGTACAGCAGCACGTAGCACAGGGTGCTGGCGGCACCGACGGCGGCGAACCGCACCACCTGCCGGGCCAGCCCGGTGGGCAGGTCCCCGGCGAGGTCGCCGCCGCTGCGCCGCAGCGCGGACAGGGGCAGCCTGCCGCGGGCCAGGGCCCCGCCCAGCCTGGCCATGCCGCGCAGGTCCGCCAGCGCCGTGGACAGGATGTGGACCCGGCTGTCGGGGTCGTCCACCCAGTCCACCGGCACCTCGTGGATCCGCAGGCCCGCGCGCTCCGCGATGACCAGCAGCTCGGTGTCGAAGAACCACTCGCGGTCCTCCACCAGCGGCAGCAGCCGCTCGGCGACGTCCCGCCGCACCGCCTTGAACCCGCACTGCGCGTCGGAGAAGCCGACGGCGAGCGTGCCGCGCAGCAGCCCGTTGTAGCAGCGGGAGATGATCTCCCGTTTCGGTCCGCGCACCACCCGCGAGCCGCGGGCCAGCCGGGTGCCGATGGCGATGTCCGAGTGGCCCGAGATCAGCGGTGCGACCAGCGGCAGCAGTGCGGCGAGGTCGGTCGACAGGTCGACGTCCAGATACGCGAGCACCGGGGCGGTCGAGCGGGACCACGCGGTGTGCAGCGCGCGGCCCCGTCCTCTCTCCGCCAGCCGGATCCAGTTTGTGCCGGGCAGTTCGGCGGCCAGCCGCGCGGCGATCAGCGGGGTCCGGTCGGTGCTGGCGTTGTCGGCGACGGTGATGCGGAACGGGTAGGGGAAGGTCTCGCCGAGGTGCGCGTGCAGGCGCCGGACGCAGGGTTCCAGGTCGTTCTCCTCGTTGTGCACGGGGACGACCACGTCCAGGACGGGATCCGGGTGGTCCGCGGGCAGCGGCGCCCGGCGGGGGAGCGCGGACGGTTCGGGTGTGGGGCGGTCGACGAGGGCCGACCGCCGTGCGGTGCGCATGGCGTCTCACGGTCTCTTTCTGGCGCGCGGGCATGCCCGCGCGCCGGTTCCGGGCATGCCGAAGGCGCCCGTGGCGGGTGGTGCGGTGAGGGATGCGGGGCGTGGCGCCCCTGGCGTGGAGGGCCGCTCAGGCGGCTATTCGGTGGAGGCCGATGCGAAGGGTTCCTCGGACTCCAGCACGGACGGCGGGACCGTGGTCGGTGTGGGGGAGGGGGGCGGCGCGGGCGGTGTCGTGCGGGTCCGGCTCTCGGAGGCCGTGGCCGTCGGTGCGGGATCGGCCGACCGGGTCGCCGTCCGGGACGGTGTGACGCTGCCGGCGGTGGTCGCGGGCAGCGACGTCTCGGGTCGCAGGGTCGGGGTCGGGCTCGTCGCCGACGGCTCGGTCGTCGGTGTGCCGTCGGGTGAGCTCGTCGGGCTCGTCGCCGGCTGCGGGCGGGGGTCGGCGGGCTGCGCGCGGGTGAGCATGCCGGGCAGGAAAGCCAGTCCGACGCTGAGCCCGGCCACCGCCACCGCGGAGCCGCCCGCCTTCCACAGCATCCGCGACCGGCGGCGGGCCCGGATGCCCGCGTGCAGCCGCTGCCGGTGCGCGGGCTCGTAGGGGGTGATCTCCCGGGTGTCGTGCATGAGCCGCGACAGGTCCCGCTCGAAGTCGTCCATCGGTTCTCCTTTCACCCCACGGGCCTGACGGTGTCGGACAGGATCCGGCGGAGCCGGGCGACTCCGCGTGACGCGTGGGACCGGGCGGTGCCCACCGGGCAGCCCAGGGCCTGGGCGACCTGGGCCTCGGGCAGGTCCTCGCAGTAACGCAGCACCACCGCGGCACGCTGCTTCGGCGACAGCTGGGCCAGGGCCGCCTCCAGCCGCGACCGTTCGGCGACGGCGGACGACACGTCGCCCGGGTCGGCCCGGTCGGGCAGCTGGTCCACGGGGCGCTCGCCCCACCAGCGCCGCCGCGCCGAACGGGCCGCCAGCCGCACCAGCACCGTCCGGACGTACGCCTCCGGAGCCTGCTCGGCGACCTTCGGCCACGCGAACCACAGCTTGACCAAGGCCTCCTGCACCAGATCCTCGGCCCGCTGCCGGTCGCCCCCCGTGAGCAGACGCCCGACATGGAGCAGCGCCGACCAACGGGCGGCCGCGAAATCGTCGAAGCCGTCCGCCCGAAACTGCTCCATCCTCACCGTCCCGCGTCTCAGTGGCCCCCTACATCCTTCAAAAGACGCCGGCCCGTGCCCCACGATGCACCCGAAGCCTGTGATCCACGTCACCCCTGGTCGGGCGTGCCGGGGCATGGGAAAGGGGCCCGTGCACAGGCACGGGCCCCTTTCCCGGGTGTCGCCGGTTCCCTAGGTGCGGTTGGCCTTCGGCTGGCCCGGCTGGTCGGGCGTGCCGTGCGGCGGCGGGTGGTGCGGCTCCGGCGAGGTCGCCGGAGACACGGGCGAGCCGCCCCGGTCACCCTGCCCCGCCTCGGGGCGCGGGGCGTTCGGGTCACCGGACGTCGGCTCGGCGCCCGCGTGCAGCTGGTCGAGTCGGGAGCCGAGCAGACGGGTGACCGCCGGCCGGTCGGCGTGCGACCGCTCGTACGAGAGCAGTCGCTCGACCTCATCGTCCGACAGTGACCGCACACGGCTCTCGAGGGAGCCGATCGGCAATTGGTCGTAGTCGGGCAGGGGCAGGGTGCTGCGGGCGGAGTCGGCCATGGTTCTCACATCCCTGTGTACGTACGACGTGCTCGGCGATGCCGGGTGGCGGGTTCAGCGGGCGCCCGGGCCGCCGCTGCCGAAGCCGCCGCTGCCGCCCTCGCTCCAGCGCGGACGCTCCTGGGAGGCGCTGGTCCGGTCGCTCTGGTTTCCGTGGGTCTTCAGCTGGTGCGGCGTCAGACGCTCCTCGCTTCTCGGCATCTCGTCCGGCTCGCGGCGCTCCAGCGTCTCGCGTACCGGCCCGCCGTCGGGCAGCCTGGGCTGCTCCTCGGGCCGCGGCGGGCGCCGGCGCTTGTGCCGCAGGCCCAGGATGAAGGCGCCCAGCAGCAGGGCCACGACCACCAGACCCGTCACGACGAACCCGAAGCCGGGGGCGTCGCCGCCCGCGGCCATCTCCATCCATGCGTCAGTCATGGCGCGCGGGTACCCCTGGACCTCGCCATGAACCCGGCACCATGAACCCGGCACCATGAACCCGGCACCATGAACCCGGCACCATGAACCCGCCCTCTCGCCGTACTCGGCCGGAAACACCGGTTTGACCGGTGCCGAGCGGGGCTACCCGCGCGATGTGACTTCGACGACATCCCAGCAGGAGCTGTTCCGGTTCCTGGAGGACCGTTTCGCCTGTGCGCAGGCGTGCACGGAGTGCGCGCGGGCGTGCGCGCTGCGCGCCAGCCTCGTGGATCCCGACGGCACCGAGAACCAGGAACTCGTACGACGCAAGGGCATCATGTGCGCGGAGGTCTGCGACGCGACCTGCCGTGTGCTGTCCGAGCAGAACCAGGTGGACGAGGGCACCATCCGGGTCCAGGTGGAGTGGTGCCGGACCGTGTGCCTGGAGGCCGCCCACGTCTTCGACCGGCAACCGGGAGCGGAGGGCTCCGCGGCGGCGTGCCGCGCCTGCGCGCGGGCCTGCACGGACTTCCTCGCCACGCTCGAATGACCGGCGCCATTCCACGGGCCGGCACCATTCCCAATTTCTGAAACACGTTCTACGGTGTGCGCCGACAGGACCGATCTGGGGAGCCTGGAGGCGCCGTGCACCTCGAATACACGCCCGAGCAACTGCGGCTGCGCACCGAACTGCGGTCCTACTTCGCCGAACTGGTCCCGGACCACGCCTACGCCCGGCACGGCGACCCGGCCGCCCAGAAGCGGTTCTACCGCGAGACGATCCGGAAGCTCGGTGTCGACGGCTGGCTCGGTGTCGGCTGGCCCCAGGAGTACGGCGGGCGCGGCCTGACGGCCATGGAGCAGTTCATCTTCTTCGACGAGGCCGCCCAGGCCGGTGTCCCGCTGCCGCTCATGGCGCTGAACACCGTCGGGCCGACGATCATGCAGTACGGCACCGAGGAGCAGAAGGCGTACTTCCTGCCCAGGATCCTCGCGGGCGAGATCGACTTCGCCATCGGCTACAGCGAGCCCGGCGCCGGCACCGACCTGGCGTCCCTGCGCACACGGGCCGTACGTCAGGGCGACCACTACGTCGTCGACGGCCAGAAGATCTGGACGACCAACGGTGACACGGCCGACTGGGTGTGGCTGGCCGTGCGCACCGACCCGGACGCGCCGCCGCACCAGGGCATCACCATGCTCCTGGTGCCGACCACCGACCCCGGCTACTCCTGCACCCTCATCAACACCCTCGCCTCGCACGACACCACCGCCAGTTACTACGAGAACGTGCGCGTCCCCGTTACGCACCGGGTCGGCGCCGAGAACCAGGGCTGGCGGCTGATCACCAACCAGCTCAACCACGAGCGCGTCACCCTGGCCGCCCACGGCACCATGGCGATCCGCGCCCTGCACGACGTGCGGCGCTGGGCGCAGGAGACCAAGCTCGTCGACGGCCGCCGCGTCGCCGACCTGCCCTGGGTGCGCCGCCTGCTGGCCCGCACCCACGCCCGGCTCGACGCGCTCAAACTGCTCAACTGGCGGATGGTCGGCGCGGTCCAGGACGGCACCCTCACCCCGCAGGACGCCTCCGCGGTCAAGGTCTACGGCTCGGAGGCCCGGCGCGAGGCCTACGCCTGGCTGATGGAGATCGTCGCCGCCCCGGGTGCCCTGAAGGAGGGCTCGGCCGGTGCGGTCCTGCACGGCGAACTGGAACGCGGTTACCGCTCGGCCGTCATCTTCACCTTCGGCGGCGGCAACAACGAGATCCAGCGCGAGATCATCTCGTGGATCGGGCTGGGGATGCCGAGGGTGCGGCGCTAGGAGGTGATGACGAGGATGCTCGGTTGACCCCAGGAGCGGCTTCAGCCGGGTCCGCCCAGCATGATCTTCCACACCCGGGTCGCGACCTGCAGGTTGAGGCGGTCCTCCACGTTCGTCAGGTCACGGCCGCTGATCTCACGGATGCGCTGGAGCCGGTAGCGCAGCGTGCTGCGGTGGATCATGAGGGACTCGGCGGTCTCGGCGTAGTTGCCGCCGCAGTCGAAGTACCGGGACAGGGTCTCCACGAGCGCCGCACGGTGCAGACCGTCGTAGTCGACGAGTTGTCCGAGCCATTCCCGAACGAACCCCTCCAGCTCCTGGTAGTCGTTCCCGGGGCCCAGGATGCGATAGAGGCCCAGGTCGTCGAAGAACGTCGTGCCGTACCGGCTTCGGGACCGCAGGCGTACGTCCAGGGCCCGCAGTGCCTCCTGGTAGCGGCCGGGGATACCGTCCGGGGTGTCGCAGCGGGCGCTCACCCCGATCGTCCCGTCGGTTCCGGTCTCCCGGGCGAGTGCCTCGTACAAGGCGTGGTCGTCGGGCCTGCCCTCGGCGACCAGGACCACGTGGCCGGAGCGCCGAGTCACCAGTGACCGCATGCCCACGGCCGTCGCCGCCCGGCCCACGGTGCGCGCGAAAGCGTCGTCGGAGACCTGGCTCCTCCACTGCACCACGACCACGTACTGGATGCGGTGCAGGTCGTGACCGAACGCCTCGGACCGGGCGTAGGCGCTCACCTCGTCCGTGCCCGCCAGAAGATCGTCGACCAGTTCGCGGCGTAGTCGCAGCTCCACCCCGGCCAGATGGCGCAGGTGCGACAGTTCCAGGGCGAGTGACGTGGCGGCGTGCTCCAGCGCGAACAAGGTGTACTCGTCGGCGTCGCCCCCGGGGTCGACCACGGCCAGGACTCCGAGGACCTCACCGCGGGGGTGTACCAGGGAGATCAGCCGGTCCTTGACGCGTACAGGTCCGCCTCGCCGGGCGACCTCCTGGAGCATCTCCGCATGGCGTGCGGGGTCCGGTTCCGGATAGGGGTCGGGCCGGCCGGGACCGGACCAGGAGCGCAGTCGGCCGAAGCGGTCCTCCACGAGCACGGGAAAGCCGGTGAGCTGATGAAGCGCACCGGTGATGGCGTGTTCGCCGCCGCCCGAGGCCGCGACCTCGGCGAGGGCCTCGTGCACGGCCCGCTGATAGCCCGCCCTGACCACGAGGGAGACCAGGTGCTGCTGGAGGGTCGCTCGTTCTCGTCGCAGCCGGTGCAGCTCCAGCGCGTCCTCCTGCCGACCGCGGTGCGCGACGGCGACCGACAGGGCCGCGGCGGTGAGACGTACCAGCACGGCGAGCAGGACGTGCTGGGCCTGGGTGGGCCGGGAGCTGGACGTCACCACGAGGTAGCCGTGCAGTCCACCGGGACCGTGCAGGGCCAGAGCCCGGCCCCGTGACCGCCCGGGAACGGTCACGGGGCCGTCCCGCCCCGTCAGCTCTCGCACCCTCCGGTCGACGGCTGCCGCGGGGCCCGGCCCGCCCTGCGGGCCGGGGACCAGCTGGCCGTGCACCCTGAGGTATCCGGCCTCGGCCCTGTACGGGCCGACGGCCGACACGTGGTCCATGGCCAGGCGCAGGATCTCGCCCTCGTTCCGGGCGTCGAACAGGGCGCGGGAGACTGCCAGCAGTGCGTGGGAGGCCGGGTCGGCCGCGCTGGGAAGGTCCGGGCGGGACCCCTTCCAGGAGGGTGCCGGGTACCGCCCGGGACGGCTCCGTGGAGGGCTGCCTGCCTGGCCGGGGCGGCCCCGGTGCATGCTTCGTGCCCAGCGGCCGACCATGCGGATCACGCCCTTTCCGGAACCCTCGCCTAGGTGGCCGGAAGTCGTGTACCCCTCTACGACCGGAACTCACCCGAGGGCTTCGGAGTGCTCGCCTCGTGCTCCCGGGCGGACGGGCTCCGTCGTTCTTTGACCTGCCGGGCGCAGGCGCACAGCTGCCCGGTTCGCGAATCTGGGTTCGTGCCGGGGGCGCGCCGTGCGTACCGGCAGGAAGGACTGGGCGATGACCGAACAGCCTCGCAGGCCCGTTGCCACGTACCAGACGTACCAGGAAGCCGAACGCGCCGTCGATCACCTCTCGGACCAGGGGTTTCCCGTGGAGAGGGTGGCCATCATCGGCCAGGACGTCCGCCTCGTCGAGCAGGTCGTCGGACGTATGGACTACGGCCGGGCCGCCCTGCACGGAGCGGCGAGCGGAGCCCTTCCCGGTGCGCTGATCGGCTGGCTCTTCGGCTTGCTCGACTGGGTGGACCCGCTCGTCTCCGCCCTGCTCGTCGCCCTCTACGGCCTGATTTTCGGGGCGATCGTGGGCGCGCTGTTCGGTCTGCTGCTGTACGCCCTGCAGGGCGGCCGCCGGGACTTCGCCTCGGTGCGCTCGATGGAACCGAGCCGCTACGACGTCGTCGCGGACGAAGCGGTCGCCGACGAGGCCGTACGGCTGCTCGGCGGGCTGCGGAAGACCACCGGCACGGGCGGACGTCCCGCGCATACATGAACGATCGGACCGCAGGCGCGGCGCATGCCGCCGCACCGGGAGGAGTTCCTCATGGCCAAGGCAGTGGGCATCGACCTGGGCACCACGAACTCGGTGATCGCCGTGTGGGAGGGCGGCGAAGCCTCCGTCGTGCCCAACAGCGAAGGCAACCGCACGACACCGTCCGTGGTGGCCTTCACCGACACCGGGGAACGGCTGGTGGGCCAGCTGGCCCGGCGTCAGGCGATCCTCAACCCCAAGGGCACCATCTACTCGGCCAAGCGGTTCATCGGCCGGCACTTCGACGAGATCTCGGACGAGGCCAAGGCGGTGGCGTACGACGTCGTCGAGGGCCCGGGCGGCGTCGCCCGCTTCAAGGTGCGCGACAAGCTCTACGCCCCCGAGGAGATCAGCGCCCAGGTGCTGCGCAAACTCGCCGACGACGCCTCCAAGCAGCTCGGGGAACGGGTCACGGAGGCGGTGATCACCGTGCCCGCCTACTTCAACGACGCCCAGCGCACCGCCACCAAGGACGCCGGGCGGATCGCGGGACTGGAAGTACTGCGGATCATCAACGAGCCGACCGCGGCCGCCCTCGCGTACGGCATGGACAAGAAGGAGCACGAGACCGTCCTCGTCTTCGACCTGGGCGGCGGCACCTTCGACGTGAGCATCCTCGACGTCGGCGACGGCGTGGTGGAGGTGCGCTCCACGGCGGGCGACAGTCACCTGGGCGGTGACGACTTCGACCGGCGTCTGGTCGATTACCTCGCGGACGACTTCCAGAAGGAGAACGGCATCGACCTGCGCAAGGACCCGCAGGCCCTGCAACGCCTGTTCGAAGCGGCGGAGAAGGCCAAGACCGAGCTGAGCTCGGTGACGCAGACACAGGTCAGCCTGCCGTTCATCACCGCCGACGCCTCGGGCCCCAAGCACCTCACCGACTCGGTCATGCGGTCCACGTTCGAGCAGATCACCAGCGACCTGGTGGAGCGGTGCCTGGAACCGGTCAAGCAGGCCATGGCCGACGCCAAGGTCGGCGAGAGCGACATCGACGAGGTCATCCTCGTCGGTGGTTCCACCCGCATCCCCGCCGTCCAGGCCCTCGTGCGCCGGCTGACCGGCGGCAAGGAACCCAACATGAGCGTCAACCCCGACGAGGTCGTGGCCCTGGGTGCCGCGATCCAGGCCGGGGTGCTCAAGGGCGAGGTCAAGGATGTCCTGCTGCTCGACGTCACGCCCCTGTCGCTGGGTGTCGAGACCCGGGGCGGCGTGATGACGAAGATCATCGAGCGGAACACCACCATTCCCGTGCGCCGCACCGAGACCTTCTCCACCGCCGAGGACAACCAGCCCGCCGTCGACATCGTCGTCCTCCAGGGCGAGCGCGAACGGGCCGCCGACAACCGGGTGCTCGGCCGCTTCCAGCTCACCGACATCCGCCCGGCGCCGCGCGGCGAACCGCAGATCGAGGTCACCTTCGACGTCGACGCCAACGGCATTCTCAACGTCAAGGCCCGCGACCAGGACACCGGCAAGGAACAGGGCATCACCATCACCGAGAGCTCCAACCTCGACCGCGGCGAGGTCGAACGCATGGTCCAGGAGGCCGAGCGCAACCAGGGCGAGGACAAGGCCCTGCGCGAGGCCGTCGACGCCCGCAACGAGCTCGACGCCGTCGCCTACCAGGTGGAGAAGCTCCTCGCCGATCTCGGCGACGCCGCTCCCGCGCACGAGAGGTCACGCGCCGAGATGCTGGTGTCGGATGCCCGGGCGGCGGTCAAGGAGGAGGCGGGCGTGGAGCGGGTGCGGCCCCTGACCTCCGAACTCCAGCAGGTGCTGGCAGGGCTGGCGGCGCATCAGGCCGGCGCCACCACAGGCGGTCCCGACCAGGACACCACCGGGGACGGCGCGACCGGTGGCGGCCCGAGCGGCGGTGACGACGACGTCATCGACGCCGAGTTCGACAAGGACTGAGGAACCACCATGCCGATCCACCCCAGGGAATCCGACCCGGCCGTGCCGGACCCGGCCGACCCGGCTCCGGAGGGCGCCGCACGCCCTCCCCGAGGTGATCTGCCGCCCTCGAGCCCGTCGGCCGGGCCGGGGCCCGGCACAGGCGAGGCACCCGGCCCCGACGCGGCCGGAGGCCCCGCACCGTCCGAGGACCAGCACACGGCCGAGCTCAAGGAACTCGAGGACCGCTGGCGGCGCGCGCTCGCCGACCTCGACAATCTCCGCAAGCGCCACACCAGGGAACTGGAGCGGGAGCGGACGGCCGAGCGGTCCCGCACGGCCGCCGCCTTCCTGCCCGTCCTGGACAACCTCGAACTCGCCCTGACCCACGCGGGATCCGACCCGGGCGCGATCGTGGAGGGCGTCCGGGCGGTCCGCGACCAGGGGGTGAACGTCCTCGAACTGCTCGGCTACCCCCGGCACGCGGAGACCGGCGTCGCCTTCGACCCGGCCCGGCACGAGGTGGTCGGCGTCGTCCAGGCCCCCGACGCCCCCCAGGGCACGGTCGTCGAGGTGCTGCGGCCGGGCTACGGAGACGGCGAACGGCAGCTCAGGCCCGCCGCCGTGACGGTCGCGAAGCGGGAGTGACCGGTCATGGCACAGGACTTCTACGACGTGCTGGGCGTGTCACGGACCGCGAGCCAGGACGAGATCCAGCAGGCCTATCGCAAACTCGCCCGCAAGTACCACCCCGACGTCAACAAGGACCCGGGAGCGGAGGAACGCTTCAAGGACCTCAACGAGGCGTACAGCGTCCTGTCGGACCCCAAGACCCGGGCCCGCTACGACCGCTTCGGCGAGGACTTCCGGAAGGTGCCCGAGGACTGGGAGGAGCGGGTCGGTGCCGGTGCGGGACCCGGCGGCGGCTTCCGCGCTCGCAGGACCGCGGGTGCGGGCGGTCCCCGTGTCCGGTACACCGGCTTCGGCGACGACTTCGCCGGGGAGGGCATCGACATCGAGGACCTGTTCGGCTCGTTCTTCGGAGCGGGCGGCGCCCCCGGCGGTGTACCGGGGGCCGACCAGGAGGCCGAGCTGCCGCTCACCGTCGAGGAGGCGTACCGGGGCGGCCGCCGCACCGTCACGCTCGCCGGCCCCACCGGGCAGCCGCGACGGTACGAGGTCGACGTGCCGCCCGGCGTCACCGACGGGCAGCGCATCCGCCTGGCGGGCGAGGGCGGACGGGGCAGTGGTGACGCCGCCGCGGGGGATCTGTACCTGCGGGTGCGCATCCAACCGCACCCCCAGTTCCGCCTGGACGGCCGGGACGTGCACGTACAGCTTCCGGTCACCCCCTGGGAGGCCGCGCTGGGCGCGACGGTGCCGGTGCCCACCCCGGGCGGCGGCACGGCCAAGGTCACAGTGCCCGCGGGCTCCTCCAGCGGCCGGCGACTGCGACTGCGCGGCGAGGGCATGCCGAACCCGCGCGGTGCCGACGGCAACCTCTACGCCGAACTCCGCGTCATGGTGCCGCCCAAGCTCAGCGACCGGGAGCGCGAGCTGTTCGAGGAGCTCGCCGCCACCTCTTCGTACGACCCCAGGAGGACGCGATGAGCGACCGACCCTCATGGGCTGCGACCGGCGGCCGGACCGCCCGGGCCGACGCAGGCGGGCGTCCCGTACGGACGGGCACCGGTTCCACGGCCGTGCGCTACGCGCTCGTCCCCGTACCCAGGCTGTCCTTGAACACCGTGGCCCGCCGCGCGGGCCTGCACCCCGACCTGGTCCGCCGGTTCGTCGCCCTCGGCCTGGTCGACGCCGAACGCGACGCCGCGGGGCACCTGGTGTTCGACCCTGCGGCTCCCGCGGTCCTCGCCCGCGTCCAGCGGCTGCGCTCAGGACTCTGCCTCAACTACGCATCCATCGGTCTGGTGCTCGACCTGCTCGACCGCATCAGCCTGCTCGAAGCCGCACTGCGCGAGCGCGGCAGGAGGAGTGACTCACCCCCATGGACATGAACCGTCTCACCCAGAAGTCACAGGAAGCCCTCCAGGAGGCGCAGACCGCCGCCATCGGCATGGGCCAGACCGAGGTCGACGGTGAGCATCTGCTGCTCGCGCTCCTCGACCAGGAGGACGGCCTGATCCCGCGGCTGCTGCAACAGGCGGGCGGGGACCCCGAGGAACTCCGTGCGGCGGTGCGCGAGGAGCTTTCCCGCCGGCCCAAGGTGACCGGCCCGGGCGCGGCACCGGGCCAGGTGTTCGTCACCCAGCGCCTGTCCCGGCTGCTGGACGCCGCCGAGCGGGAGGCCAAACGCCTCAAGGACGAGTACGTGTCCGTGGAGCACCTCCTGCTGGCCCTGGCCGAGGAGGGCTCGGCGACCGCGGCCGGACGCCTGCTCAAGGAGCACGGCATCACCCGGGACTCGTTCCTGAGCGCGCTGACCCGGATCCGCGGCAACCAGCGGGTCACCTCCGCCAACCCCGAAGTGGCCTACGAGGCTCTGGAGAAGTACGGCCGCGACCTGGTCGCCGAGGCCAGGGACGGCAAACTCGACCCGGTCATCGGCCGGGACGCCGAGATCCGCCGCGTCACCCAGATCCTCAGCCGCAAGACCAAGAACAACCCCGTCCTCATCGGCGACCCAGGCGTCGGCAAGACCGCCATCGTCGAGGGCCTCGCCCAGCGCATCGTCCGCGGCGACGTGCCCGAAGGACTGCGCGACAAGACCGTGTTCGCCCTCGACATGGGTTCTCTGGTCGCCGGAGCCAAGTACCGCGGCGAGTTCGAGGAACGCCTCAAGGCCGTGCTGTCCGAGGTGAAGGCGGCCCAGGGGCACATCCTGCTCTTCGTCGACGAACTCCACACCGTCGTCGGCGCGGGCGCCGCCGAAGGAGCCATGGACGCGGGCAACATGCTCAAGCCGATGCTCGCCCGCGGCGAACTCCACATGATCGGTGCCACGACCCTCGACGAGTACCGCAAGCACATCGAGAAGGACGCCGCCCTCGAACGCCGCTTCCAGCAGGTCCTGGTCGACGAGCCGAGCGTGGAGGACACCATCTCCATCCTGCGCGGACTGCGCGAACGCCTGGAGATCTTCCACGGCGTGAAGATCCAGGACACCGCACTGGTCTCCGCGGCCACCCTCAGCCACCGCTACATCACCGACCGGTTCCTGCCCGACAAGGCCATCGACCTCGTCGACGAAGCCTGCGCCCGGCTGCGGACCGAGATCGACTCGATGCCCGCCGAACTCGACGAGATCACCCGCCGTGTCACCCGCCTGGAGATCGAGGAGGCCGCCCTCTCCAAGGAGACCGACCCCGCGAGCAGGACCCGCCTGGAGGAACTGCGCAAGGAACTCGCCGACCTGCGCGCCGAGGCCGACGCCAAACACGCCCAGTGGGAGGCCGAACGGCAGGCCATCCGCCGCGTGCAGGAGCTGCGCCAGGAACTGGAACAGGTCCGCCACGAGGCGGAGGAGGCGGAACGCGCCTACGACCTCAACCGCGCCGCCGAACTCCGCTACGGCCGCCTCCAGGACCTGGAGCGCCGGCTGAAGGCCGAGGAGGAACAACTGGCCGCCAAGCAGGGGGAGAACCGGCTGCTGCGCGAGGTCGTCACCGAGGAGGAGATCGCCGAGATCGTCGCCGCCTGGACCGGCGTTCCCGTCGCCCGGCTCCAGGAGGGCGAACGCGAGAAGCTGCTGCGCCTCGACGAGATCCTGCGCGAGCGCGTCATCGGCCAGGACGAGGCGGTCAAGCTCGTCGCCGACGCCATCATCCGCGCTCGCTCCGGCATCCGGGATCCGCGCCGCCCCATCGGCTCGTTCATCTTCCTCGGCCCGACCGGCGTCGGGAAGACCGAGCTGGCCAAGACCCTCGCGGCGGCCCTGTTCGACTCCGAGGAGAACATGGTCCGCCTCGACATGAGCGAGTACCAGGAGCGGCACACCGTCAGCCGGCTGATGGGCGCCCCGCCCGGATACGTCGGCTACGAGGAAGGCGGCCAGCTCACCGAGGCCGTGCGCCGCAAGCCGTACTCGGTCGTCCTGTTCGACGAGATCGAGAAGGCGCACACCGACGTCTTCAACACCCTGTTGCAGATCCTCGACGACGGCCGCATCACCGACGCCCAGGGCCGCACCGTCGACTTCCGCAACACCGTGATCATCATGACGTCCAACATCGGCTCCGAGCACCTCCTCGACGGCGTCACCGCCGAGGGCGAGATCAAGCCGGACGCCCGCGCCCTGGTGATGGGCGAGCTGCGCGGGCACTTCCGCCCGGAGTTCCTCAACCGCGTCGACGACATCGTGCTGTTCAAGCCGCTCGGTGAGCGGCAGATCGAGCGGATCGTGGAGCTGCAGTTCGACGAACTGCGCCGCCGCCTCGCCGAGCGCCGCATCGCCGTCGAACTCACCGAGTCGGCCCGGGAGTTGATCGCCCACCAAGGTTACGACCCGGTGTACGGGGCCCGGCCGCTGCGGCGTTACATCTCCCACGAGGTCGAGACGCTGGTCGGACGCGCCCTCCTGCGCGGCGACGTCCAGGACGGCGCGACGGTCCGTGTCGACGCCCAGCACGGAGAGCTGGTCGTCACCTATGAGGAGCCCGAGGACGTGAAGGGAGCGAAGGCGGCATGAGTACCGTGCAAGCCACCAACGTCACCTGCCCGCACTGCGGGCGCACCAACCGGGTGCCCGTGGCAGCCGAGGGCCGCCCCCGGTGCGCCAACTGCAAGCAGCCTCTGCCCTGGATGGCCGAGGCGGGCGACGACGACTTCACCGAGGTCGTCGAGCAGGCCACCGTGCCCGTCGTCGTCGACCTGTGGGCCACCTGGTGCGGCCCCTGCCGCATGGTGAGCCCCGAGCTGGAGAAGGTCGCCACCGATCTCGCCGGAAAGGTCAAGCTGGTCAAGGTCGACATCGACAAGAACCCGCGCCTGGCGCAGCGGTTCGAGGTCCAGGCGGTACCGACGCTGCTGGTCCTCGACAAGGGGCAGACCATCGCCCGGCAGGCGGGTGCCGCACCCGCCCCTGCCCTGCGGCGGTGGGTGGAACAGTCGATCGCCGGCCGCGAACCGGCCGGGAAAGGGTGAACAGCCATGACCGTACGCACCGACCCCCACCTGGCGCTCGTCCGGCCGGTCCAGCCACTGACCCCCGAAGGGTGTCAGGAGTGTCTGCAGCTCGGCTCCCCGTGGGTCCACCTGCGGCTCTGCCTGACCTGCGGCCACGTCGGCTGCTGCGACTCCTCGCCGAACCGGCACGCGCGCCGTCACGCCGCCGCCGACGGCCATCCGATCGCGGCGTCGTTCGAGCCCGGTGAGAACTGGCGGTGGTGCTTCGTCCACGAGGCGTTCGTGTGATGCCCGGCGACGAGACGCGGCCGAGCGCGGCGCAGGTGCCGGACGAGACGGAGGAGAGCGTCCCCTTCGAGACCGCCGACATCTACGGCGCCTATCCCCGCCTGCCCGAGGACCAGATGGACCGCCTGGCGCAGCATGGCCGGCGGCGCGAGGTCGACGCCGGCGAGGTGCTGATCCGGGAGGGGGAGCGGTGCGAGACGTTCTACGTCGTCCTCAGCGGCTCGGTCGCCATCGTCGAGGACTACGGCACGCCCGACGAACGTCTGCTGCGGGTGCACGGCCCCGGCCGCTTCATCGGCGAACTCGGCCTCCTGAACGGGCAGGTGGCCTTCTACACCGCCACGGTCAGGGACCCCGGTGAGGTCCTCGTCCTGTCCATGGACCAGCTGCGTGACCTGGTGACCCGGGATTCCGTCCTCGGTGATCTGGTGCTGCGCGCCTGCCTCGGCCGCCGTGCCCTGCTCGTCGGGCAGGGCGCCGGTTTCCGCATCGTCGGCTCGCGCTATTCGCCCGACACCCGGCGGCTGCGCGAGTTCGCCGCCCGCAACCGGCTGCCGTACCGCTGGATCGACCTGGAGACCGACGAGGAGGCCGAGGAGCTGCTGCGCCGCTTCGGCGTAGGCCCGGAAGAGACACCGATCGTCATCTGGCGGGACACCACGCTCTTGCGCAACCCCAGCAACGCGGAACTGGCCCGGCTCATCGGCCTGCCCTCGTTGCCTGCGGGCAACCACCACGGCGATCTCCTCATCGTCGGCTCCGGACCCGCCGGCCTCGCCGCCGCGGTGAACGCCGCCTCGGAGGGTCTCGGCACGACCCTGGTCGAGGTGCTGGCCACCGGCGGCCAGGCCGGGACGTCGTCCCGGATCGAGAATCTGCTCGGTTTCCCCTCCGGCATCTCCGGCGCCGAACTGACCGACCGCGCGGTGCTCCAGGCGGAGAAGTTCGGCGCCCGGATCAGCGTCCCGGCGGAGGCGACCCGCCTCGAACCGCGGGACGGCCACTACGCCGTCGGGTTCGCCGACGGCAGCGAGATCACCGCCCGCGCCGTCGTCCTGGCCACCGGCGCCCGCTACCGCCGCCTCCACGCGCCCGGCATCGAACGTCTGGAGGGAACGAGCGTCCACTACTCGGCGACCGTCTACGAGGCCCAGAAGTGCCGCACCGACCCGGTGGCCGTCATCGGCGGCGGCAACTCGGCGGGTCAGGCCGTCCTCTTCCTGGCCGGGTACGCACCGCAGGTGTATCTGCTCGTCCGCGGGCCGAGCCTCGAGGCACACATGTCCCGCTACCTGATCGATCAGATCGAGCGCCACCCGCGGGTGCGCGTGCTGCTGTACACCGAGGTGACCGAGGCACTCGGCGACAAGGTGCTGGAGGCGGTCACCGTGGTCGACCACCGTACGGGGGAGCACCGGCAGCTCGAGGTGCGGGCCCTGTTCGTCTTCACCGGCGCCGAGCCGCACACCGAGTGGCTGTCCGACGCGCTCGCCCTCGACGCGCGCGGCTTCGTGCTCACCGGGGCGGAGGCACAGGCCTGTTCCGCGCCCGGACTGTGGCAGAGCCAGGGCCGCGACTGCCTGACGCTGGAGACCAGCCTGCCCGGCGTGTTCGCCGCCGGCGACGTGCGCAGCGGCTCGGTGAAACGCGTGGCCTCCGCGGTCGGCGAAGGCGCGATGAGCATCCACTTCGTGCACCGCTACCTGGGCCACTCGGCCGCGCCCGGCGGCACCGACACCTCCCCGCGTACCCGTCCGAAGGAGTCCGCTTGGCTCGGATGACCCCGAAGAGAGACGAGATCACGAGAAGGAGAAGGAGGCGATGGGAATGACTACGCCGGTCCGGCACCAACGGGGTGCCGCAGTGCAGGCCAGGCCGCTCGGCTGGGCACGCAATCCGCTGACGGAGTTCGACCAGCTGCTCAGCGAGATGAGCGGACTGATCGAATCCACGGTGGGAGGTGCGGCGCCCGCAGTGGTGTGGACACCCCTGGCGGACGTCACGGAGTCCGACGACAGCTTCCGCATCGAGATCGAACTCCCCGGCGTCAAGAGCAAGGACATCGACGTCGAGGCGAACGGCCAGGAGCTGGTGGTCACCGGAGAGATCAAGGAGAAGGAACGCAAGGGTGTCCTGCGACGGAGCACCCGCCGCACGGGAGCCTTCGAGTACCGGCTGCGGCTGCCCGGAGAGGTCGACACCGAGAAGATCAGTGCGCAGATGTCGGACGGGGTGCTCACCATCACCGTCCCCAAGGCCGAGGTCGCAAAGCCCCGCCACGTCGAGATCAGCGAGACGAGTGAAAGCGCCGGCGGCAGCGGCTGAGACGCGAACACCGCGGTTCCGGACCCCCGTCCGGAACCGCGAGGCATGGCAGGACCTCCACCGGGGCGGTGGCCGGGGCAGAAGGAGGCAGCGATGAAGTACGACGGATTCCTCGCCCACGTACGCGAGCGAGGCGAGTACAAGGACCAGGGCGAAGCCGCGGACGTCACCAACGCCGTGCTGGAAGTACTGGCCCAGCGGATCACCCCGGGAGAGGTCAAGGACCTCGCATCCCAGCTGCCCGGCCCGCTGAGACAGGTTCTCCACCAGGTAACGCCCCAGCAGACGCGGAGCTTCGGGATCGAGGAGTTCTACCGCCGGGTCGCCGAGCGCACGGGTGCCCGGCCGCGTACGGCGCAGTGGGACGCCAGCGCGGTCCTGACCACCGTCGCCGACGCCGTGACGGGCGGAGAACTGAACCAGATCATCAGCCAACTCCCGTCGAGTTACGCGGTCCTGTTCGGAAAGGCCGACCTCGCGGACTGAGCCTGCCGCGGTCGACCGGATGATGTGGTCGGTGACGCCCGGATGATGTGGTCGGTGAAGCGCTCCAGGCCGAATTGCTCACTCGCATCGCCCAGCCGCTCGGCTCCCCGGCAACGGGGCAGCCCATGTTCGGCCCTCCGGTGGGGGTTTCCTCCACTCGGAGGGAGTCGGTGCGGTAGGCCCGTTCATCCAGCAGCCGCTCACCGGGCCCCACGGACACGTTCCTGTCCGTGCTTTCGGGTCACAGCAGGAGGTCGAAGACGGCTCGAGCCTCGTCCCAGTGCTGGGTCTGGGGGTTCTTCAGGTCCGGGTGGAGGATCTTGAAGCTGTGGGCAAGGGCCAGGCTGAGTCCGCCGATGATCTCCGGATAGGCCGCCTCGGTCTCCTCGTCGGGCGTGCGGTCCAGGGCGGGATGGGTGGCGAGCTGTTCCAGGATCGGCTTGAGTTCCACCTCCTGGTCGAGCTTCCGGAAGCGGTGAATGCTCTCCTGCAGGCCTTTCGTGATCGGCAGGTCACTGGTCCGGATGATGTCGCGCCCGTTGGCCTTGGCCGTGGCCTGGGCGACGGTCAGCAGATCGTAGAGCTTGTCGTCCACGAAGTCGCTGTAGCGCTTGAGATCGTTCTTGTCGACGTCCAGTCCTGCGGCCGCGCGAAAGAACCTCTCGAATCTGGCGATGGACATCACAGTCATGACGGCAACCTCCGGCTGCGGGGCCGGGTGTCTGCCGGCCCCTGGGCTTCCCCGTCAGCCTGGCCGATGGGGGCGCGCGAACGCATGCGCATGCCGGGGCCAATCGGCCTCCCTCTCTCGCCCTGCCAGGCCCATGCGTCCGCGCGGAGGCCGGTGTGTCAGATGGCGTGGACGTTACCGCGGCGACGTCCGTGGGCACTCGGGACCGACGGGGCAGCCGACGAGGAAGGTCCGATCATGCAGGTGTCGTCTCAGGGCGTTACGGTCGTGGCTCTCCTGGCGGATCCGGACACGCCGACGGAGATCGCGCGGCGCATGGCCCGGACACTTTCTGATCGGCTCGCCGACAAGTCGGGCCAGGGGCGGCGATTCGACGTCGAGGTGGTCAGTGAGCCCTTCACCTCGGGGACGGAGGACCCGCCCACCTTGATGCGCAGGATCAAGAACCGCGGTCGTGCGGAGAATTGGGACATCGTCGTGGCCCTCACCGACCTTCCGCTGCACTCAGATGGGCGCAAGCTCGCTGTGAACCTGAATCACGAGCAGGGCTTGGCGCTGCTCTCTCTGCCCTCACTGGGAGGAGTGCGGCTGCAGACGAGGGCCCGGCGGGCCGTCGAAGAAGCCGTGCTCGGCTTGGCGGGTCCGCGAGTCAACGGGGATGAAGGACCTCCGGGAAGCCAGCCGCTTCCGGGATCCTCCGCCGAACGTCTCGCGCCTGTTGACCCGGGCCGCACCGGTGAGAAGGAGACCGAGGATCTCCGGTACGTCGTCGGCGGGCCGCGCGGTTACCTGCGGGTGCTCGCCGGCATGGTCCGCGCCAACCGCCCGTGGCGGTTGGTGCCCGGCTTGTCGAAAGCCCTGGCGGCCGCGCTCGCCACGGGAGCGGTCGCCACCGTGAACTCCACCGTCTGGACCCTGGCCGCGTCCCTCAGCACGCCACGCCTCGTGATCGCCACGGTCGGATCCGTCGCGATCATGATCGGCTGGCTGATCATCGACGCGGAGCTGTGGCATCGATCCGAAGGAAGCTCGCCGGAGGCGAGGCAGAGGGCGCGGCTGTACAACGCCTCGACGGTCGTCACCGTCGGTATCGGCGTGATCGTCTGCTACGTGGGTCTGCTGGTCATCAACTGGGTGTGGGCGCTGTTCATCCTCAACGACAAAGCTTTCACCGCCGTGACACGAACTCCACTGCACGCCGAGGAGTACTGGACGCTGGCCTGGTTCGTCGCTTCGGTCGCCACCGTGGGTGGCGCGCTGGGATCGGGCTTGGAGAGTGACGAGGCGATCCGGGCAGCCGCCTATTCCAAGCGTGAACAGGAACGCCGCCAGAGGCTCCAGGACGACCAGGACGACCAGGACGACCAGCCGGGGTCCGAGCCGGAGATACGGCGGTAGACGGTGGTTCCCGGAGGGAAGATTTCGCTGATCGATGCGTGCGTGCTCGTTTCGCACCGGGGCCGACGGGGACCCGGTCGGCACGCCGCCGGGGCACCGGCGCTCAGTGTCGCAAGCCGCCGACGGCGCCGTTGCACCCGATCCGGGTGAACGCCCCGCAGCGGCATGCCGGAGCCACGGACCGCGTCCCACCGACTCCCACGCCTTCAACTCCCGGGAGCGAGGCTCTTCGCGCCGTCTCCAGCACCGCCATGGTGCGGTCATGCCGCGACACCGAGAGGTTGCCATCATGAAAGCAGCGGTATACGAAGGCCCGCGAACGGTCGCGGTGAAGGACGTACCGGACGCGAAGATCGAGCACCCCTGCGACATCATCGTCAAGATCACCACCACCAACATCTGTGGTTCCGACCTGCACATGTACGAGGGCCGCACCTCGTTCGAGTCCGGCCGCACGCTGGGACACGAGAACATGGGCCAGGTCGTGGAGGTCGGCCCGGCCGTGCGCAAGGTCCAGGTCGGCGAGTACGTGGTGCTGCCCTTCAACATCGCCTGCGGCTTCTGCAAGCAGTGCGAGCGAGGGCTGACCAACTACTGCCTGACCATGCAGCCGGAACCGGCCCTCGCCGGAGCCGCCTACGGCTTCGCCGACATGGGCCCCTACCAGGGCGGCCAGGCAGAGCTGCTGCGTGTGCCCTACGGAGACTTCAACGCGCTGCGCCTGGGCGAGGACGCCGCCGAGCGGCAGACCGACTACGTGATGCTCGCCGACATCTTCCCCACCGGTTACCACGCCACCGAGATGGCCGACGTCAAGCCGGGCGACCAGACCATCGTCTACGGGGCCGGTCCGGTCGGGCTGATGGCGGCCTACTCCGCCATCCTCAAGGGCGCCGGCCGCGTCTGGGTGGCCGACCACCAGCCCGACCGGCTGCGCAAGGCGGAGGAGATCGGGGCCATCCCGATCAACACCGCCGAGCAGGACCCGGCGGAGGTCGTCAAGGAGGCCACCCTCGGTCTGGGCGCCGACAACGGCTGTGAATGCGTCGGCTACCAGGCACACGACCCCGAGGGTCACGAGGACGCCAGCCTCACGCTCAACGGACTCATCGACTCGGTCAGGTTCACGGGCCACCTCGGCGTGGTGGGCGTGTTCCTGCCCGAGGATCCCGGCGGCGCGGAGGCCCAGAGCGAGCTGGAGGCGCAGGGCAAGGTGCCGATCGACTTCGGCATGATGTGGTTCAAGGGCCAGCGCATGGGCACCGGCCAGGCCCCGGTGAAGAGGTACAACCGGGCGCTGCGGGACCTGATCGCCGGTGGGAAGGCGAAGCCGAGCTTCGTCGTCTCCCACGAACTCGGCCTGGACGAAGCCCCCACCGGCTACGAGCACTTCGATGCCCGCGACGAGGGCTGGACCAAGGTGGTCCTGCACCCCGACGGACACGGGAACGGCAGCAAGCGATAGGAACCCAGGGGCCGTCGCCCGTCAGTCTCCCCGGAGCAGTCCGGGTGGCGGGTGGCAGTCACCCTGGTTCCGGCAGGGGCCGGAACCGGCGGCGGTCACCGGAGTTCGGCCCGGCAGGACGGATCACGGCCCTCGCCTGCCGGCCGGCCCGGAGGCGACGACCCCGCCGGACACGCGTGCGAGGAAACCTGGGACCGGTGAGGCCGCATGCTGATGTGCCGCGTACGCACCGAGGCGCAGTCCTCGGGCCCTGCGGGAGGCTTCCTCGCCCGGCGGCCACACCGCGACCGGCCCGTCGCGACCGGGCAGGGCCTCTCGACCAGGCTCACACCGTGAAGTGGCTGCGGATCTTCCGGGAGATCGTGCGATCCGGGCTCACGATCGAGGAGGCGCGGCTGGAGCCCCTGCTCGCGCTGCGTACGGCTGCCGGGGTGGCGATCGTCGTCGGGCCGACGCTGTGGCTGGTCTCCCCTGCGTACGCCGCGTCCGCCGCCCTCGGTGCCTACTCGGCGGGTGCTGCCACCTTCCAGCGCACCTGGCGTCCGCGCAAGGTGATCGCGCTCGGTGCGGGCGCGGGTCTGGCGCTCAGCACCTTCGTGGGCTACCTGGCGGCGGGGCGACTCGTGACGTTCCTCCCGCTGCTCGCCGTATGGGCCTTCGCCGCGGGGATGGCGTGGGCCCTCGGATCGACCGCCGGGATCGTCGCCGCGACGACGGTCGGCAGCATGCTGGTGACCGTCACTCTGCCCACCAGCGTCGGACGAGCCCTGGAACACGCCGGGGTCATCGCGCTCGGAGGCGTGGTGCAGGCCGTGCTGATCCTGCTGTTCCCGATTCGCCGCTGGGGGGCGCATCGTGACGCGCTGGCCGACGCGCTGGCCGCCGTGGCCGACTACGCCCGCCGGCTGCGGCACGACCCGACCGCGCCGTTCGACCCGGAGCCGCTGATGACGGCCCGGGACGCGGCCGCCGTGACGCCGTCACAGGCCCGCACCCGGCCTCCCGTCCTCCACGGCCCCCGGGGCCTCGCCGAGCGCATGGTGCCGGTCGTCGCCGCACTCGCCGACCCGGACGTCGGCGCCCCGGCGGAGGGATCCGGGCGGGACCGCGCACGGGAGTTGCTCGGCGCGGCCGCCGACGTCCTCGACGCGGCCGCCCGTTCGATCCGTCGCGGAACTCCCGCCGAGGTGCCGCCCGGGAGCGCGGACGCCCTGCGCGTCGACGACGAACACGAGGTGCTGGAGGGGCCCGCCCGGGACGCCGCCGAACGGCTCGTGGAACTGATCACCGAGACGCTGGAGATCGCCGGGAGCGGCGGCGCGCGCGACAAGGCGCCCACACCGCCCGACCCCGCGCGTGCCCAGTTCCGGGTGCGCCCGACCCTGTTCCGGCTGCTCCCGGTCGTCGTCGGGGCGGTCCGCCGTGAACTCCGCCGGGATTCGCCCGTGTTCCGGCACGCCGTCCGCCTGGCGGCGGTGGCCACGCTCGGCTATCTCATCGCTTCCCGGCTGCCCGTGGGCCACAGCTACTGGGCGCCCATCGCCTCGGTGATGGTGATGCGGCCGGACTTCCACCGGACGTACGCGCGTGCGGTGGGCCGTCTCGCCGGGACCCTGGCGGGGGTCGCGCTCGCCACCGGGATGGTGCGGGCCCTGGGCCCGGACGCCCAGGTGTTCGGCGCGCTGGCGGTGGTCTCGGCGGCCCTGTCGTACACACTGCTCCGTACCGGCTACGCCTACTCCCAGAGCTTCACCGCCGCGTACGTCGTCTTCCTGCTCGGCATGGGTGGCCAGGCATGGGAGCAGACGGTTCCGGAGCGGGTGGTGCTCACCCTGCTGGGCGGGGTCCTCGCCATGCTGGCGTACGTGGTGTTCCCCGCATGGGAGACCCCGCGGCTGCCGGATCGGCTGGCGGACTGGCTCGCCGCCGACGGCCGCTACGCGGCGGCAGTGCTCCGCAGCTACGCCGAACCGACCCGGGAGCATCGAGCCGACATGCGCAGGACCCTCCTGGCGAGCAGGGAGGCACGTGCCGCCTGGCAGGACGCCTACGACCAGGCGCGGCAGGAACCGGTCCGCCCCAGGGGGCTGACGTCGCGCGAGGCGGAGGACGCGCAGGAGGCGCTCAAGCGGTTCGACCGGGCGGCGATGCTCATGGAGAGCCATGTCCCGCGAGCCGACAGTCGTGTCGTCCCCGAGGCGGAGCGGTTCGCCGACGCCCTGGAGGCGGACACCGCACAGGCGGCGGACGACGTGCGCGGGCACCGGAATCCGGACTGGGGGCGCGTGGCGCAGGCGCTCCACACGTGGGAGGGCGATGCCGGGAACCGGAGCCCGGTGCTGCGGCGCGGCGCGGAGCTGCAGAAGAGGGCCTTGGACAACCTCGCGACAGCCGTGAGCCGAACACTCCTGGAACAGGACGTCGGCTCTGCTCGCGAGGAGCAACGCGTGCGGGCTGCCGGGCTTTCGGAAGGTGACGGAGCAGGACCCGCGCACCGGGACGGGTGAGGGCCCCGTCGACAGGAAGAGCACAGGGACGCAGGTGCACCGGAGGTGTGTGATGAGTGCCGGCCACTCTCTCGGGAGTCGAGACGGTCACGTACTGGTCCTCGACGCGGGCTCTTCGAGCCTTCACATGGCTCTGTTCGCGGCGGACGGTGAACAGGTGGCGGATCGACACGCCTCACAGCCTCCGGGGCCCGCCGCGGCGGCGGACCTGCGGAACCTCCTCCGTGAGGTGCCCGCCCCCGCGGCGGTCGGTCACCGCATCGTCCACAGCGGTCCCCGGCTGACCGGACACACGCCGATCGACGCGCACGTACGGGCTCTGCTGGCGGACGTCGCCGATCTCGCGCCGCTGCACGTGACCCCGGCCCTGCGCATGGTCGATGCCGCACGAGAACTCCTGCCCGACGTTCCTCATGTCGCCTGCTTCGACACCGTCTTCCACAAGGATCTGCCGGCACCGGCGCGCACGTACGCGGTGCCGGAGCGGTGGCGAGCCGTATACGGGCTGCGCCGGTACGGCTTCCACGGGCTTTCCTACGCATGGGCGCTGCGGAGGACGGCGCAGGCCCTGGGGCGCCCCGTCGGCGAACTCCAGGTCGTGCTCGTGCACCTGGGGGGCGGCTGCTCGGCCTGCGCGGTCCGGAACGGACGCAGTGTGGACACCACCATGGGCCTCACTCCGCTGGAAGGCCTGGTCATGAGCCGGCGCAGCGGCAGTCTCGACCCCGGCGCGCTGCTGTGGCTGCAGCGGCGGCACGGTCTGAGCACGGACGAACTGGACGACGCACTGCACCGGCATTCCGGTCTGCTGGGCCTCTCCGGTACCTCGGGAGACACCCGGGACCTGGTGCGCGCCCGCGCCGGGGGCGACGCCGCGGCCGGGCTGGCGCTGGCGACGTTCACCCTCAGCTGCCGTAGGGGCATCGCCTCGATGGCCGCCTCGCTGGACCGGCTGGACGCCCTGGTCTTCACCGGGGAGATCGGCGAGGACCAACCCGAGGTGCGCGAGGAGATCTGCTCGGCCCTGACCGTTCTCGGGGTACGCGGCGGGCTGCTCGTCCCCGAACTGGAAGATCTGATGCGAGAAGGCCTCCGACGCGTCGATCAGGCGGCGGGAGGCGTCCCGGTCCTCGTGGTCGCCACCGGCGAGACACAGCAGATCGCCGCCGAGACCCGAAGGGTGCTCGGCATGGCCGACGGGACACGGTAGCCGTCACCCGTCGTCCGGACCGGGAGTGGGAGCGCATCCCCGGGTCGTGCGTCACTGCGTACGGGTGACCAGGAAGCCGGCGCTGCCGGTGAGGGTGGACAGCCGGGGCGCGTCCTCGTCCTCGATGCGCACGCCGGAGCGTTCGCTGAGCACCTCGACGAAACTCAGGAAGTCCAGTGAGTCCATCTCCAGAGCGTCCCTGAACGCGTCGTCGGGCCCCAGCGCGTCGACGTCGGCGTCGGGGACGACCTCGCTGATCGATTCCTTGACCATCTCCAGTGCTTCGGTTCGGTTCACAGCTGCTCCGGGTTCTGCAGAAGGCGGGTTACCACGGTGAGGAAGCGGGCACCGACGGCACCGTCCGTTGCCCGGTGGTCGGCCGCGAGGGTCGTCGTGACCACGGGCCGCACCCCCAGCAGGCCGTCGACGGCGCACGGCCGGTCGGCCACGCGTCCGAAGCCGACCAGGGCCACCTGCGGCGGGTGGATCACGCCGAAGACCGTCTCCACGCCCTGATCGCCGAGGTTGGTGACCGTGAGCGTGGCGTCGGAGACCTCGGAGCCGCGCAGCCTGCCCGTGCGGGCCCGGGTGACCAGGTCCTTCAGGCCGGCCATCAGCCCAGGGAGGGCCAGAGCGTCGGCGTCGTGGAGGGCGGGCGCGACGAGCCCGCCGCCCCGCAGGGAGACGGCCACACCGAGATGGACGCCGTCACCGGCCGTGAAGTGGTCGTCGGTCCAGAAGCCGTTGAGTTCGGGGACTTCCCGGGCCGCCAGTGCCGCCGCCTTGAGCAGCAGGGCCGCGGGAAGCAGCCGTTCCCCGACGGGGCTGCGCCGGTTGTGCTCGTGCAACCAGTCCATGGCGGCTGCCATGTCCACGGTGGTGGAAAGGTAGTAGTGGGGGATGTCCCGGTTGGCGCGGCTCATCAGACCGGCGATCGCCTGACGCATGCCCGTCGGCCGTTCCTCGGACGGGCGTGTGACGGAAGGGCGTGCCGGAGAGGGCGGCACAGCGGCAGCCGCAGGCGCGGGGTGGTCCGGGGACGGGGCGGACGGGCCGGGTGCCGCCCGGCGGACGTCCGAGGCGCGGACGGCCCCATGCCGGCCCGTCCCTTTCACCCCGGCGAGGTCCACGCCCAGTTCGGCGCCGAGCCGCCGGGCGAGCGGAGTCGCCCGCACACGCGGTGGCCCGGTACCGGCTCGGGCCGCTGCCGCGTGTTCGATGTCGGTGCGTGTGACGCGTCCGCCCGGCCCGGAGCCGTGCAGGCCCTCCAGGTCGACGCCGCTGCGCTCGGCGAGGTGCCGGACCAGCGGGCCGGTCTCGATGTGGCCGGGCGGCCGGGCGGCGGGGGCTGCCGGAACCGGCACCGGCTCGGGTGGTGGGGAGGGGGCGCGGGCGGGAACCTCGGCTGCTTCCGCGGGCACGGCGGGCTCGCGGGCGTCGGGAGAGGGGGCCTTCTCCGGTGCGGGACGGGCGGGTGGTCCGTCCTCGGCCGGCCCGATCAGCGCGAGCGGCGTGCCCACCGGCACCGTCGTGCCGGGCTCGACGAGCAGCTCCGTCAGGGTCCCGGTCTCGAAGCATTCCACCTCGATCGTCGACTTGGCGGTTTCTACGACCGCGACCGGCTCTCCCTTGCGGACGAGGTCGCCCGTGGCCACCAGCCACTCCAGGAGCGTTCCTTCGTCCATGTCCGCGCCGAGGGACGGCATGGTGAACTCGGCCATGGTCAGCCCACCGCCCGGTGGGCGGCCGCGACGATGCCGGCGACCTGCGGCAGGGCGGCCTCCTCCAGTCGCCGGGCGTACGGGATGGGCACCTCCGCGCTGCACACCCGCTCGACGGGCGCGTCCAGGTCGTAGAAGGCCTCTTCGGCGATGCGCGCGGACACCTCGGCGGCGAGACTTCCCGTCCGCCACGCCTCGTCGACGACCACCGCGCGATGCGTGCGGGCCACCGAAGCGGTGACGGCCGCGCCGTCCAGGGGACGCAGTGTGCGCAGGTCGATCACCTCGGCGTCGACGCCCTCGGCGGCCAGTTCATCCGCCGCCGCGAGGGCTTTGGGCAGCGAACCACCGTACGTGATCAGGGAGATGTCGGTGCCCGGGCGGCGGATCACGGCGTGGTCGAGGTCCACGGTGACGGTCGGCGGGAGGAGTTCGCCGGAGACGTTGTAGAGGCTTCCGTGCTCGAAGATCAGGACGGGGTCGGGGTCGGCGAGCGCGGGAGCCAGCATGTGCCGCGCGTCCTCCAGCGTGGCGGGGGCCAGGACTCGGAGGCCGGGGATGTGCGCGTACCAGCCTTCCAGGCTGTGCGAGTGCTGGGCGGCGAGCTGCCGTCCGGCGCCCGTGGTCATGCGGATGACCAGCGGCACGGACAGCTGGCCGCCCGACATGTGCAGCAGGGTGGCGGCGTTGTTGAGGATCTGGTCGAGGGCCAGGAGGCTGAAGTTGACGGTCATGATCTCGACGATCGGCCGCATCCCGGCCAGGGCCGCTCCGATGCCGGCGCCGACGAACGCGGACTCCGACAGCGGGGTGTCGCGGACGCGGTCGGGGCCGAACTCCTCCAGCAGACCGAGGCTGACGCCGAAGCATCCTCCGTAGCGGCCCACGTCCTCGCCCATGAGGAAGACCCGGTCGTCGGCGCGCAGGGCCTCCCTGAGCGCCTCGCGCATCGCTTCCCGGTAGGTCGTCTTCGCCTCTTGCGTTCCGTCGGTGCCCACCGTCAACTCACCGCCCGGGAGGAGGAACTGGTGACGTGGTGGAGCAGGTGCCCGACCGGCTCCTCGGGCCCCTCTTCCGCAGCTTCGACGGCATGGTCGATCTCGTCGGCGACGCGCTGCTCGATCCGGGCCCTCTCCTTGTCGCCCAGCTCACCGTTCTCGCGCATGCGGTCGGTGAGCAGGCCGACCGGGTCACGTTCCTTCCAGCGTCCGATCTCCGCCTTGTGGCGGTACCGGTCCGGGTCGTACATCGAGTGGGCGCGGAAACGGTACGTGCGCAGCTCGAGGAAGTGCGGCCCGGTGCCGCCGCGGATGCCCTCGACGGCCCGCCTGGCGGCATGTTCGACGGCTTCGACGTCCATGCCGTCCACGGCCCAGGCGACCATGCCGTACGAGGCGGCGCGCATGGCCAGATCCGTCTGCGCCTCGTGCCGTTCCAGGGCGGTTCCCATGGCGTAGAGGTTGTTCTCGCAGACCAGCAACAGGGGCAGCCTCCACAGGGCCGCCAGATTCGCGGTCTCGTGGAACTCGCCCTCGGCGAAGGCCCCGTCCCCGAAGAAGCAGCAGGTGACACGGTCCTGACCACGCATCCGGTCGGCGAGCGCGAGGCCGGCGGCCAGGGGGAGTCCGCCGGCGACGATGGCGTTGCCGCCGTAGAAGCGGCGGCTCGCGTCGAACAGGTGCATCGATCCGCCTCTGCCGCCACTGCATCCCGTCGTCCTGCCGTACATCTCCGCCATGACGGACTCGGCCGTGATCCCGCGAGCCAGCGCGTGACCGTGTTCGCGGTAAGTGGAGACGACCGCGTCGTCCGCGGTCAGCGCCTCGCTCACACCGACGGCCACCGCCTCCTCGCCGATGTAGAGGTGGACGAAGCCACGGATCTTCGCGGTGCTGTACAGCTCGACGCACCTCTCCTCGAAGCGCCGGATGCGCAGCATGGCCTCCAGCAGGTCCCTCCGGTGCCCCGCGGCCCCACGCCGGGACGGAGCGCCGGCGCCCGAGTCCCCCTTCTTCGTCCTGGCCTTCCTGCCGGACTTCGGGGACCCCGGGTCCTTCCGCGTGCGGGTGGGGCGGGCCACTGTCATGCGGATCCCTCCAAGGTCGACAAGTCACCCGTGGGCAGGCCGAGTTCACGCGCACGCAGCAGACGGCGCATCACCTTCCCGCTGCGGGTCTTGGGCAGGTTCTGGTCGAACGCGATCTCCCTCGGAGCGACGGCGGGCCCCAGCTTGCGGCGGCCGAAACCGAGCAGTTCCCGCTCCAGCTCCGGGGTCGGCGCCATTCCGGGGCGCAGCGACACGAACGCCTTGACGACGTTCCCGGCGACCGGGTCCGGCCGTCCGATGACCCCGGCCTCGGCCACCGCGGGGTGCTCCATCAGCGCGCTCTCCACTTCGAACGGGCCGATCAGATGCCCGGCCGACTTGATGACGTCGTCGGCGCGACCCACGAACCAGAACCAGCCGTCGGCATCCCGTCGGACCAGGTCACCGGTCAGGTACCAGCCGTCGGCGAACGCGGCGTCGTAGCGCTCGCGGTCATGCAGATAGCCGCGGAACATCGACGGCCAGCCCGGCCGCAGCGCCAGCTCGCCCTCGACGTCGGGGCTCTGCACCTGCCTGACCTTGCCGTCGGTGACCAGCGCCCGGCCGTCCTCGCCGCGCTCCAGCACGGTCGCCTCGACGCCGGGCAGCGGGCGTCCCATCGAACCGGGCCGGATCTCGCAGGCCGCGAAATTCGCGATCATGATGCAGCCGGTCTCCGTCTGCCACCAGTTGTCGTGCACCGGCAGGCCCAGCACGTCCCGCCCCCACACCACGCCCTCCGGGTTCAGGGGTTCACCGACGGACGCGATGAAGCGCAGGGCCGACAGGTCGTGGGAGCGCGGCAGGTCGTAGGGGCCCTGACGGGGCGTGGCGCGCATCAGCATGCGCAGGGCCGTGGGGGCCGTGTACCAGACGGTGACCCGCTGTTCGCCGAGGATCCGGTACCAGCGCCGGGCGTCGTAGTCGCCTTCGTCGACGATCGCCGTGACGCCATGGACGAGCGGGGCGACGACCCCGTACGACATGCCGGTGACCCAGCCGGGGTCGGCCGTGCACCAGTACACGTCCTCGGGGTGCAGATCGAGCGCGTACGCGGCTGTGGCGTGGTGCGCGACAACGGCCTCGTGGACGTGGACCGCGCCTTTGGGAGTACCGGTGGTGCCACTGGTGAAGTGCAGCAGGGCCATGTCGTCGGGCGAGGTCGGCGGGATGGCGAAGGTGTCCGGGGCGGCGGACATCAGGTCGTCGAACGAGACGGTGCCGGACAGCTCCTCGGCGCCCGGCCCGACGATCAGGACGTGCTTCAGCCCGGGAACCGATGCGCGGCGCTCGGCGACCTTGCGCCGGTAGAGGGCCGCGGTGGTGACGAGGACCTGCGCGTCGCCGAGACGCAGCCGCTGTTCCACCGGGTCGGGACCGAAGGCGGAGAAGAGCGGGCACAGGACGCTGGTGTTCTTCAAGGTGCCCAGCACCGTGGTGTACAGCTCGGGGCAGCGGCCCAGCAGGGTGAACACCCGGTCCCCCCGGCCGACGCCGAGCGACCGCAGGACGTTGGCGAAACGGGCCGTGCGGCGGGCCAGTTCGGCGTAGGTGACCGTCGAGACGGAGTCGTCACGTGCGACGCAGCACAGCGCGACCTTGTCGGCGTTTTTCGATGTCACGTGCCGGTCGACGGCCTCGTGCGCCATGTTGAGCCCGCCACCGGGAAGCCCGGACAGTGCGGCGCGCGCCTGCGACCAGGTGAAGGCCGAGCGCTCCCGGTCGTAGTCGGTGAGACGGGGCGGGACGACCTGCGCGGTGTCCTTGTGGATGGTTTCCCAGCGCATGGGGGGCTCCTCCCGGCACTGTCCCTGCTCTCCAGGGTCCCCGAGCCCGGCTCCGGCCGCACGTGCGCGGGAGGGCCTCGGCTCGCTTCCATGGCACTGCCGCTCGTCGCGGAGTGCCAGGGCCGGAGGGCCCGGGGAGGGGGGCCGGACGGCCTCCGGCGGCGGCGGGGTGTGCGGGATGCCGCGTGACGGAAGGCCGGCCGTCCCCTGCCACGAAGCCTCCCGACCACGGGCCTCCCGCGAAGGCCTTCTCAGTCGTGCGGAACGACGGCGACGGGGCAGCGCCCGTGGTGAATGGCCGCCTGCGCCACGGGGCCCAGATGCAGCCCGGGACCGGTGCGGTGCTTGCGTCGGCCCACGACCAGGAGGGCGGCGCTCCGCGCGGTCTGTACGACGGCCTTGGCGGGGCTTGTCAGGCGGATGCTGTCGGCCACGTCCACCCCGGGGTACTTCTCGCGCAAGGGGTGCAGCGCCTTGCTCAGCTGCTTCTGCGCGTCCCGTGTGATCTCCTCGGTGACGTCGTGATCCACACCCCACGGGACCCGGGCATGGAGCGGCACGGTGCGTCCGTGGACGGCCAGGAGGGGAAGGCCCCTGGCCGCGGCCGTGTGGAAGGCGAAGTCGAGCAGGTCGTCGGAGGAGTCGTGCAGTTTCAGGGCGACCACCACGCGGCTCGCGGATGCCGGGGCCGCCCCGTCCTCCCCGGTCTCGGCGCGGACCAGGACGACCGGCCGCTCGGCCCGTGCCACCACGGGGAGACTGACGTCGCCCAGGAAGTAGCTCTCGACGGGCTCCAGCCCTCGGGAACCGAGGACGGTCATCTCGGACTCGGAGGCCGCTTGGAGCAGGGCGTTCTGGGCGTCGTCGGCCACCAGGTTCCCGAGGATGGACAGGTCCGGATGGCGGGCCTGGAGCTCTGAGCGCGCGGTGTGGACGAGTCGCTTCGCCCAATAGTTCTGGTCGACTTCCGCGGGGACACGGGCCGGTTCCGGCGCCAGCAGGGGCCAGGCGTGCAGCAGGCGCAGGGTGAGCTTGCGCTTCTCGGCCTCGTCGGCGGCCCAGCGGGCTGCGGCAAGGCTCTCGGGTGAGCCGTCGAGGCCCACGGTGACGACGGGTTGCATGGCGGCGGCCTCCGTCTCGTACGAAGCTGGAGTGGACGGGGATGACGGTGGGCGCGTCGGATCGAGTGGGTGGTCCGGTCGTCGCCGGCACGCCGGGCAGCGCGGTCTCTCATTCGAGGAGTACCCCAATCGCCCCGTCGGCGCATGTCGGGCGGACCGCGACGCTTCGGCGGGCCGACGGCTGAGCGGGTGCTGCCCGGTGTCAACGGGTCTTCCCCGCGGAGCCCGCAGCCCACCGCCTGCGCACCGCGTCCTCGTGTTCGGCCTGCTCCAGCGCGGCATCGGCGCGTGCGAGGGCGCTCTCCAGGCGCGGGATCCACTGGCGGCGCAGGGCCCGAAGCCGCTGCCGGGTCTTCAGGAGTTCCTCTCCGACCGCGCGCGCCGCTTCGTGAGCGGCGGCGGACTCGGCGGCAGCGCGTACGGCGTCGGCGTAGGCCGTTTCGGCGAGGAGCAGGGCGCTGTTCTCGGCGGGCGGCGTGTCCGGGGAGAGCTCGGGAATCGTGCACACCGCGGTGCGGGGATGGCGCACACCCATGGTCGACGCCCATCCGATCTCCAACGCGGTGAGGTGGCCGGCCGCCGGTGCGGTCAGGGCCTCCTCGCCGCCCAGCAGCAGGCCGCGGCGCAGCCAGGTCTCCGCCTCGGTCAGTCGGGCGTGCCACCGCTCCCGGGCGGCGCGGTCGGCGCGGACGAGTCTCTCGTGCTCCGTGCGCAGGATGCGCAGCTTCTGGTCGAGGAGGTCCGCGCCGCGGCGGGCCACGTCCAGACTGCGGGACACCCGCATCCGGCCCGCCCGGCCGGGCGGGGTGCGCAGGTCGGCCATGGGATCACCCGCTCTCCGGCGGCCGGTGGGCGTCCACGAACTCGGCGGGCAGCATCGTGAGCTGGCTGCGGGGCAGCGTGAGCAGGACCTGCCAGGCCCGCTCCAGGGTCTGCTCCAGGGTGTGCGACTCGTCCCGCCGCTGATGCACGAGACCCTGTGCGAACGCCTCGTCGAAGGCGAGATAGCTGCGGTCGGTCGGGGTGAGGGCCGCCTGACCGACCAGATCGGCCAACTCCTTGACCTGGCGGGCGCGGGCCAGCGCGGAGAGCAACTGGGCGGCGACATCGAGATGGTCGTCGCGGGTCCGGCCGGGCCCCGCTCCCTTGCGCATCAGGCGGGACAGGGACGACAACGCGTCCACGGGAGGGTAGACACCCCTGGCGTGGAGGTGCCGGGAGAGCACGATCTGTCCCTCCGTGATGTAGCCCGTCAGGTCCGGCACCGGATGCGTGATGTCGCCGGCGGGCATCGTGAGCACCGGCAGGACGGTGACCGAGCCGGGAAGACCCCGCACACGGCCGCAGCGCTCATAGAGGGAGGCCAGGTCGCTGTACAAGTAGCCGGGGTAGGCGCGCCGTGCCGGGATTTCGCCACGGGCCGCGGAGACCTCGCGCAGCGCCTCGGCGTAGCTCGTCATGTCCGTCATCACCACCAGGACGTGCCGGCCGCCCGTGTAGGCCAGGTTCTCGGCGACGGTGAGAGCGATCCGCGGCGTCAGGATGCGCTCGATGACGGGATCGTCGGCCGTGTTGAGCAGGAGCACCAACTCGCCCGATGAGGAACGCTCTTCGAGCGCGTCGCGGATGAAGCCGGCGTCGGCGTGCGTGACGCCCATGGCGGCGAAGACGACACAGAACGGCTCCCCGCCCGCGGTCGACTGAGCGGCGATCTGTGCGGCCAACTCCAGATGGGGGAGCCCGGCCGCCGAGAAGACGGGCAGTTTCTGTCCCCGGACGAGCGTGGTGAGGGCATCGACGGCGCTGACCCCCGTCAGCACCGGCTCTGCGGGTGGTTCACGCAGCACCGGGTTGACCGGGTTGCCGCCGACGGCCGACGTGACGGCGCCGACGACGGGAGGCCCTCCGTCGAGCGGCTCGCCGCGTCCGTCGCAGACCCGGCCCAGCCACCCGGGCCCGACGGGGACACGCAACGGCGCGCCGGTGAAGGTGGCACGCAGCCGCGCCGGGTCCATGCCCGAGGTGTCCTGCAGCACTTGGACGACGGCCGTGCCCCGGTCGACCTCCAGGACGAGCCCCTGCCGTTGCGGACCACCGTCCGCAGCGAGCAGCACGAACTCGTCCCAGCCGACTCCTTCCACCTGGTCGATGACCGCGAGCGGTCCCCGCAGCTCGCGCACCGACGTGAACTCGACGCGACCCCAGTCGGCGATGCCGTTCATGTCAGCTCCCCCAGACGGGCGAGCATCGCGTCCCGCAACCCCTCCACCGTGGTCCTGTCGTGCGGTTCGGCCTCCTCACGGGCCCTCAGGAGAGGCGAGAAATCCACCTCCTCGAGGCGGGACGCCGGCACCCCGGCGGCGGCCAGTTCGCGGCAGCGGGCCACGACCGCCGGTACCGCCTCGGCCAGCGCGGCCGTCTTCTCCGGGCCGCTGTAGGCGTCACGAGCCGACAGGGCGCTCTGCTGGAGCACTCCTTCTCTGACGAGCCGGCCCCCCAGCACACTGACCCGCTCCCCGTCCGGAAGAGCGGTGATGCCGAGCAGGTCGACCAGGTCCGCGAGCCGGTCGGCCTCGGCCAGCAGGTCCGCCACCCGCGCCCGCCGGACCGTCCAGTCCGGGTCGTCCGCGGCTGCCCGATGCGCACCGAGGGTCTCGGCGTCGCGGGAGAACGACTCCGCCCAGGACACGGCCGGATAGTGCCGTGCGTAGGCGAGGTCCCGGTCCAGGGTCCACAGGCAGCGCACGAAGCGCTGGGTGTGGGCCGTGACCGGCTCCGCCATGTCGCCGCCCGGCGGAGAGACCGCGCCGATCACCGTGACCGAGCCCTGACGTCCGCCCAGCGTGGTCACCGCCCCGGCGCGCTCGTAGAACGCCGCGATCGCCGAGGCGAGGCCCGCCGGGTATCCCTCCTCGGCGGGCAGCGCGCCGGTGCGCGAGGCGAACTCGCGCAGCGCCTCCGCCCAGCGGGACGTGGAGTCCGCGATGACGACGACGTCCAGCCCCATGTCCCGGAAGTACTCGGCGACGGTCACTCCCGTGTGAATGCTCGCCTCCCTGGCCATCATCGGCATGTTCGACGTATTGGCGACGATCACCGTGCGGTCGGCGAGCCGGCCACCCGTGCGCGGGTCCGTCAGCGCGGTGAACTCGGCGATGACGTCGGCCATCTCATTGCCGCGCTCGCCGCATCCGACGTAGACGATGACGTCCGCGTCGCACCATTTGGCGATCTGCTGGAGCAGCACGGTCTTGCCGGTCCCGAAGCCGCCGGGCACGGCCACCGTGCTGCCCAGGGCCACTGGGAAGAGCAGGTCGATGACCCGCTGGCCGGTGTGCAGCGGCCGCACGGTGCCCAGCCGCTCACGCACGGGCCGGGGCCTGCGCACGGGCCAGCGCGTCGTCATGCGGACTTCGGTGCCGCCCACCCGTGCCACCACGGCGTCCTCGGCGTACGGGCCGCCCTCCGCGATGTAGTCGATGCGGCCCGTGCACCCCGGCGGCGCCATGATCCGCACAGGCACCGGCCCGGCCTCCCGGCACTCGCCGACGGCGTCGCCCGGGGCCACCCGGTCTCCTCGCACGGCCACCGGCGTGAACTCCCACGTCCGGGGAGCGGGCGAATCCTCCTCCACGGAGCGGGGTGCCAGCCAGGTGCCGGCCGCGGGCAGCGGGCGCAGCAACCCGTCGAAGATCCCACCGAGCAGGCCCGGGCCGAGGGCCGCGGTCAGCGGCCTGCCCAGCGCCCGGGCCGGCATGCCGGGCGCCAGACCGCCCGTGTACTCGTACGCCTGGACGGTGATCACCGAGTCGCGGATCGCGACGATCTCGCCCGGCAGTTCCGTCTCGCCCAGCGCGACCAGATCGTTCATGGCGGTGCCGCCCAGCCCCTCGGCCTCCACCAGCGGTCCGGCGACCCGGAGGACGCGGCCGTTGCCGCCGGAGGGGTCCGTCACGGTGCCCACAGCTCCTCCACCTCCCTTGCGGCGCGCTCCAGCAACCGGTCGGCCAGGGAGGTCAGGCTCATGTCGATGCGGCGTCCCGCGCGCTCCCCGACCACTCCTCCGTCGGCAGCCTCCGAAACGCGCGCTTCGGGGCCCAGCACCCCCCGCACGTACGCCGTCAGCCGGTCTCGCAGACCCGGGTAGTCCTCCGAGTCGCGCAGCCGTCCGACGTCCCGCACGACCTGCCGGCGCAGTTCCTCCCACGCCTCCCGGCGTGCCGCCAGCTCCCGGGCGCGGGCGGCACGGCGGGAGCGGACCCGCGTCGCTGCCCGCACCGCCGCGGCATCGGCCTCGCCGTGCCCGCGTGCCGCGGCGTGGATCTCCTGGACGCGGGCCTCGCCCTCGCGCAGCACGGCAGCCGCCTCCTCGTCCGCCGCCGACACCAGGGCGCGGGCCTCCGCCCGGGCGGCTGCGAGCAACTGCGCCCGCACGGGTTCCAAGGCCTCGGCGGCACCCTCGGGCAGCGTGGTCCCGGTCACGGCGGCATCACCGCGGTGAGCGGATCTCCTTGCTCCAGCAGTTCGGGCCCGAGCGCCTCAGCCGCGGCCGGGGTGACGACCACCAGCCCGGTGTCCGGCGGGAGTCGCCGCCAAGCGGTGCGCACCGCGTCCGGGTCCTCGGCCGGCAGCACGACGACACCTGCCGTGACCAGCCCGAGCACGCGCAACCGCTCACCGATCGCCGCCACGCACGTCACGGTCAGGCCTTCCCGATGAGGATGACGGCGACGACCAGGCCGTAGATGGCGATGCCCTCGGCGAGACCGACGATGACCATGGCGCGGCCGAACAGCTCGGGGCGTTCGCTGAGAGCCGCGATCGCCGCCGCGCCGGTGTAGGCGACGGCGATCGCCGCTCCGATGGAGGCTCCGGCGACGGCGATGGCGGCCCCGATGAGTGCCGCCGAACCGGAGCCGGAACTCTCCGCGGCGGCGGTCGCGGCGTCCGCCTGTGCCGAGCCCGAGCTGAGCGCGACCAGCAGCAGCGCCAGGGCCCCCGCGAAGAGCACCGCGTCCGCTGCCAGGACGGAGCGCAGACCGGCCTTGCCGCGTCGGCGCAACAGCAGGCGGGTGGCCAGGAAGGCCGCGATCAGCGCGGGCAGCGCGATCAGCCAAGTGATCATGATGTCACCTCCGTGCGAGGCTGCGTCGGCACGTGCCAGGGACGGAACGGCCGGCCCTGCGCGTCGAAGACGCGGGAGAACAGCTCGTAGAACTCCAGGCGCAGGGCCTGGACACCGGCGACCAGCGCCTCCAGCGCGAACGTCAGCGCGTTGCCGATCAGGAACACGAGAACGGCGGCGGCCGCCGCCGCGGGCCCGGATCCGGCCAGAGCGGTGGTGGCCTGCCAGACGATCGCCCCCAGTGCCGCGTGGGTGAGCCCGAACGCGGCCAGCCGTGCGAAGGACACCGTGTTCGAGCCGATCCGGACGACGACGTCGAACAACTGGATGCCGGTCTGGAAGGCGCCGGACATGCCGCCTCCCGACGCGGCATGCAGCCCCGCCCCGGTCAGCACGAGGCCGGCCGGAGCCACGACCAGACCGGCACCGGTGAGCGCCGGCAGCCGTGCGACGACGCCGAGCGCGAGCAGGGCGAGCCCGAGGAAGACCGTGGCGCCCGCGAGACCGGAAGCGGCGTACAGGGCCCGGGCCGGGCCGCCCTCGCGCCACCGGTTGACGATCCCCGCCGCGTACGCCGCCGCCAGCAGGACTGCGCCGAAGCCCACCGCGGTGGCCAGCAGCCGCAGCGGCTGGTCCATGGGGTCGAGCCACAGCACGGGCAGCAGACCCGTGGGGCCGAAGAACTCCCCGTAGGCGAGCCCCGCCATGACGCTCGTGAGCCCCGCCGCCGCCAGGAACGGCCACGCCGGGCGCAAGGACGGCCACCGGCCGGTGTGTCCGGACCGCAGCAGCATCGCCCCGGCGAGCAGCAGCAGGCCGTGGCCGGCGTCGCCGAACATCATGCCGAACATGACCACGTACGCGAGCCCCGCGGGCAGCGTGGGGTCGACATCGGCGTACGGAACGGTCCCGTAGGTGCGCACGAGCGGAGCCGAGGAGCGCCGCAGCCGGCCCGTGTCGGACAGCAGGGTCGGCGGTTCGGCCCCTCCCGGTGTCCGCAGCGGCACCACCGAGCCTCCGGTCCCGGCCAGCAGGGTGCTGAGCCGCTCCACGTCGGCCGCGGGACACCACCCGGCGAGCGCGGCGACCTCGCCGCGCGGCACAGCGGCCTCCCGGTACCTCTCCAGCTGTGCCTCGCCCGTCAGGAGGTCGGCCCGGCCCTGCCGGCACAGGACGTCCAGGTCGGGCGGGGAGGGCGACAGGAGGGGGCCGGCGGACGTGGAGCCCAGCGATCTGAGACGGCGACCCGCCGGCCCGAGTGTGTCGCGGCCGCCGGCGTCGCCGCAGTCCAGCTCCACGCAGCCGGCGTCGGCGATGTGCACCAGGACGTCCCGCAACGACGCGCGGGGCGCGACGACGGCCACCCTGCGCATGCGGGTCGGAATCCAGCGATCAGCCCAGGAGTTCATCGAAGTCCTCCCGTGCGCGGCCGGTGTGAGCCGCGCAGCCCAGAGCGGCCCGGACCCGCCACGCGTCGGCGCTCAGCACCCCCACGGCGCCCACGACGGGCGATTCGTCCAGCCGTGCCCCTCGCAGCAGGCGCAGGCCGTCCCGCTCGACGACGGTCCACCAGCGTGCCTCGGCCCGCCACAGTTCCGCCGGCCGGTCCACCTCCGCGAGCACCCAGCGGGCCCTCGGCGGCAGCGCGGAGCGGAAGGCGCCGAAGTCCGTCGCACGCACCGCCGCCGGACCGAGCAGCCTGGTGGCATGAGCGGTCGCGGGCCGCGTCAGCGAGCGTTCCGCGAGGAACGTCTCGCGCGCCACCAGCGTCGCGGCCTCGCCCGCCGCCCAGGCGCCGGCCACCGGCACGTTCGCAGCGGTGCGGGCCGCCGCCGACAACCGCATGCCGATGAGGATCGCGGGCGGCGTGTCCGCTCCCGGATCGCCCCAGAGGGAGGTGGCGAGGACACCGCGCACGTCCGCGACCGACGCGGCCCGGGACAGCCGGGGCCACGCGGTGGAGAGTGTGCCGAGGCGGAGCGGTGGGGGCTGCGGCGTACCGGTGATCGTCCGCAGGCGGTCCCGGGTGTTGTCGATCTCGAAACGAGTGGCGAGCAGACGTACGGCCGCCGAGCCGGGCCGGGGCTGCCAGCCGGCGAGCACGCGCAACTGCCAGACCAGGGCCGCCGTGACGGCCCGCCCGGCGTCGGCGAGCCCGGCCCGGACGTCGAGTTCACGACGGTACGGGGTGTCGGCCAGGGCGCGCAGCCCGCTGTGCAGGCTCGGTGCGGCCGCCAGCCGGCGTGCGGCGCCGGGGCCGGCTCGCGCGCCCGCCATCGCCCGGGCGCGGGTCACTCCGGCTGCCCATCCGGCACCCATGTCGCCTCCCGGGGCGGATCGCCCGGCTCGGCCGGTGGACGGCCGGTCAGTTCGTCCGCCATCCGCGTCACCAGACGGTCCGCCAGAGCCGGGGTCAGCGCGCGTGCCCGGGCGCGGACCTCCCGGACCAGCGCCTGTGCGGCGGCCTCGGAGTCCCCGGCCTCGGCTTCGGCCGCTCGCACGAGCCGGGCCGCGGTCTCCTCCCTGAGCCGCGGGGCACGAGCGCGTGCCGCGCGCACCATGTGCTCCGCCCGCGAAGCGGCGGCGTGCCGCCGCTTCGCGGCTTCGCGCACCGCTTCTTCCCGGATCGCGGTCGCCTCGGCGGTGGCCTCGTCCAGCATCTTCAGCGGGGGCCGCAGCTCGGCCGCCAGTTCGGCGGAGCGGTCGGCCGGGACGGCCCCGGCCACCGCCGGGCCGGGGGCGCCGGCCGGCCGGAAGCGTGCGAGGAACTCGCGGAATCCAGGCATGGGGCCTCCTGGTCCGACGTCCGGGCCGTGGTCTGCTTCCACCGCTCTCTCCTCCACGCTAGGGAAAAGGCGCGGTCACCACACAGAGGCCGTTCGACACACGACCAGGGCCGAGAGGCCCTGGCACCCGCGGGGGCCTCGGAGAGACCGTGTACTCGGGGCGGTGCCACATGCGCGGCGGGAGGTTGCCATGAGCGGCCAGGACACCAGGGATGCGCGCCGGGCCTCGGAGGAGGCGCGCCGAGCGATGCCGTCTCGGTCCGGCGAACCCGTCGAGGAGTTTCGCCAGGACCTGATGGTGCGCTATCTGCGGGCGATGGCCTCGCACGCGGCCCGGGCCGCGTCCGAGGAAGGGCACGTCGCGGGCCGTGCTGACGAGGGCCCGAGGGCGGCTGTGCCACCCCCGCGGACGACAGCCGGACCACGGGTCGGGCAGATCATGCGACCTGCGGCTGATCTGCCGACGGTCAGGGAGGACACCGGGTTCCTGGACGTGGCGAGAGTGATGGCCCGGCGCGAAGTCGGTGCGGTTCCCGTGATCGACGCCGAACGACGCGTGGTCGGCGTGATCGCGGAGTCCGATCTGCTCGCCCGCGCCGCGACCCTGGCCGGGCCGGAAGAGGAGCCGGGGCTGTTCGCCAAGCTGTTCGGCCGACGGCAGCACGGCACGGTCGCGGAAGGCGGTACGGCCCTCTCGCTGATGTCGGCGCCGGCGCTCACCGTCCACCCGTGGACCACGGTGACGGAAGCGGCCCGCGCCGCCGCTCGGTGCCGGATCAGGCAGACCTTCGTCACCGATCAGCACGGCCGACTCGTCGGTGTCGTGAGCCGCAACGCGCTGCTTCGCGCGTTGGTACGCGATGACCCGGCGATCCGGGAGGAGATCGTTTCCCGTGTCTTCGAGGAGCTCGCGGTGGATCCCGCCCGGGTGACCGTGCACGTCCGCCAAGGAGTCGTCCGGCTCACCGGAACCCTGCCCGGGGAGCGGATTCCCCCGCTCACCGAGGCCGTCGCGCGGATCGCCGACGTGGACGAGGTGGAGAACCGGCTCGTCGCGTCGTGAGCCAGGCGTTCCACGGGTCGTGCATCCCCGGCTCGGCTCGGGAGGCCGGGGACTACAGGCGGACGACGATCAGGGCGATGTCGTCAGGGGCGCCCTCGACGACATCGAGCCGGGTCAGCAGCACGTCGGCCAGCGCGTCCGGCGGTAGAACGCGTTCGCTGACCAGGACGCTCGTCAGGCGTGCCACCCCGTCGTCGATGTCCTCGTCGCGGCGTTCGACGAGTCCGTCGGTGTAGAGCACGAGGGTGTCTCCCGGCGTGTAGGCGAGACCGGCCTGCGGACGGGGGACGTGGTGCTCGCGTGCGCCGAGGGGCGGATCGGTCGCCCCGTCCAGCAGTTCGCAGGTCCCGTCCCGGTGGAGCAGAACGGGTGGCGGGTGTCCGGCACTGCTGTAGACGAGCAGCTTGCTGCGTGTGTCGATGAGTACTTTGACCGCGGTCGCCGCCATGGCGCCGTCCACGGACCGGGCGTACAGACCGAGGACCTCCAGCGCCTGGGCCGGGCTGGGAATGGCGCGGATGACGGCGCTCAGCGCGCTGCGGAGCATGCCCATGACCGCCGCGGCAGGCAGGCCGTGGCCGACGACGTCTCCCACGGCCGCCGCGTAGCGGTCGGGCGGCAGGTCGACGACGTCGTACCAGTCGCCGCACACGTTCAACGAGGTGGTCGCCGGCAGATAGCGCACGGCGATGTTGTCGTGGCGGTTCAGGTCGGGGGCGGAGAGCATGGCCTCCTGCAAGGTGACGGCGACCTGCCGTTCCCGGGCATGCGCCTGGAGCAGTTCGCGGTTCAACCGGTGCAGTTCGTCGGTCCGCGCGTACAGCTCGGCCGCCAGGCCCTTCGCGTGCTCGGTGAACTCCTCGCCGAGCTGTGACGCACGGTCCGAGTGGAACAGGGCGGTGACGTCCTCGGCCCGCTGGACGATCCACCTCACTGTGCCGTCCGGTCCGGGAAGGGGAGTGTGGATCTTCGACCACCATCGTTCCTCGAACCCGCCCAGCCGGCCGGGCGCGGGCAGGTCGTAGCGCTGGAGCACGATGACGTCCGGTTTCCCGGTGTCCAGGGCCCGGCGCAGCGAAGCGTGCACCTCTCGCTGCGGGTCGTCGGGGGCGCCGGGGCGTCGCGGCAGGGCGTCGAAGAGATGCTTCCCCGTCAGCTCGTCCCGGACCCGGCCGGTCACCTGCAGGTACGCCGGGTTGACATACCGGATCACCAAGTCCCTGTCCAGCACCAGATACGGGCTCGGTGTGGACTCGAAGAAGGCCGTGAAATCGATGTCCACCGTCATCACGATCACGCGCTCGCGGGCGCGGCTTCCCGTCGCTGTCTACAAGCGGTCCTCTGTACGGCCTCCCGTCGCCGCGGGATCCTCGCCCCGGTGATGCACCACCGTGACGGGGCAGTGCGCGTGGTGCAGGACGGCCTGACTGGCCGAGCCGAGCAGCAGGCCCGTGAAGCCGCCCCGGCCTCGCGCACCGACGACGAGCAGCTGGGCGTCCGCACTCATGCCGATGAGGGTGTGCCGCACCCTTCCGACCACCGGCCTCAGCCGTACCGTGACGTCCGGATACTTCTCCCGCAGGCCGGCCAGTGCCGCGTCGAGGACGTGCTCGGCCTTCTTGCGCAGGTGGGTCTCGTCATAGGTGACGAAGGGCGGATCGGCCGGACCGTCGTAGCCGTCCGGACTCCCGAGGGGGCACACGTGCACCACCGTGAGGTCCGCGCCGCGCAGCGACGCCTCCTGGAAGGCGAACGGGACGGCGTCCCCGGAGGCCACCGAGTCGTCGACCCCCAGCAGGACGGGACCCGCCGGGTTCGGCCGCCCCCGCACGACGAACACCGGGCAGCGGCCGTGCGCGGCGAGGTGCGCGGACGTCGAGCCCAGCAGCAGGCTGCCGAACGCGCCCAGACCACGGCTGCCGACCACCACGAGCGAGGCCGTGCGCGAGGCGATCTCGAGCACCATCAGTGGCTCTCCCACTGCGACGTCGCGGGTGATGCGCACCCGGGGCGCCGTGTCGCGGGCCCGGCGCTCGGCCGCCGCCAGTGTTCCGTCGAGCAGTTCCCGCACCCCCGCCGCGGCGGGGTTCCACGGCGGCCCACCGGCCGGCAGGAGCGCGGACGGCCCTCCGACGGCATGCACCAGACGCAGCTCCGCTCCACGGATCCCGGCCTCACGGCTCGCCGTCCCGACCGCGTCCATGCTCGCCGGCGAACCGTCCACACCCACCACCACCGGCTTCGTCATGGCGGCACTCCTTCCTCATGGGGAGGCCCGACGGCCGTCATCGCTCCCGCGGCCGCGGGACCACGAGGACGGGGCACCGCGCGTGATGGATGACGCCCTGGCTGACCGAGCCCAGCAGCATGCCGCTGAAGCCGCCGTGGCCGCGCGTGCCCACCACCAGGCCGAGGGCGTGGGCGGAGGCATCGACCAGGGTCCGGACCGGGTGGCCCTTCACCACCTCGTGACGCAGCACCACCTCGGGGTGGGTGGCGGTCCGTCCGGCCACCGTCTCCGACAGGATCCGGCGGCACTCCCGAAGCGCCGCGTCCTCGTCCAGAACGCCGAGCAGGGGGGTGTGCCAGACGTACAACGCCCGCAGCACCGCACCTCCGCGCAGGGACGCCTCCTCGAACGCGAGGTCGATGGCGGCCGCAGCATGAGGGCTGCCGTCGACGCCGACCACGAAGTACGGCGGATCCTGCGTGATGTGCTCCGGCTCCCGCAGGACGATCACCGGGCAGGCCGCCCGGGCCGTCAGCGGCAGGGCCACCGCGGCCGAGCCGAACAACTCCTGCGCCGCGCCCCGGTGACGGGACCCGATCACCACCTGAGTGGCCCCATGCGACTGCTCGGCCAGAATCCGGGCCGGATGGCCCTCGGCGGCCAGCGCGGCGACGGGCAGGCCGGGACAGCGGGCCCTGGCGAAGGCGACCGCGGCCTTGAGCGCGTCGTCCGACGCCGTGCGCGGATCGTCGCGCCACTGGGCATGCACCAGCTTCAGGGGCACGCGACGCCGGTCCGCCTCGTCGGCGGCCCAGGCCACCGCCGTCTGTCTGCCCGGATCGGGGTCCACCCCGACCACGAGGGGCCCGCGTCCTTCGAGTTCTTCGGTGCGCATCGTGAGCGCCTCCTCCTGGTGGTGTGTCGCTCATCCGCGCACGACTGCGACGGGGCTGTGCGCGTGATGGAGGACGGCCTGACTGACCGACCCCAGCAACAAGCCCGTGAACCCGCCCCGGCCGCGCGAGCCGACCACGGTGAGCCGTGCGGTCCGGCTCGCCTCGATCAGCGCCTGCCGGGTCGGCCCGTGCACGACTCTGTGCTCCACCTTGACGTCCGGGTAGCGCTCGCCCAGGCCCGACAGAGCCTCCGTCAGCACTCTTTCCTCGGCGGCGGCGAGCGCGCCGGGAGGGTTCGCATACGGCAGCGAGGGGTCCTGCGGCGGGGGCATCGGCGCATTCCACGTCGTCCACGCGTGCAGGGCCACGACCGGCGCGCCGAGCCGGGTTGCCTCGGCCAGGGCGAAGCGGACGGCCGCCGCGCCGGCGGGGGACCCGTCGACACCCACGAGGACCGGCCCGTACGGCTCCGTCTGCTCCCGTACCACCACGACAGGGCATCGGCCATGGGCGGCGAGTCCGGTGGCTGTCGAGCCCAGCAGCACTCCCTCGAAGCCTCCGCGGCCCCTGCTTCCCACGACGACCAGATCCGCGGCCCGTGACTGTGCCTCCAGCACCGCCAGTGCCTCCCCGTGCACGACCAGCCCCGAGACGCTGACCTCCGCAGCGGTCGTCCTGGCCAGCCGCACACCCTCATCGACCAAGTCGTTCGCCGTCTCCAGGGCCTGTTCCAGCACAGGACGGGGTGACACGGCGCCCGGCGGCAGGTGGGCCGGCCTCACGAATGCGTGCACCACCCGCAGCGCGGCCCGGCGGGACCGCGCCGCGTGAGCCGAGTACGCGACGGCGTCGAGACCGCGCGGGGACCCGTCCACTCCTACGACTACACGGCCGTTCATCGCTCCTCCTTCCCCCCTCGACCACTCGACTGCCTGCCGAGCCCCCTGGCTGCCCCCGTCGTGCACCTGACGCAGGTCGGCGGGCTCACCTGTCGGCATGCCCCCGGGGGGACCCGAACCTCTCCCACTCCGCGTCCCACGCGCGGCCGCGGCGCCGGTCCAGGACGACGTGCGCGCCGTAGAAACCGGCGGCGGCGGCGCCGGTGACGGCGAAGAAGGACGCGGCGCCCATGAAGGCCGCCTCGATGTCCGCGTGGCCCGGACTCTGTGGTCGGGTGGTCAGCCGGTCCTTCTGGTCCAGCCACACCACGACCCGCTCACCGGCCTTCCGGTCGGCGTCCACCTGCGCCCTGCCCGTGTGCGAGGTGCCGTCCGCCGCTGTCCAGCGCACCGGTGCGACGACCCGGTCGACCGTGACGCCACCGTTGACGGCCGTGCGAGGCGAGTCGGCGAGCAGAGTCCCGGTGACGGGGTGCCGTTCCGCGCGGCGCTGCGTAAGTTGCTCCTGCGTGGCCTGTGCGCCCAGCACCCCTGCCAGAGGAGCTGCCAGGGCGACGACGAGCCAGGCGGCCAGCAGGATCCAGGCTTCCCAGACGTCTTCACGGCGGCGCAGCGGGCTGCGGCGCCAGCGCCACAAGGGCGACGGTCGAACGGCTGCGCTCGTGCCCATCGTGCTTCACCTCCGGCTTCCGCTTCCAGCCTCACGCGCCACCGGTGCCGGCGGCAGGGGTCGTTCGGGCATGTCGGGAGCGGCGGGTGGGCCGACCGGCCCCTGCCGACCGGAGGACCACGGGACGACGTGCGGGGAGCGGGGCCGCTCGTGGCCGACCGGCTTCGCCCGGCGCAGAGCGACCAGCTTCGGACCCCCCGGTCGCAGGACCGCGGGCGGACGAGTCGAAGAGGCCGGGCAGAAGCCGGGGGAAGCGCGTACCGGTGATCAGCGGCGGACGTTCAGCCGCCCGGAGCCCATGAGGTCGAGGCCCATGAGGTCGAGGCCCATGAGGTCGAGCAGCCCCGGTACGGAGCGGGTGCCGCTGAGCGGGTAGCTCTCCAGCGTCCAGGCGTCCCGGCCCCTTCGATCACCACATCCGCGCCCGGCCCGTCGGCGAGTCCGGCCATGACCGCCCCGGGCAGGCGCGCCTCATCGGCTCCCACCCGGCCCGCGTCACTTGTTCCGCCACCGCCTCCCCCCACCGGGCCGGCCGGCGGGCTCAGCCGGAGGGGCCGGTTCACGGCGCTCCGTCGACCGGGCCGGTGAGGTCCGCCTCCACGGACACCACGCCGTCGACACCGCGGCACAGCCGCTCGATGACGGGAACGAGCCGACCGGTTTCCACGCGGCCCTTCAGGCTCACCCGGCCCTCGTGCACATCCACCGCGACGTCGGTGGGGGCGAGACCGAGGGTCCGGTTCAGGACGTCATGGGTGATCTCGTCGCGCAGGGCCTCGTCCCGGCGCAGGAAGACCCGCAGGAGATCGCCCCTGCTGACGATGCCGATCAGCGTGCCGGCCTCGTCGATGACGGGAAGTCGTTTGACGCCTCTGCCGTCCATCAGGCGCGCCGCCTCGACGACCGTCCAGCCCGGGCGGGCGCAGACCGCGGGAGCCGTCATCAGCTCCCCTGCCGTGGCGCCGTCGTCCGGAGGGAGGGTCCCGTTTGCATGGCCCACGGCCGACGGCAGCCCATTGGGATCCGGGCGCGCCGCCACCGTGCGGAGCAGATCGGCTTCCGACACCACTCCTATCGGCTGATCGAGGTCGTCGACCACAGGCAGGGCCGTCACGTCGTGGTCGGCCAGCAGTCCGACGACCTTCTTGAACGGTGTGTCCGGTCCGACCCGTACGACGCCACGAGTCATGAGCTCTCCGATCGTGCGGTGCTGCATGACGCACCTCCTTCAAGATCCGTGACCGACCCTGGTGTGCTGTGGCACGTCGGTCCCACGCATGGCTTCTCACCATCAGCCTGCTCCCCGGACCTGCCCGGGGGCTGGGGGCCTTCGGACGGAACGCGGGGCTGCAGGTCCCCGATCCGAGGGACCTTCGGTCCCTGGTGCAGGGGCATGGCACCCGCGTGATGCTGGAGGAAGACAGCTGTCGACGGAGAGGGCACGGCCATGCACGCCCACCTTGGCGACCGTCTGGTCGTCGAGAGCCCGGCCACCGGCGTCGTCCGGCGCGACGGGGAGATCATCGGCCTCCACCACGCGGACGGGACACCGCCGTACGACGTGCGATGGGCGGACACCGGCGACGTCACACTCGTCTTCCCCGGCCCGGACGCCCACATCCAGCAGTCCGGTGGCGGGCAGGGTCCCGCGGAGCCCACCGAGGCCGTCCGAGGCGAGTCCGGGCCCGCCGGGCCCGGCGACGTGGGCCGGCGCCTGGCAGAGCTGCGGAGACGACAGGGCCTCGGTCTGGACGAGACCGCCCGCCGCGCCCGGATGTCCCCGCACTACCTCGACTACCTCGAGACCCATGCCTCCGATCCGAGCCTCGGGACCCTGCTGCGCCTGGCCGACGCGCTCGGGACCACGCTGCTCGCACTCCAGGGCGGGGACCGGGAGCGGCCTCCCGGGCAGGGGCACGCGCTGCTCCACCCCCGGTTGCGGGAACTCGGTGAGCGGGAATGCCGCGCTTTGCTCTCGACACACGGTGTCGGGCGGATCTCGCTGAACACGGCGCACGGTCCCGCGGTGTTCCCCGTCAACTACGACGTGGTCGACGGGGCCGTCGTCTTCCGTACCGCGCCCGGTTCCGCGCCGGCCGACGCGGTCGGGAGCGAGGTGGCGTTCGAGGTCGACCACGTCGACGACGCCATGAGCCAGGGCTGGAGCGTCCTGGTGACGGGTCGCGCCCGGGCCGTCAGCGACGCCGCCGCGGTACGCCGGCTCGACGAGCGGGCGCATACGGTTCCCTGGGCCGGAGGCGGACGCCCGCTCTGGGTGTCGATCGGGATCGACCGCCTGACCGGGCGGCGCATCGCCCCCGCGGACGACACATGAGCGCACGGGCGGCCTGAGGCCGTTCGGCACCCGGCGCCGGAGCCGTTCGGCCCCGCGGCGCTCCGGCGGACGGGAGGTGCACGGGTAAAGGTCCGGCGTTGCGGCGGATTCAACAGCCGACAGGGAGCCGAGATGAAGATGAGAACGCGCTGTGGGCGCGATATCAATGTCACCCGCTTTGCCCCGCGGGGAGTGCCGGCCTCGATGGGACGCGTTGTCCTCGACACCGCTTTCACACCCCATGACGAAGGGGAGTTGTGGGCGTCGCTCACGGCGGAGGAGGCCCGGCGGCTGGCCGGGCTGCTGCTGTTCCAGGCCGCCGCGGTGGATCCACAGCCGGTCGGCGCGCCCGGCAGGGTCGACGTGGTGCCGGTCGCCGGTGACGCCTTCGAGATCCGGGTTCGCGGTCACGTGCTGACCGTGGACCAGCCGCTGCCCGACGGCGGAAAGGACACCGCACCCTCGCCGGTGGAGCTCTTCGTGGCGGCGGTCGCCTCCTGCGCCGCCCACTACGCGGGCCGCTTCCTCGACCGCCACGGCGTCGCCCGGGACGGCCTGACCGTCCGCGCCGAGTACCGCATGGCAGAGGAGCGGCCGGCACGTGTGGCAGCCCTCTCACTGGCCGTACAGGTCCCCGCTCTGAACGCGCAGCGGCTGGCAGCGCTGCGCGCGGTCGTCTCCCACTGCACCGTGACCAACACGCTGGCGCAGGCTCCGGAGATCGAACTGGACGTCCGGTGCGCGACCGAGGACCAGGCCGCCGAACAGCCCGGTGTGAGCATCGAATGATCCTCCTTCCGGCAGCTCCGTCCAGCCCTCCATGAGGATGCTCCCCCCGCAGCGGGGCGCCGCGCTCACGGAACCGCAGCCGGCCGGCTCGCGAACGCCGCCGGAGGGACACCGCCCGCTGCCGGAGAGCGCAAGAGGTGTGCAGGGCCTTCCCGCCGCCGATGTGCTGCCCGCCCTGGACAGCTCCGCCTCCGGTCTGACAGCGGACGCGGTGCACGAGCGTCGCGCGGCGCACGGTCCCAACGAACTTCCCCGCGCGCGCCGCCGCCCCGCCTGGCGTCAGCTGGCCGCCCAGTTCACCGATCTGTTCGCGATCGTGCTCATGGTGGCGTCGGGCGTCACCTTCCTCGCATACGCGCTGGAGGAGCCCCGGGAGCCGGGCACCGCGCAGCTCGCCGTGGCCATCGCCTGTGTGGTGCTGCTGAACGCGGCGATCGGCTTCGCCCAGGAGTACTCCGCGGAACGCACCGCGCAGACGCTGCAGGCGATGGTTCCGCACCGTTGCCGGGTGCTGCGCGAGGGACGACCGGGCGAGGTGCCCGTGCAGGAACTGGTGCCCGGTGACGTGGTGATGCTGGAGGCGGGGGATACGGTGCCCGCCGACTGCCGGCTCGTGGAGGCCCATGACCTGACGGTCGACAACGCGGCCATCACCGGAGAGAGCGAACCGGTGCCCCGCACGGCCGAAGCCGACACGGCGGCCGACACACTGCGAGCCCGCAACTGCGTGCACATGGGCACGGACGTGATCACCGGTACGGCCCGGGCCGCCGTCTTCGCCACCGGGCAGCACACCGAGTTCGGCCGCATCTTCCGGCTGACCGCGGCAGCCCCCCGGCAGAAGACCCCCTTGCAGCGCGAGGTCGCCTGGATGGCCCGCCGGGTCGCGCTGACGGCGCTGACGGTGGGGCTGCTGCTGTTCGCGGTCCGGCTTCCCACCGGGCAGGGCACGGTCTCCTCATTCGTCTTCGCCCTCGGCGTGATGGTGGCGCTCGTCCCGGAGGGACTGCCCGCGACGCTGTCGGTCTCGCTCGCCCTCGGCGTCCGCCGCATGGCCCGCCACCAGGCACTGGTCAAGAAACTCGTGGCCGTCGAGGCCCTCGGGTCGACCACGGTGGTGTGCACCGACAAGACCGGCACGCTCACCCAGGCCGAGATGACCGTGGTGCGGATCTGGGCCCGGGGCCGGGACCACACCGTCACCGGGGTGGGCTACGAGCCCTCCGGAGAGGTGAGCGACCCGGCGGCGGTACGGGAGCTGCTGCGGGCGGCCGCGCTGTGCAGTGACGCGCGCCTCCTGCCGCCCGCCGAGGGCACGCGCTGGCGCGTCCTGGGCGACACGACCGAAGGAGCGCTGCTGGTGGCCGCCGCCAAGGCCGGTCTCGACAGGGAAGCCGAGGAATCCGCCGCGCCGCGGACCGCCGAGCACCCCTTCGACTCCGTCCGCAGGCTGATGAGCACGGTGCACGAGGAGGGCGGAAGCCGTCGGGTACGGGTCAAGGGCGCACCGCTGGAGGTCCTGGACCGCTGCACCCACCTCGACGCCGGCGCCGCACCCGTGGCACTCACGGACACGAACCGGGCCCGTATCATCGCCGAGGCCGACCGGATGGCGGCGCAGGGCCTGCGTGTCCTGGCCGTCGCCGAACGGGAGGCGCCCGGCCCGCCCGGCGACCGCGACCGGTGCGAGCGGGACCTGACCCTGCTCGGGCTCGCCGGCCTGATGGACCCGCCCCGCGAGGAGGTGCGCGCCGCCGTCGAGGCCTGCCACCGTGCGGGCATCCGCATCGTCATGGTCACCGGAGACCATCCGCTGACAGCGGAAGCCGTGGCCCGCCGCGTCGGCATCGTCCGCACGGAGCGTCCCACCGTGGTGACCGGGGCGGAGCTGGACCAACTGGACGACCCGGCGCTGGACCGCACGGTCGCGGACGCCGGGGAACTGCTGCTGTGCCGGGTCAGCCCCGAGCACAAGATGCGGGTGGTGACCGCGTTCCAGCGCCGGGGGGAGGTCGTCGCCGTCACCGGGGACGGGGCGAACGACGCCCCTGCCCTCAAGCACGCCGACATCGGGGTGGCCATGGGCGCCTCCGGCACCGATGTCGCCCGCGAGGCCGCCGAAATGGTGCTGCTGGACGACTCGTTCGGGTCCATCGCCGTGGCCGTGCGCCTGGGACGCGCCGTCTACCAGAACATCCGCAAGTTCCTCGTCTACCTCTTCAGCCACAACATCGGGGAACTCGTGCCGATCCTCGCCGCCACCTTCACCGGCTTCCCCCTCGTCCCGATCACCGCGGTCCAGGTACTGGCCATCGACCTGGGCTCGGACGTACTGCCCGCCCTGGCGCTCGGCGCCGAACCCCCGGAGGCGGACGTCATGGACCGCCCGCCACGACCACGCCGCGAACGGCTCTTCTCGATGGCCGTGGTGCGCCGGATCCTCTTCCTCGGGGGCATCCAGGCCCTGGGCGTGTGCGCGGTGTTCTTCTGGTACGTCGGCACCTCGGGCATCCCGTTCGCCGACTTCACCGCCGACGAACCCGTGTACCGGGAGGCCATCACCCTGGTACAGGCGGGCATCGTGGTCAGCCAGTTCTTCAACGCCCTGGCCGTGCGCACCGAGCGCGAGAGCGTCTTCACAGCCGGGCTGCTCGGCAACCCACGACTCATCGCGGCCGGGCTGTTCGGCATCGCGCTCATGGCCGCGATCAGCTACGTGCCGCTCCTGCAGAGCGTCTTCCACACCGCTCCCCTCACGGCGGGCAACTGGGCTCTGCTCACGGCTGTGGGCGTCCTGCCACTGGCCGCCGACGAGATCCGCAAGATGCGGCTGCGCGCGCGCCACGCGCCCCGACGGGAAGGAGAGGTGCGATGAGGGTCGTCATCGCCGGATGCGGGCGGACCGGCTCCTTTCTGGCCGTCCGGTTGGCACGCGAGGACCACGACGTGCACGTCGTCGATCATGACGAGGCGGTCCGGCGCCGGCTGCCGGCGGGCTTCCCCGGCTCCTTCCACGTCGGCAACGGCTTCAGCCCGCGCGTCCTCGAACAGGCTGGCGCCCGGCACAGTGACGCACTCGTCGCCGTCACCTCCCGCGACAACACCAACCTGGTCATCGCCCGGACGGCCAAGGAGACCTTCCGCGTCCCCATCGTCCTCGCCGGTGTCCACGATCCGCGGCGGGTGGGCCTCTACGAGGGGCTGGGCATCCCGGCCGTGTGCGATGTGACCTGGTCGGTGCACCGTATCCACCAGTTGCTGCTGCACCGCGACCTGGAGCCCGACGCGAGCTTCGGCAACGGCGAGACGCTGCTGGTGCGTTCCGCTCTGCCGCCGTACCTCACCGGCCGGCGGCTGGCGGAACTCGAGATCGAGGGGGAGATCCGGGTGATCGAGGTGACACGCGGCGGCCGCTCCCGGCTGCCGCTGCACGCCACCACCGCCGCACCCGACGACGTCGTCACCTTCGCCGTGGCCGCGACCTCCCTGCGCAGGCTGCGCGGCTTCCTGGACAAGGAGCTGGGGACATGAACGTACTGATCGCCGGTGCGGGCCGACTCGGCACCCAGGTCGCCCAGGTGCTCGCGGCCTCCGGCAACGCCGTGACCCTGGTCGACGCCGACGAGACCCGTCTCGACGCGCTGCGCGGACGGTTCGACGCCCGGCTGGTCGCCGGTGACGGCAGCGAGGCGACCGTCCTGGACCGGGCCGGCGCCGCCCACGCCGATCTGGTGGTCGCCGCCACCGGGCGGGACGAGGACAACCTCGTCATCAGCCTGCTGGCGAAGCGGCGCTTCACCGCGCCGCGGGTCGTCGCGCGGGTCAACGACGACGAGAACACCTGGCTCTTCGACCGGCGCTGGGGTGTCGACAGCGCCGTCCCGGCGGCCACCCCGATCGTGTCCCTCATCGAGGAGGCCACGGGGGCGGCGGACACGGTGGCGCTGCTGCGGCTGAGCAGCGCGGGCGTCGGCATCATCGAGACCGCCATCACGGCGGAGTCGAAAGCCGCGGGGCGTCCGCTCGGTGACATCGCGCTCCCCGAGGGAACCCTGGTGGCGACCGTGGTACGGGAGGGCGAGCCCACCGCACCGAGTGCCACGATGGTGCTGCGGCCCGGTGACGAGTTGCTGCTCGTCTCGCACAGCGCCGGCGAGCAGGAGATCCACGCGGCGTTCCAGTGACACCGGCCCGTGCCTCGCCGCACGGTCAGTGCGCGGGATCCGCCTGCTGGCCGACGACCACGACGGGACAGGCCGCGTGCTGGGCGCAGCGCTGGCTCACGGACCCGAGCATCGCCCGGGCGAACGCGCCTCGTCCCCGGCGGCCGACGACGAGGAGTTCGGCGCCCTCCGAGGCCTGGATCAGCGCCTCCGAGGGATCGCCTTCCACCAGGTGTTCCCGCAGACGCGCCGGACGCTCGTCCGGGAAGACGGTCCGCAACTCCTCGGCGAAGCGCTCCCTCGCCTGCTGGAGATCGAAGTCGGGATCGCTCGCCGGTCCGCTGTAGCCCTGGGCGGACGGCGTGTCCCAGACGTGGATCGCCTCCACCACACCGCCGACCATGCGGGCGTAGTGCTCGGCCCACCGCAGCGCGGCATGGGAGGAGGGAGATCCGTCCACGCCCACGATCAGCCGTGGTCCTGGCTCCGAGGATTCCATGGTCGCCTCACTCAGCTGTGACCCCCGCGGGATTCACCCCCGGTCATCTCCCAGCGTCCCGCCCGCGGGCGGACCGGAGGTAGGGCCGACCGGCCCATGACGGCTCGGGGAACAGGGGCGAGGCTGGAAGTGCTGCGGAGCGTTGCCACACAGCTGGGAGGACGTCATGCACGGCTCGGTGTACACCGTGAGCGATGTGATGACGCGCACCGTCGTCGCTCTGGCCGCCGGCGCGGCCTTCAAGGAGATCGTGCGGGCCATGGAGGGGCGGCGTGTCAGTGCCCTGCCCGTCGTCGACACCGGGAATCGCGTGGTCGGCGTCGTCTCGGAGGCCGACCTGCTGCGCAAGGAGGAGTTCCGTGACAGCGCCCCCGACCGGGGGCCACGGGCCCGGCCCCCGGCGGGCCTGGACAAGGCGCGGGCCGTCACCGCCGCCGACCTGATGACCTCCCCGGCCGTCACCGTCCACCCCGGCGCCACCCTGGCCAAGGCCGCCGGCGTGATGGCCCGGCGCAGGGTCAAGCGGCTGCCCGTCGTCGACGACGACGGCGTGCTGCGCGGCATCGTCAGCCGCTCGGATCTGCTCCGGGTGTTCCTCCGGCCGGACGCGGCCATCGCGGAGGAGGTCCGGCGCGAGGTCCTCGCCGGACGGCTTCCGGACGGGATCGAGTCGATCGGCGTCGACGTCCACGAAGGCGTCGTCACGCTCACCGGGCGCGTCCGGGACACGTCTGTCGTACCGCTGGCCGTGCGCCTGGTGCGGTCCGTCGAAGGTGTGGTGGACGTCCGCAGCGAGCTCACCGGGCCCCCGCACCGCCCGGCCCTCGAACCGGACCTCGTGCAGGAGGAGGAAGCCCGACGGTCCGCCCCTCAGCCGCGTTCGTGAGCATCGCGGAGAACGGGGACCGGTCAGTCCCTGTTCCGCGGGCCCTTCGGCCCTCCCCGTGCGAACCCGTGAGCGGGAGCCTGGAGTTGTAGGAAGGAGGGTGACATGAACAGCATGCTGGAGCGACTGCCGGGCTGGCCCGACCTGTTCGGCTGGGTGGAGACGGGGCTCCCCGGGGCGCACGTCGCCCCCGGGCTGCACGGCATCCGCGTCGAGGAACACCTCGGTGACGGCACGTACGTCGTACGGGCCGAACTCCCGGGCGTCGACCCCGACAAGGACGTCGAGATCACCGTCGACGACGGGCTGCTGACGCTGCGCGCCGAGCGCACCGAGCAGACCACGGAGAAGCACCGCACCGAGTTCCGCTACGGCACCTTCGCACGAGTCCTGCGGCTTCCCGCCGGAGCGCGGGGCGACGAGGCGATCGCCGAGTACAAGGACGGTGTGCTGACCATCAAGGTCCCGGTTCCGCAGGCGAGGACGGGAACCAGGGCCATCCCGGTGCAGCACGTCTGAAGAGCGGCAGACGTCCGCACCACACCGTGTGCGCGGTCGGTGGGCACCGACCGCGCACACGGCTGAGCCCGCACCGGGCGAGGCCCCCCCTCAGCAGATGCGCGGCAGTTGCTCGCCCAGCGGCATCTCCACCACGCGCCGGGCACCGACCAGGGTGCGCAGGGTGACCCGGCCTGCCGAACCCTGGGATGCCACCTCACCGATCCGCGCCGCGGCCCGGCCCTCGGGCAGCGACCGCAGCGCGGCGAGCGCCTCGTCGGCGGCCGCCGGGGCGACGAAGGCCACCAGGCAACCCTCGTTGGCGACGACGAGGGGATCGAGACCGAGCAGATCGCAGGCCGCGGCGACGGCGCGGGGAACCGGAACGGCACTCTCGTCGATCTCCACCGGGACGCGGGAGTCACGGGCGATCTCGTTCAGGGCCGCCGCCAGCCCGCCCCGGGTCGGGTCACGCAGGCTGTGCACGTGCTCCCCGAGGGGTGCCAGGGCGTCGACCAGGTGGTGCAGGGGGCGGCTGTCGGAGGCGATGTCGCTCTCGAAACCGAGCCCTTCGCGGGTGGACAGCACGGTGGTGCCGTGGAGCCCGACCGGGCCGGACAGCAGCACGGCGTCCCCGGGGCGGGCCAGCGCGGCGGAAGGACGCAGGCCCAGATGCCGCTGTCCGATGCCCGTGGTGTTGACGAAGACCTTGTCCACAGCGCCACGGCCCACCACCTTGGTGTCACCGGTGACGACGGGCACGCCGACTTCACGAGCGGCCTTGCCCAACGAGGCCATGACCCTCCGCAGTTCCTCCAGCGGCAGGCCCTCCTCGATGATCAGGGCCACCGACAGCGCCGTTGGCCGCGCCCCCCGCATCGCCAGATCGTTGACCGTGCCGTGCACGGCTAGGGAGCCGATGTCGCCGCCGGGGAAGAACAGCGGGCTGACGACGAAGCTGTCGGTGCTGATCACCAGGTCCGGGTGGCCGGGCAGCAGGGCCGCGTCCTCCAGCGGGCCGTGCCCACCGTCGAGGGCGGGCAGCACCAGCGCGTCGAGGAGTTCGGCGGTCAGCCGCCCTCCCGCGCCGTGACCGAGCAGAACCACGTCGTCCTCGTGATGGGGAGCGGGGCAGGCGAGGGTCATGACGGAAGCACTTCCTTCGTACGGCCGGCGGCGTGGAAGGCGGCGCAGGTGCCCTCGGCGGAGACCATCGGGGCGCCGAGCGGGTGGCGCGGCGTGCAGCGGGTGCCGTAGGCGGGACAGTCCGTGGGCAGCCGGGCGCCGGTGAGTACGGCGCCGGCGATGCACTCCGGGTCCTCGACGGTGCGCAGGCCGCCGACATCGAACCTCCGCGCGGCATCGAAGCGCGCGTAGTCCCGGGCGAGTTCCAGGCCGCTGCCGGGCAGCTCGCCGATACCGCGCCAGGCGCGGTCGGTGACCCGGAACACGGTGCGGACGGCGTCCTGCGCCTCGGTGTTGCCCGAGCGGCGCACGGCACGCACGTACTGGTTCTCGACCTCCCAGCGGCCCTGCTCCAGCTGGCGCACCGCCATGAGGACGCCCTCCAGCAGGTCGAGCGGTTCGAAGCCGGTCACGACGATCGGCACGCGGTGGCGGGCGGCGATCGGCTCGTACTGACGCCAGCCCATCACCGCGCACACGTGGCCCGCCGCGAGGAAGGCCTGCACCTCGCAGTCGGGGTCCTCCAGCAGGGCGGTCATGGCGGGCGGCACCAGAACGTGACTGACCAGCATCGAGAAGTTGCGCAGCCCCAGCCGTGCGGCGTGCAGCACCGCCATGGCGTTCGCGGGGGCGGTCGTCTCGAACCCGACCGCGAGGAAGACGACCTGACGGTCCGGTCGGTCCCGGGCGATGCGGACCGCGTCCATCGGGGTGTACACGACCCGTACGTCCGCACCGCGCGCCCGCAGGGACAGCAGGTCGGTGTCCGTGCCCGGCACCCGCAGCATGTCGCCGAAGCTGGTGAGGGTCACGCCGGGCCGGGCGGCGATCGCCATCGCCCGGTCGAGGGTCTCCAGAGGGGTGACGCACACCGGGCAGCCGGGACCGTGGATCATGCGGATGCCCGCGGGCAGCAGTTCGTCGATGCCCTGGCGGACCAGGGTGTGGGTCTGGCCGCCGCAGACCTCCATGATCCGCCAGGGCGCCGTCGCGGTGCGGCGCAACTCGTCGAGCAGCCGCCGGGCGAGCGCCGGATCACGGTATTCGTCGAGGTACTTCATCCGGGGTCCCTCACCCGCAGCCCGCCGGACAGGGCCATGTCCACGTCGACGACGCCCTCGACGGAACGCACCAGGCGGGCGATGATCGGTACCAACGACGTGTCCCCGACCCGCCCGGTGAGCGTGACGACGCCGTCGGCGACGTCCACCAGGACCGGCTCCGGTGTGACCGGGAACAGGGGGCCGAGAATCTCGCGGCGGATCTCCTCGGCGATCTCGTCGTCGGTCCGCAGGAAGACCTTGAGCAGGTCGGCCCGGCTGACCACACCCTCCAGGAGCCCCTCGTCGTTGACGACGGGCAGCCGCTTCACCTTGCGCTGGGCCATGACGCGGGCCGCCTGCGCGAGGGTGGCGTCCGGATGGACCGTGACGGCCGGGGTGCTCATCAGATCAGCGGCGGTCATGCCACCCGCCTTCGCCAGATCGGACAGCCGGCGCATCTGGGTGAACCGGTCGGGGTCACTGTCGCGGAACTCCTCCTTGACCAGCAGATCGGCCTCGGACACGACGCCGATCACCCGGCCCTCGCCCTCCAGCACGGGCAGGGCGCTGACCTTCCACTCCTGCATGAGCGTGACGACATCCTTGAACGGGGCGTCACGGCCCACCGCCACGACGGTGTGGGTCATGACGTCGCTGACGATGTGCGGACTGATGCGCATGGTGTCCTCCTCGGAGCTCAGGCGCGGTCGATGGTCAGGTCGAGGAAGTGCGCCGAGCACGAGATGCACGGGTCGTGGTTGCGGATGGCCCGCTCGCACAGACGCGTCAGTTCCTCGTCGGTGGGATCACCCTCGGCGAGCGTTTGTTCGACGATCCGGACCAGGTCGTCCTCGATGGCGCCCTGGTTCTGCGCGGTGGGTGGCACCAGGCACGCGTCGGTGACGGTGCCCTCGTGGTCCAGCCGGTAGCGGTGGTAGAGCAGGCCACGCGGCGCCTCCGTGACGCCGTGCCCCGTGCCCTGACGGGGCGGTACGTCGACGTGGGGGCGGGCCGGGGGGTCGTACGCGGCGATGATGCGCAGGGCCTCGTCGACCGCGTACACCACTTCCACGGCCCGCACGAGCACCGAGCGGTAGGGGTTGCGGCAGACGGCCTCCAGCCCGGCCTCCCGGACGGCTTCGCGGGCGGTGGGCGACAGCGAGCCGCCGCTGACCGCGAAGCGGGCCAGGGGGCCCGTGAGGTGGCGCCGCCCGTCCAGGCGGGAGTGCAGGGCCGTCGAGTGCGGCACGTGTTCCTCGCGCACATGGTCGAGGAAGGCGCCGACCGGGAACTGCCGGCGGGAACCGCCCGCGCTCAGCACGCTGGGGGTGCCCTCCTCGACGGCGTACGTCAGGGGAGAGGACAAGGCCAGGAAGTCGGCGTCGAGGAAGGCGTCCGGGAAGTCGAAGCGCGCGACCATGCGGACCGTCTCCCAGGCGTCCTCGGCGGCCCGCCGCAACCGTTCCGCCAGAGGCCGGAGTTCGCCCCGCGCGGGCACCCGGTGGAAGCCGCCCAGCCGGACGTTCACCGGATGGATCGCACGGCCTCCGAGCAGCTCCAGGACGGCGTTGCCCGCCTGCTTCAGCCGCAACCCCCGCTCGACGGCCGCCCGCTGGGTGCGGGCGAGGTCGACGGCGCTGTCGCAGCCGAGGAAGTCCGGGGCGTGCAGGAGGTAGATGTGGAGGGCATGGCTCTCGATCCACTCGCCGCAGTACAGCAGCCGGCGCAGGTCGCGCACCTGCTGGTCGACCGTGACGCCGCAGGCGTCCTCGATCGCCCGGCATGCGCTCATCTGGTAGGCCACGGGGCAGATCCCGCACACCCGGGCGGTGATGTCGGGCGGCTCGGTGTGGACGCGGCCGCGCAGGAACGCCTCGAAGAACCGCGGCGGTTCGTAGATCCGCAGGTGCGCCTCCTCCACCCTGCGTCCGGCCACGCGCAGGTGCAGGGATCCCTCCCCCTCGACGCGCGCGAGCGAGCCGACGCGCAGGACACGGGAGCCACGGTGGGTCATGACCGTGCCTCCTTGTCGAAGGCGGGGGCGTTGAAGGTGCGCAGGAGGCGTTCGACGGCTCGGTCGTCCATGCCGTCGCGGTGCAGCAGCGGGATCAGGGCACGCAGGTTCGGCGACCCCGACGGGCCGAAGCAGCCGTAGCAGCCACGGCCGTACGCCGGGCAGATCGCCCCGCAGCCGGCATGGGTGACGGGGCCGAGGCAGGGGGTGCCGTGGGCCACAGTGACGCAGACGGTGCCGCGACGCTTGCAGGCGAAGCACACACTGTGGTCGGGAATGTCCGGCTTGCGTCCGGCCAGGTAGGCGGTGATCACCTCGAGGAGCTGCGCGCGGTCGACGGGGCAGCCGCGCAGCTCGAAGTCGACGGTCACGTGATCCGAGACCGGTGTCGAGGTGGCCAGGACGTCGATGTAGTCGGGCCGGGCGTACACGGCGCGGGTGAACTCCTCGACGTCGGCGAAGTTCCGCAGCGCCTGGATGCCGCCGGCGGTGGCACAGGCCCCGATGGTCACGAGGTGGCGGGACTGCGCGCGGATCTCCCGGACCCGTTCCGCGTCGGCGGGAGTGGTGACCGAGCCCTCCACCAGAGCGAGGTCGTACGGGCCGGGCTCCACCGCGCTGGACGCCTCCAGGAAGTGCGCGATACGCACCTTCCCGGCGAGCGCGAGGAGCTCGTCCTCGCAGTCCAGGAGCGTCAGCTGGCAGCCGTCGCAGGACGCGAGCTTGAACACCGCGAGCGTCGGAACGGACATGTCACAACTCCCTCACCGTGAGCAGGGGCGCGACCCGGTCCCAGCCGATCACGGGACCGTCGCGGCACAGCAGCACACCGCCGAGCTGGCAGTGGCCGCAGTGCCCGGTCGCGCAGCGCATGGTGCGCTCCAGCGAGACCCGGATGCGGTCCGCGCGCACGCCCCGGTGCAGCAGGTCGCGGGCCGCGGCACGGATCATGACCTCGGGCCCGCACACGTACGCCGTGGTGTTCTCCGGTTCGAAACGCGCGCTGTTCAGCAGCGTGGTGACGAGACCCACCTGGCCCCACCAGCCGGGGGACGGGCGGTCGACGGTGGCCCGGCAGAGCAGCGGCCCGTGCGATGCCGCCCAGGCGCGCACCTGATCGGCGTACAGAAGGTCTTCGCAGGTGCGCGATCCGACGAGCAGGTTGAGCCGCCCGTAGGCCCGGGGAGCCGCCAGCGCGGCGAGGACGAGGGGCCGCAGCGGGGCCAGGCCGATGCCGCCCGTCACCACCACGATGTCCTGACCGGCCGCCCGGTCGAGCTCCCAGCCGGTGCCGAAGGGGCCCCGCAGACCCACCTGCGAGCCCGGCCGCTGCGCGCACAAGGCCGCCGAGACGGCGCCCACGGACCGGACCGTGTGCACGAGTTCCGGGCGGCCGATGCGGGACACCGACAGGGGGATCTCCCCGACCCCGAAGGCGTACACCATGGCGAACCGGCCCGGCGCGAAGGGCTGGAGCGTCTCCTGCCCGGCGGGTGTCAGCGTGAGACTGACCGTGTCGGCCGTCTCGCGCCGCACGCCGGTCACCAGGTGGGGGACGGGGACGTCGTTCATGCCCGGCTCCCGCTCCCGTACGGGGCGTACAGGTCGAGCAGCCGGATCCGCGACGCCTGCAGCCGGTGTGCTACGACCCGGCCGACCCAGGTGGCGATCGACCGCCCGAACTCCGGGTCCCGCTCGCACAGGGCCCGTACGGTCTCGGCGTCGAACTCCCAGGCCCGCACGGGGCTGAGTGCCTCGGCGCCCAGCTGCCACACGTACGGGGCGTAGTGCCAGGACCAGCCGAGCAGCTCGCCGTGGTTCAGGGACTCGATGACGGCGGGGCGACGGCCGGGCACGTGCAGGTCGAGCAGGACGGTTCCGGTCCGGATGATCCAGAACCGGTCGGCGCGGCGGCCCTCCTCGAAGAGGCGTGTGCCGGCCTCGAAGGAGACCTCGCGGGCGTGCCTCATCAGCCGGTCGCGGTGCTCGGCGGGGAGGGCCACGGAGAGAGTGGTGGTGGAGGTCATCGTCGCGTCTCCTTCGGCTGCTCGTGTCGCGGACGGCCGGCGCGTTCCTCGTACAGCGCCGCGGCTTCCTCGGTGATGTCGATGCCGACCGGGCACCAGGTCACGCAGCGCCCGCAGCCCACGCATCCGGAGCTGCCGAACTGCTCGTACCAGGTCGAGAGTTTGTGCGTGAGCCACTGCCGGTAGCGGCTGCGTGCCGAGGCCCGCACGGGTCCGCCGTGGAGGAGGGAGAAGTCCCCATCGAAGCAGGAGTCCCACCGCAGCCACCGTTCGGCGTGGTCGCCGGTGAGGTCGGTGACCTCCTCGGTGGTGGTGCAGAAGCACGTGGGGCAGACCATGGTGCAGTTGCCGCACGTCAGGCAGCGGGCGGCCACGTCGTCCCAGCGGTCGGCCTCCAGGCTCTCGCCCATCAGCGTCCGCAGGTCCACGGGGGGCATCGCGCGCCCCATCCGGTCCCGGGCGGCGTCCACGGCCGCACGGGCGGCGTACTCCGTCTCCGCGTCGGCCGGTCCGTGCGGCACGTCGGCGAGGATGTCGCGCCCCGCCTCGCTGCCCGCACGGACGAGGAAGCGGTGACCCGCCTCGTCCAGCACCTCGGTCAGCGCGAGATCGAACCCGGAATCGGCGGCCGGACCGCCGCCCATGGAGACGCAGAAGCAGGTGGCTCCGGGCTCGGTGCACTCGGCGGCGATCAGGAAGGCACCCGTGCGCCGGGTCCGATAGCCCCGGTCCGGGTAGCGGCCGCCGGTCAGGACACGGTCCTGGATCGCGATGGCCCGCAGGTCGCAGGGACGCACGCCCAGGAAGGCGTACGACGGCTGCTCCGGGGGGTTCTCGGTGACCGTCAGGGCGCCGTCCGGCGAGCGCTCCGCACTCCACAGCTTCTCCCGTTGCGGATGCAGGAACGTCTTCCAGGACTGCGGGCCCGCGCTGTGGGCGAACACGGCACCGTCGGCGCGTGGCACGAGGCGGTAGCGTCCGGCCTCGACCTCCGAGCCCCAGCCGAACGGAAGATCATCGGCGGAGCCGATCGCGGCGAGGACGATCGCACCGTCCCGGACCGTCGGACCGATGACCGTGCGTCCCCGCGCGGCGAGGACCTGGACGAGGGCGTCCAGTCCGTCCTTGTCCAGGACGCCGGTTGCCGGGTTGTTCGACATGATCGCCTCTCCGCGTCCTGGGCCGGTCCCCTGATGCCAGCGTGTTCCACCGGGGAGTGCCGCACCACGGGCCGCCCGGGCACCCTCGTGGGGCCCTTCGGCCTTATCGGGGGCTGTGCCCGGCGCGAGTCCTGTGCCCTGCGCACGAAGGGCGGGCAGGGTGGGCGGGCACGGCGGACGGGAAGGACATCCGCTTCTCGCGGATCCTGATCGCGCGGTGCACGGCTCCGAGGCCGCTTCCCCGCGTCTGCTCCGTCCTTCCCGCCACTTCCAGCACACCACCCGGACGGCGTGGCCGCCAGGGCCGACCGGCCTCGATGACGGGTTCGGCCGGGCGGGTGGGCCGAACGGCGCCGGCCGGGGACCGGTCGCCCCTGCCGAGGACGGGGCCGAAGTGCGACCGTGAGAGGAGAAGCCCTGCCGCACGAGTGGCAGCCCGAAGGATTGGCGGTGGAATCATGGAACTGCCCCTGGTCGTTGGCGTCGACGGGTCCGACGGCAGCATCCTGGCCGTCGACTGGGCGGTGGACGAGGCCGCACGCCACGGCCTGCCGTTGCGTCTGGTCCACGGCTCCCTGTGGGAGCGATACGAGGGTGCGCTGCCGTCGCTGACGGTGCAGCGCCCGTCGGAGCGGGTGATGGCGCAGCACATCGTGGCGTCCGCCGAGGAACGCGTCCGACGGCTCAACCCCGATCTGAAGGTGTCGGCCGAGGCGGTGGCCGCCGAAGCGGTGTCGGCCCTGCTGAGCGAGGGCGACAACGCCTCCGCCCTGGTGACCGGATCGCGAGGCCGCGGAGAGCTCACGGGCGCCCTGCTCGGCTCGGTCGGCCTCGCCGTCGCGGCGCGCGCCTACTGCCCGGTCGTCGTGGTCCGGGGCGACAAGGCAGGTCTCGGCGGGACCCACGGCCGGGTCCTGCTCGCCGCCGGAGACCCCGACACGAGCCACGAGGCCGTACGGTTCGCCTTCCGGGAGGCCGAGGCGCGTGGATGCGTGCTCGACGTCGTCCGGGCCTGGCGCCGACCCGCGCACGAGAACGCCGACCGGACGGCTCCGGACGAGGAGAGCGCGGACCACGAGGCGCAGGCCTCCCACCTGGTCGACGCACTGGTCGCCGAGGCGGCGGCCGATCATCAGGCCGTCCGGGTGAACCGGGTGACGGTCGAGGGGCCGGCCCGCAGGGTGCTGGTCAACCGCTCTGAAGCCGCCGACCTGGTGGTCGTCGGCGCACGGCGCCGGTCCGGCCACTTCGGCCTCCAGCTCGGCCGGGTGAGCCACACCCTGCTGCACCACGCGGCCTGCCCGGTCGCCGTCGTCCCGCAGCGCGTCTGACGCGCCGGACGGCCGCTGACGCGCGCATGTGCGCCCCGGCGTCCCCGACACGACCTCGTTAGTGTGGGGGTCGCCGGGGCGGCGCTCGCGCCGGGGCAC
>NZ_JBHWFG010000022.1:0-28364 GCF_042733745.1 Streptomyces sp. NPDC059696
ACCTCGACCATCGGTTGTCCGATGGACGGGGTATCAACATATCTGGCGTTGACTTTTGGCACGCTGTTGAGTTCTCAAGGAACGGTCGCTTCCTTCGTACTCACCCTCTCGGGCTTTCCTCCGGGCGCTTCCCTTCGGTGTTCCAAACTCTATCAGTGTTTTTCCGGCCCTCCGACCACCGTCCTGCAGGCATGCAGAAGGCGACCCAGAGATAGGATCTGACGAGTTGGTTGCTGCCCGGCTGGCGCGCTAGTGCGTCGCCCAGCCCCAAGCAGGAGTACGACTGTACACGCGGCCTTGGAGCACGTGCAAATCGATGTGGGGTATGGTCTAGACCACTTCGGAGTGCTCACGCGGAACCGGCACTTCAGGTGACATACGCTGCTGAACAGTGTGCCGCCCGGTGCTACAGGGACGGCCATATCGATCTCCACCCCTGGGAGGCTTCCCATGACCACCGTGACGTCCCCGCTCGCAGGACGCGCCATCGGACTGGCCGCAGTGCCGGATCCGGTCTTCTCCGGGGCCATGGTCGGCCCGGGCACAGCGATCGACCCCGTACGTGAGCCCTCCGAGGCCGTCTCTCCCGTGGACGGCGTCATCGTCTCCCTGCACCCGCACGCGTTCGTCGTTGTCGACGAGCACGGACACGGCGTGCTCACCCACCTCGGTATCGACACCGTGCAGCTCAACGGCGAGGGCTTCGAGCTGCTCGTGAACAAGGGCGACACCGTCCGGCGCGGTCAGGCCGTCGTCCGCTGGAACCCGGCCGCCGTCGAGGCCGCCGGCAAGTCCGCTGTCTGCCCTGTCGTGGCGCTGGAGGCCACGGCCGAGGCCCTCTCCGATCTTCGCGACAACGGCGATGTGAAGGCCGGCGACAGTCTCTTCCTCTGGAAGTGACTCCTGTGCCGTCCTGTGAGACGGCGAGTACGACAACCACCGCGGCGGCGGCGGCCGCCGCTCTATCGGAGACGGGTGAGATGGAGACAACGCTGCGAGGCGTCGGCGTGAGCCACGGTGTGGCCATCGGCGAGGTTCGGCACATGGGAACGGCGGTGCTCGAGCCGCCCGCGAAGCAGATACCGGCGGAGGAAGCGGAGCGTGAACAGGGGCGCGCCCGCAAGGCCGTAGAGGCGGTTGCGGCGGACCTGCTGGCGCGGGGCAACCTGGCCGGCGGCGAAGCCCAGGCTGTGCTCGAGGCGCAGGCCATGATGGCCCAGGACCCCGAGCTGATGGCCGACGTCGAGCGGCGGATCGCCGTCGGCAGCACGGCGGAGCGCGGGGTGTACGACGCCTTCGCCTCCTACCGCGAGCTGCTGGCGGGAGCCGGTGAGTACCTCGCCGGCCGCGTGGCCGACCTCGACGACGTGCGCAACCGCATCGTCGCCCGGTTGCTGGGCGTACCGATGCCGGGCGTCCCCGACAGCGACGAGCCCTACGTCCTGGTCGCCCGTGACCTCGCGCCGGCCGACACCGCGCTGCTCGACCCGACGCTGGTGCTCGGCTTCGTCACCGAGGAGGGTGGACCGACCAGTCACAGCGCGATCCTGGCCCGGGCGCTCGGGGTACCGGCCGTGGTGGCGCTGCCGGGTGCCGGTGAGCTCGCCGAGGGCACGATGATCGCCGTCGACGGCAGCACGGGAGAGATCTTCGTGGAGCCCAGCGACGAGAAGAAGGCGCAGCTGGAAGCGGCGGCTGCCGAGCGGAAGGCGGCGCTGGCGGCGTCGACCGGGCCCGGCGCCACGGCGGACGGGCACAAGGTGCCGCTGCTCGCGAACATCGGCGGCGTCGCTGATGTGGCGGCCGCCGTCGAGGCCGGTGCCGAGGGAGTGGGTCTCTTCCGTACCGAGTTCCTCTTCCTGGACGACAGCAAGCAGGCGCCCTCCGAGGAGAAGCAGGTCGCCGCGTACCGGCAGGTGCTGGAGGCGTTCCCCGAGGGGCGTGTCGTGGTGCGGGTGCTGGACGCGGGTGCGGACAAGCCGCTCGACTTCCTCACGCCGTCGGACGAGCCGAACCCCGCGCTCGGCGTGCGGGGTCTGCGGACGCTGCTCGACCACCCGGAGGTGCTGCGTACCCAGCTGACCGCGCTCGCGAAGGCGGCGGAGGGCCTGCCGGTCTACCTCGAGGTCATGGCCCCGATGGTGGCGGACCGTACGGATGCCCGGGCTTTCGCGGATGCCTGCCGTGAGGCGGGGCTGCGGGCGAAGTTCGGAGCGATGGTGGAGATCCCGTCCGCCGCGCTGCGGGCCCGCTCCATCCTGCAGGAGGTCGAGTTCCTGTCGCTGGGCACGAACGACCTCGCGCAGTACACGTTCGCCGCCGACCGTCAGGTGGGCGCGGTGTCCCGTCTGCAGGATCCTTGGCAGCCCGCCCTGCTCGACCTGGTGGAGCTGTCCGCCGAGGCGGCCAAGGCCGAGGGCAAGAGCTGTGGCGTCTGTGGTGAGGCCGCGTCCGACCCGCTGCTCGCGTGTGTGCTGACCGGTCTGGGTGTCACCTCTCTCTCGATGGGTGCCGCGTCGATTCCCTACGTCCGGGCGACGCTCGCGAAGTACACGCTGGCGCAGTGCGAGCGGGCCGCCGCGGCGGCGCGGGCGACGGACAGTGCCGAGGAAGCGCGCAGTGCGGCGCAGGCGGTGTTGTCGGGCGAGTAGGTCTGGCCGGCCGTCGCCTGGTTCCCTGGAGGGGCGCTCCACTGAGGTGGGGCGCCCCTCGCGCGTTCAGTGCCGGTGCCCCTGGGCCGGGTTCTCCTCTTCCAGATCGGGTGGCGCGCAGTAGTCGACGTTGGATTCGGGGGCGATCAGGTCGCCGGATTCGACGTCGGTGCAGTAGGCGTCGAAGACCTCCCCCGCGGTGAGGGGCTCGAGTCCAAAGGCGCGCACGCGCCAGCCGTAGACGCGGTCGGGTGTGCCGGGGGCGGTGGCGCGGATGACGAGTCCTCCGGGGCCTTCGGTGGCCAGGCCGAGGGCGAGGACCGTGGTGAATTCGAGGGCTTCGGTCTCGTCCAGTTCCAGGCCGGTTCCGTCGTCGGTGATGTGGAGGGCGGCGACGAGGGTTTCTGGTGAGCCGGTGACACTGCAGACCAGGTGGCGGTGGCCCGGTGGTGCCGTGTCGAGGATGCGGACGAGGAGTTCCGCGGCTCGGGTGAAGGCGGCGCGTCCGATGTCCTCGCCGCAGGTGGTGCAGGCGCCCAGGCGGGCGAGGAGGGTGCTGGCGTACTCCCAGGTGGCGCGCCGGACGGCCTCGTCCACGAGGGCCGGGAGGAGGTCGGCCAGTGGGCGGCCGTCGTACGGGAGGGTCGGGCCGGTCGACGCGATCTGGGCGGTGAAGCGGGATCGGCTCGACGGTGTGTCGGGGTCCAGATTCTTGCGGGTGCAGAACTCCGCGTACTCCTCCGGGTCGAAGAGGGCCACGGTGGTGTGGCTGCCCTGGAGGGCCCTGGTTCGGAGGAGGGCCTCGACCTGTTTGAGATAGGTCGCGTGGTCGTCGAAGGTGAAGCTGCGGTAGCGCCGCATGGCCCGGAAGTCGTGTTCGTCGGTCAGCAGGCCGATGGTGCCGGTCATTTCGCGGTGCAGGACACGTCGCATGGTGCGGTGGTCGGTGTGCGTCATCGTTCCCCCAGTGCACGGTCGATCAATGATCACTCACAGTAACCGCCACCACTGACAGTGAGGTCCGGGTCGGTGACCGTGCGGGCGTATCGACGACGGCGAGCGCAGGTCACAGGGCGTTTCTGCTGTGACCTGCGCTCTGCGGGGGGGCGGCGTCAGGCGCGTTTGCGGGCCAGTTCCTCGTAGAAGTTCAGCAGGGCGAGGTCGTCGATGGAGCCGGGGTTGACCGCTTTCTCCAGGGGGGTGCCTTGGAGGAGGCGTTTGACGGGGACCTCGATGCGCTTTCCGGTGAGGGTGTGCGGCACGCCGGGGACTTCGATGATCTCGTCGGGGACGTGGCGCGGTGACAGCTGCTCGCGGATCGTCTGCTTGATGCGCTTCAGCAGGGCCTCGTCGAGGACGGCTCCGGGGGCCAGGTGCACGAAGAGGGGCATCCAGTAGCCGCCGTCGGGCTGCTCGATGCCGATGACGAGGGACTCCTTGATCTCGGGGAGGCGTTCGACGGCTTCGTAGATGTCGGCGGATCCCATGCGGACGCCCTGACGGTTGAGCGTGGAGTCGGAGCGGCCGTGGATGACGACGGATCCGCGGGACGTGAGGGTGATCCAGTCGCCGTGCCGCCACACGCCGGGGTAGGTGTCGAAGTAGCTGTCGTGGTAGCGGCTGCCGTCGGGGTCGTTCCAGAAGCGGATGGGCATCGACGGCATGGGGTTGGTGACCACGAGTTCGCCGACCTCGTCGACGAGCGGGCTGCCGCTGGGGTCCCAGGACTGGAGGTCGGTGCCGAGGCAGGGCGCCTGGAGCTCGCCGATGTGGACCGGTAGGGTCGGTACGGCTCCGGCGAAGCAGGAGCACACGTCGGTGCCGCCGCTGACGGAGGCGATCCACAGGTCGTCGCGGACCTCGTCATGGAGCCAGCGGAATCCGTCGGGGGGCAGGGGCGAGCCGGTGGTGGCGACGCACTGCACCGAGGAGAGGTCGAAATCCCTGGCCGGGTGCACGTCGGCCTTGCGGCAGGCCATGACGTAGGCGGCTGAGGTGCCGTAGAGGGTGGCTTTCGTGCGTTCGGCGATCCGCCACTGGGCGCCGGTGTCAGGGTAGCCGGGGCTGCCGTCGTAGAGGACGATCGTGGTGCCCGTGAGCAGGCCGGAGACGAGGAAGTTCCACATCATCCAGCCGGTCGAGGTGTACCAGAAGAAGCGGTCCTCGGGGCCGAGGTCGCAGTGCAGTCCGAGCTGCTTGAGGTGCTCGACGAGGATGCCGCCCTGGGACTGGACGATGGCCTTGGGCAGGCCGGTCGTGCCGGAGGAGTAGAGCACCCACAGGGGGTGGTCGAAGGGCACCTGCTCGTAGACGGGGTCGACGTCGGCGGAGGTGAGGGCCGACCACTCCAGGGCGCCCGCGGGAGGCTCGGTGCCGAGGAGCGGGATGTGGATCACGGCACGCAGGGTGGGCAGTTCCCGGCGCAGTTCGGCGACCACCTCGCGTCGGTCGTGCTCCTTGCCGCCGTAGCGGTAGCCGTCGACCGTGAAGAGCACGACGGGTTCGACCTGCTGGAAGCGGTCCAGGACGCTGCGGGCGCCGAAGTCGGGCGCGCAGGAGGTCCAGACGCCGCCGACCGCCGCTGTGGCGAGGAGCGCGACCACCGCCTGCGGCACGTTCGGGAGGTAGCCGCTGACGCGGTCCCCGGGGCGTACGCCGAGGGCGCGCAGTTCGGCTGCCAGTGAGCCGACCTGGCGGCGCAGCTCGGCCCAGGTGACGGGGCGTGGTTCGTGGGTCTCGTCGACGTGCAGGAGGGCCGGTTCGTCGGTGCGGGTGGCGGCCGCGCGCAAGGCGTGTTCGGCGTAGTTCAGGGTCGCTCCGGGGAACCACTCGGCGCCCGGCATCGAGCGGTCGCCGAGCACGCGCGCGTAGGGGTGCGAGAAGCGGACGTCGAACCACTCGGTGACGGCTTTCCAGAAGGTGTCCAGCTCGTCGACGGACCAGCGGTGCAGGGCCGCGTAGCCGCCCTCGGCGGGGGCGCCGTGGTGCTCGGCGGCCCAGGCCTGGAACCGGTTGATCCGGGCGCGGGCGATGCGCTCGGGGTCGGGCTGCCAGAGCGGCTGGTGACTGACGGTCGACATGGTCGGCTCCCGGACTGTGCGCGTCGTGTGCGTCCTCCGCGCACGGGCTGGGGTGTGCGCGTGAGCGGCTGGCACGGACAATGCCATGTGATCGACTTCGGCACCAGGGTGCGCCCCACATAGTCCGTGTCGTGAAGATGTGGTCCTGGCACGGGTGAACGGCAGTTGAACGACATGCCCGCGCTGGGCCGTCAGTGGCAGGGTGAGCAGCATGAACGGTCGTGACCTGGTGCGTTCGATGAAAGCGGTGGCTTCGGTGGGGGCGGCGCAGGGTGTGCGTACCGTACGAGCAGCGTGGCGCAGGCGCCGGGCCGATGCCACCGGGCTGCCGGCGCGGGGGGCCGAGCGTGCGCGGGTGCCCGGGCCGGTGGCGGACGTGGAGCCGCAGCCGGGGGGTGGTGTCCTCCGATTCAACCGGTCGGAGCTGCGGATTCTGGTCGCGGTGAACGGGGCCGTGTTCTGGGGATGGGACGGGGCGGGGCCCGAGCCGTCCTACGCCCTGGCCGGACGGTGTCCGGAGCCGGATCCGCGGGCGGTCCTGGAGCCGGACAAGGACGGCGGCTGGCGTGTGGTGGCCGAGCGGGTGACGGTCGTGGTCTCGCGGCACGGTGCGGTGGAGGTGCGGACTCCCGGGGGTGTGACCCTGCGGCGTGATCTGCCGCCGCGGTGGTGGGAGCCGGCCGGCGGCGGCCCTGCGCGCTGGATGCAGCGGTCCGAGGTGGGCGCGGACGCCCGGTTCTTCGGGCTCGGGGGGCGAAGCTCGGGTCCGCGGCTGCGGGACGGGACGTACCGGCTGTGGAACTCCGATCCGGGCCGTGCGTTCGCGCCGGGGACCGACCCGCTGTACATCACGATGCCGGTGCAGGTGGTGGTGTCCGACGGCGGAACGCATCTGGTGTTCCACGACAACACGTGGGACGGCACGGTGACGCTGCGGGAGGGCGAGGAGGGGGCGGGTTCCGGGCACGACCGGGTCGGGACGAGCGAGCTGCGGATGGACGGAGGTCCGCTGCGCTGCTGGGTGATGGTGGGCACCCCCGCGCGCGTGCTGCTCACCTGGGCGTCGCTCACCGGGGCGCCTGCGCTGCCGCCCGCGTGGGCGCTCGGACACCATCACGCGCGGTGGGGGTTCGGCAGCGAGCAGGAGGTCCGGCGGATCGTCGCGGGCTATGTGGAGCACGGTCTTCCGCTGGATGCCGTGCACCTGGACATCGATCACCTCGACGCGCATCAGGTGTTCACCGTCGACCATGACCGCTTTCCGAAGCTGCCGGTCCTGGCCGAGGAGCTCAAGCGGGACGGCATCCGGCTGGTGTCGATCGTCGGCCCGGCCGTGAAGGCCCTGCCGGGCGGCGCGGTGTACGACGCCGGGGTGGCCGAGGACGCGTTCGTGCGGGACGCCTCCGGAGAGGTGGTGGAAGGTGTCCTGTGGCCCGGGGAAGTGGTCTGGCCCGACTTCACGCACGCGCGCGTGCGGGAGTGGTGGGGCGGTCTGTACGAGGAGCGGCTCGCCCAGGGCTTCGCGGGTTTCTGGCACGACATGAACGAGCCCACGTCGTTCACCGCCTTCGGTGAGTCGACGCTGCCGCGCTCGGCCCGGCACTCCTTGGAGGGCCGCGGTGGTGATCATCGTGAGGCGCACAACGTCTACGCGCTGTGCATGGCCAGGGCGGCCTTCGAGGGGGTGCGTCGGCTCGCGCCCGAGGGGCGGCCGTTCCTGTTCTCCCGTTCCGGGTGGGCCGGGATGCAGCGCTACGGAGGGACGTGGTCGGGGGACGTGGCCACCGGCTGGCCCGGGCTGCGGGCGTCCTTGGCGCTGGTGATGGGGCTCGGGCTGTGCGGTGTCCCGTACTCGGGGCCGGACATCGGGGGGTTCGACGGGGATCCGTCACCCGAGCTGTACGTGCGCTGGTTCCAGCTCGGCGCGTATCTGCCGCTGTTCCGTACGCACGCGAGTCTGCGGGCGGGGCGCAGGGAGCCCTGGGCGTTCGGTGACGAGGTGGTGCGCCACGCGCGCGTGGCGCTCGTCGAACGCCGGCGGCTGCTGCCGTACCTCATGACGCTGGCGCATCTGGCGCGGCGTACCGGGGCGCCCTATGTGCGGCCCGTGTGGTGGGGGACGCCCGAGGACCGGATGCTGCGTGACTGCGAGGACGCCTTCCTCCTGGGTGACGGGCTGCTGGTGGCGCCGGTCCTGGACCCGGGCGCCGTCCGTCGTGCCGTGCGGCTGCCGCGGGGGCGCTGGTACGACGTCGCGACGGGGCGGGCGTACGAGGGGCCCGGGCAGGTTCTCGTCGACGCGCCTCTGTCGCGGATCCCCGTGTTCGCGCGCGCGGGTGCCGTGCTTCCGGTACGTGGGGAGGACGGGGGGCTGGAGCTGGAGGTGTGGGCGCCCGCCCGTGGACGGGCCGGGGGCGGGCTGGTCGTGCCGGACGGGGGCGAGGGGTGGGACGAGCCGGAGATCGAGCGCTACACCTCCCGGTGGAGGGGCTCCCGGGTGGTCGTCGAACGGGAGGGTGAGGTCAGCGGGGGCGCGCCGCCTTACCCGGTGCGCGTGCGAGGGATCCCTGAGCCGTGAGTTCGGGCTCCGGGAGCCGGGAGGGGCGAGCTCAGATGTAGCGGCCCTCGAACCACGCGCGTGCGGCCAGGGTGTGCAGGGGGAAGGCGAGTTCCTCGGGCCTGCGCAGGAGGGTCCAGCCTGCCGTCTCGTCCGTGGCAGTCGAGGGGGGCAGGCCCTCGGCGGGGCGTTCCGGGAGGAGGCCGAACAGCAGCAGGTGGCCGTCCGGTGAGCTCATCGCGTCGGCGAGCCGGACGTCACGGCCGGCCGCGTCGATGCCGGTCTCCTCGCGGAGTTCGCGTATGACGGCCTGCCGCCAGTCCTCACGGTCGTCGATGTAGCCGCCGGGCAGGGCGATGCCCCCGCGCGCGGGAGCGATGGTGCGTGTGATGACGACCAGGGCGGTGCCCTTGGTGTCGTACACGGGCTGCAGGGCCACTGCGACCGGCAGCGGGTTGCGGTAGGCCACGGCCCCGCACACCTGGCAGGTGCGGGGCCAGTCGGTGATGCCCTCTCCGTAGGGCGCGCCGCAGCTCGAACAGTGGGAGTTCGGCACGGGGTTGGACGCGGAGTGCTGAGATTCGGACACGCGGCGGACTGTAGCCGATCACGGAGCGGGCGCCGTGGGCAGGCTGCTCAGTGGGTGCGGGTGAGCGATGCCCAGGACACGGGGAAGTCGAAGTACGTGTCCGGATAGGCCTCCGGTTTGAAGGTGTAGTGCCACCACTCCTCCGCCAGGTTGACGAAGCCGAAGCCTTCCAGCGTGCTCTTGAGCAGCAGCCGGTTGGCGCGCTGGTGGCCCTGGACGCGGGGGTCGAGGGTGTGGGAGAGGGTGTCGAAGCAGTCGAAGCCGGTCCCCATGTCGACCGAGTTGTCCGGGAACCGCTCGGCCTTGGGCGCGAAGCACGGCACCAGGGGCTCTCCCGGGTGGTAGGGCCGGGTCGGCTTCGCCGGGAGCCGGACGAGTGTGACGTCCAGGGTCGAGCCGCGGCTGTGGCCGGATTTCGCCGCGATGTAGCCGTCGGTGAAGAGTCGCGTCTTGTCGACGTTCGGGTAGAACTCGCGCTTCATCTTCTGGTCGCCGAGGTCCTCGGCCCAGCGGACGAAGTGGTCCACCGCGCGCTGGGGCCGGTAACAGTCGTACACCTTGAGGGTGTAGCCCTTGCGCAGGAGTGTGCGCTGGGCCTGGTGGAGGGCCTCGGCGGCGGGGCGGGTGAGGATGCACAGGGGCTGCCGGTAGCCGTCGATGCGCTCCCCCACGAAGTTGTGCGGGGTGACGTAGCGCATCTCCTGCATGATCGTCGGATCGACGCTGCGCAGGGCCACGAAGTCCTTGGGTGCCTTGGGATCGGTGCCGGCGCGGGCGGTCGGGGTGAGGGCGGTCGATGCCAGCAGGACGGCGGCCGTGGTGATCAGAGCACGTGCCACGGTGGTGAGTCGTGTCATGTACCTGCATCTATCAGGAGTGAGGCCGCCAGGGGAAGGAGCCGCGAGCGACGTGGTGACGGGCCGCCGCGGCGAGGTGTGTTCGCCGCGGGGCTGCCGGCCAGCAGGCAGGTGTGGCCTGGATCACCGTTGAGGTTGACCTCGGGTCAGGGTGGAAGCTCGTCGCGACGCCGCCCCAACAGGCACAAGGAGTGCATCACCATGTCCGTCGACAAGCTGCAGCAGATCCTCGAAGAGATCGTCGATTCCGGTATCACCGGGATGACGTTGCTCGTGCACGACGAGCGGGGTGAGTGGGCCGGCAGCGCCGGCGTGAGCAAGCTCGGCGAGTCTGCCGAGCCTCCTGTGGACGGGCACGTCCGCATCGGCAGCAACACCAAGACGTTCACCGCGACTCTGGTGCTGCAGCTGGTGGCCGAGGGCAGGATCGAGCTGGATGCCCCGGCGGCGGAGTACCTGCCCGTCCCCGGGCTGGACGGGCGGGTCACCGTGCGGATGCTGCTGCAGCACACCAGCGGGATCTTCAACTTCACCGGTGAGTACTACGACGACGGGACGTTCGCACCTGGGATCCCCGCCACCACGGCGGGCAAGGAGTGGGTGGACAACCGATTCAAGACCTACCGGCCGGAGGACCTGGTACGGCTGGCGTTGTCCCAGCCGGCCCGGTTCGAGCCGGGAGCGGGATGGAGCTATTCCAACACCAACTACGTGCTGGCCCGGCTGCTGATCGAGAAGGTCACCGGCCGCCCCGTCGCCCAGGAGATGCAGCGGCTGATCCTGGGGCCGCTCGGGTTGACGGGCACCGTGTCACCGGCCGCAGACACCGAGATCCCCGCACCGCACGCCCACGCCTACTACCGGTACGAGGACGGCGGGCAGGAGAGGACCGTCGACGTCACCCGCCACAACCCCTCCTGGATCTCCAGCGGCGGGGACATGATCTCGACCACCCGTGACCTGCACACCTTCATCTCCGCGCTGATGAGCGGCCGGCTTCTGCCGGCCGATCTGCTGGCCGAGATGTGCACGCCGCGCCCGACGCCCCTCCCGAACATGGGGTACGGCCTGGGGGTGTTCGTGCAGGACACGGGCGGCGGTCGCACCGTCGTCACCCACAACGGCGGCATCGCGGGTCATGCGGCGATGATGTTCAGCACGCCCGACGGCAGCAAGACCCTGACCGCCGCGCTCAACTATGTGGACGACGCCGCGCTGTCGCTGGCCGTGCCCTTCCAGAAGGCCACCCAGCGGCTCGTCGGCGAGGTGTTCCGCGACGGGAAGGCCGATGCGGCACTGCCGACGGGCTGAACACGCATCAGGGCCGCGCCACGCTCACCGAGTTCGGCGCGGCACACCCTTGTTCCGCCGCGGGGCACGCCGCCGCGGCCGGGCTCGGACATGAGGCAGGCTGAGCGGATGAGGAACGGAGTCACGATCGGGCAGGCGGCGGCCTTCGTCGGCGTCACGGTCAAGACGGTGCGGCACTACCACAAGCTCGGCCTGGTCGAGGAACCCGACCGCGACAGCTCGGGTTACCGGAGATACGGATCGGCCGAGTTGCTGAGACTGGTGCAGGTTCGGACTCTTGCCGGAGCGGGCGTGCCCCTGGCTGAGATCGGGTCCCTGCTCGACGCCGACACCGCGTCGTTCACCGCCGCGCTCGCCGATGTCGAGCAGCAGCTCACCGAGCGGATCGAGGAGTTGACCGCACGGCGTGACACGCTGCACCGGCTCTCCGACGGCAACCGGGCGCTGCTGCCCGACCGCGCGGTGGCGCTGCTGGAGCGTATGCCCGGCCTCGGCTTCACCCCCGACGACGTGGCCGCCGCCCGGGAGGGGTGGGTGCTGGCCGGAGCCTTGGTCCCCGAGGGCTTCGACGACTACCTCACGCACGTCGAGCACGCCATCGAGGACCACCGGTTCGTCGCCTTGAGCAAGCGTGCCGCCGAAGCCGCGGCCTGGGATCCGGACGATCCCCGCATCGCCGAACTCGCCACCGCCATGGCCGATCACTACCTCGCCCACCCCGAACAGCTGAAGATCGTGACGGGCCTCCAAGCCCGCACGCAGGCCGCGACCCGGTACAAGTTGATCGCCCGGCACGGCGCAGAGCAGGCGCCGGCCTCGGCCCGGCTGGCCGCGCTCGTCGAGGCCAGGCTTCGCGCCGCCGGCATCCGGGTCCCGGCACCGGACTCCCGCTGATGCTTCTGCCGCTCGCCGGCGGCACGGTCCGTGCGGCTCCGGCGACCGGCACCAGGTCGATACCGCCGCGGCTCACAGGGATCCGGCCCGGCAGTCGTCGGTACCGCAGGGGGACAGCGGCGGCGTGCCGGTGGTCCAGTCGGTGTGCCGCTCCTGCTTCCTGCCGTCGCTGCCAGGGCGCCACGGGCACGCCCACACCGGCAGGCCCGCCGCCGAACGGGGAGAAGTGCGCGCGGCGGGGGGCGAGGGCTCGTGCTGGGGCGTATCCGCTGCGGCCATGGCCCAGCTGATCTCCTGCGGTTGAGAAACCGCCAGGTCAGGTGGATCCTGGACACGAGCAAGCGAGGAGTCAGGCACAGCTGGGCTCCGGCCCCCCGGCGGGGCTCGGCGCAGGCCGGACACCATCGGCCAAGCCTCGCGCGGCGGGTCCGCGCGGGTCCGACCAGATCTGAACAACGACCCGACCGGGCGGCGTCGGCGGGTGAACCGGCCTGTCGGCCCGGTGCGAGCCCGGTGACCGTCCGATGCCAACCGTTGCGGTCGGCTACCTTGACGCCCTTGGGGTGCCGGTGAACACTTCCGGTGTCAGTCGACATCGCCGTACATACGCGGCGCATTCCGGCACAGCGGCGCGACAGCGCGTCCGCGCCAAGGCCTTTCCCGCACGGGCGATCCGGCTGCGACGGCACGCTCGTCACGGATGCCGGGCGGGGCGCGGGATCTCCCTGCCTTCGGCTGAAGTAGCCACGGGAAACGCACCCTGCAGGTGAGGACCGGGGCGGATCGTCCCGGGCCAGGCTGAGGAGCAGCCATGACTAACGGAGACATTTTCGTCGGCGAGATGATCGGCACGGCGATTCTGATCCTGTTCGGTGCCGGCGTGTGTGCCGCCGTCACCCTCAGATTCTCGAAAGCCCGGGCCTCCGGGTGGATCGTGATCGCTTTCGGCTGGGGCTTCGGCGTCCTGGCCGGCGCGTACACCGCCGCTCCCCTCTCCGGCGGAGTCATCAACCCGGCCGTCACCTTCGGCCTCGCCGTCGACACCGGTGTGTGGAGCAAGGTCTGGGTGTACCTCCTGGGCCAGATCACCGGCGCCATGATCGGGGCCGTCCTGTGCTACCTCGTGTACTACGCGCAGTTCGCGGCGAACGTGCGCAAGACGGGCACCACGGAGGGCACGGCGGACGAACCGGTTCCGACGCTCGGGATCTTCGCGACCATCCCGGAGATCAGGAACCCGATCGCCAACCTGGTCACGGAGATCCTCGCCACCATCGCCCTGGTGCTGCCCATCCTGGCCCTGGTCGGGCAGAACCGGCACGTGGAGGGCATCGGCATCGGCCTGATCCCCGGCGGTGGCGGCATCTACGGGTCCGGCATCGCGATCCTGCTGGTGTCCCTGCTGGTCGTCGGCATCGGCCTGTCACTGGGTGGTCCCACCGGGTACGCCATCAACCCGGCGCGTGACCTCGGACCGCGCATCATCCACTCCATCCTGCCGATCCCGAACAAGGGCACGTCCGACTGGGGCTACTCGTGGATCCCCGTCGTCGGACCACTGATCGGCGGCCTGCTGGGTGGCGTCATCTACAACGCAGCCTTCTGAACCAGCCGAAGGGGTAGCCATGACGGACAACTCCGCGAAGTACGTAGCAGCCATCGACCAGGGCACCACGTCGAGCCGCTGCATCGTCTTCGACCAGAACGGCGCGATCGTCGCCGTGGACCAGCGCGAGCACCGCCAGATCTTCCCGAAGCCCGGCTGGGTGGAGCACGACGCCACCGAGATCTGGTCCAAGACGCAGGCGGTGGTCGCGGGGGCGCTCGCCAAGGCCGGTCTGCGCGCCGACCAGCTGAGCGCGATGGGCATCACCAACCAGCGCGAGACGACCCTCCTGTGGGACCGGGCGACCGGCAAGCCGGTGCACAACGCCGTCGTCTGGCAGGACACACGCACGGCCGCGCTGTGCAACCAGCTGGGCGGCTCGGACGGGCAGGACCGTTTCCGCGAGCAGACGGGTCTGCCCCTGGCCACCTACTTCTCCGGGCCCAAGGCGGCCTGGCTGCTCGACAACGTGCCCGACCTGCGGGCCCGTGCCGAACGCGGTGAGATCGCCTTCGGCACCATGGACTCCTGGCTGATCTGGAACCTCACCGGCGGCACGGACGGCGGGCAGCACGTCACCGACGTGACCAACGCCGGCCGCACCATGCTGATGAACCTGCAGACCCTCGAGTGGGACCCCTCGATCCTCTCGGCGATGAACATCCCCGAGGCCATGCTGCCCGAGATCCGCTCCTCCTCCGAGGTGTACGGCACGGCCGTCGGCCAGCTCGCCGGCGTGCCCGTGGCATCCGCGCTGGGCGACCAGCAGGCGGCCGTGTTCGGGCAGGCCTGCTACGACGTCGGCACCGCCAAGAACACCTACGGCACGGGCAGCTTCCTGCTGCTCAACACGGGCGACCGCCCGGTGCCGTCGAAGAGCGGCTTGCTGACGACCATGGGGTACAAGATCGGCAATGAGGCGCCGGTCTACTGCCTGGAGGGCGCGATCGCCATCACGGGCGCGCTGGTCCAGTGGTTCCGGGACCAGCTCGGCATCATCCGGACGGCGGACGAGATCGAGCCTCTCGCGGCGAGCGTGGAGGACAACGGCGGCGCGTACATCGTTCCGGCGTTCTCGGGCCTGTTCGCCCCGTACTGGCGCTCCGACGCGCGTGGCGTGATCACCGGCCTGACCCGTTACGTCACGAAGGCGCACCTCGCGCGCGCGGTGCTGGAGGCGACGAGCTGGCAGACGCGCGAGGTCGTGGACGCCATGTACCAGGACTCCGGGGTGCACATCACCACCCTGAAGGTCGACGGCGGCATGACGAAGAACAACCTGCTGATGCAGCACCAGTCGGACGTGCTCGACGTGCCGGTGGTGCGGCCGAAGGTCTCCGAGACGACCTGTCTGGGCGCCGCCTACGCGGCGGGTCTGGCCACCGGGGTGTGGAACGACCTGGACGAGCTCAAGGCGCACTGGCAGAAGGACGTCGAGTGGACGCCGAACATGGAGGCGTCGGTGCGGGACCGCGAGTACCACAACTGGCGCAAGGCCGTGGAGAAGAGCTTCGGCTGGGAGGAGGGCGGCGACAGCTGACCACGCGCGCGTGGAGCGCGTTTCCGGCTGCGGCCCGTACCCCGGTCGGTGGGGGTACGGGCCGCTCGGGTGGCCCCGGGGACGTCAGCCGGTGACGGCCTCACGGCGGTCCGCCGCGTACGCCATGGCGTGCTGGACGACACCGATGAGTGCTTCCTTGACCGATTCGCGGTCGCGGGCGTCACACATCATGAGCGGCACGCCCTCGTCCAGGTCGAGGGCCTGGCGGACGTCGTCGACGGGGTAACGCGGAGCACCCTCGAAGCAGTTGACGCCGACGAGGAAGGGGATCGAGCGCCGTTCGAAGTAGTCGACGGCGGCGAAACAGTCCTCCAGGCGGCGGGTGTCGGCGAGGACGACGGCACCGAGCGCGCCTTCGGAGAGTTCGTCCCACATGAACCAGAACCGCTCCTGCCCGGGCGTGCCGAAGAGGTACAGCACCAGATCCTCGCGGAGGGTGATCCGGCCGAAGTCCATGGCCACGGTCGTCGTGTGCTTGCCTTCCACACCGCTGATGTCGTCGACCGGGCGGCCGGCCTCGGTGAGCAGTTCCTCGGTACGCAGCGGCCTGATCTCGCTGACCGCGCCGACGAGCGTGGTCTTGCCCACGCCGAAGCCGCCGGCCACGAGGATCTTGAGCGTGACGGGCTCGACCGGAGGCTTGCCGCGCTCAGAACGCCCGAAGATCATCGATCTCTTCTCCTGCTTGATGGGGGTCGGGCGACGGCGGGCCGTAGCCTCCGCCGCCTGGGGTTTCGATGACGAGTACGTCGCCGGTGACGAGGTCCGCGGAGTCGCTGCCCGCCAGTTCGGTCACCGTGCCGTCGGTGTGCTCCACCCGGTTGGCGCCGAGAGCGCCCGGCTCACCGCCGGCCATGCCGTACGGGGCGACTCGGCGGTGCTGGGACAGGGTGGAGACGGTCATGGGTTCGAGGAAGCGGATGCGGCGTACGGCGCCGTCCCCGCCGGGCCACCGTCCGGCGCCACCACTGCCGCGCCGGACGGCGAACTCCTCGAGGCGCACAGGCAGTCGCCACTCCAGGACCTCGGGGTCGGTGAGGCGGGAGTTGGTCATGTGGGTCTGGACGACGGGCGCGCCGGGGAAGCCGTCGCCCGCGCCCGAGCCGGAGGCGACGGTCTCGTAGTACTGGTGGCGTTCGTTGCCGAAGGTGACGTTGTTCATGGTCCCGGAGCCCTCGGCCTGCACCCCGAGCGCCGCGTAGAGGGCGCCGGTGACGGACTGGGAGGTTTCCACGTTGCCCGCGACGACGGCGGCGGGTGGCTCGGGCGCGAGCAGGGAGCCCGGCGGGACGACGATGCGCAAGGGGCGCAGACAGCCGTCGTTGAGGGGGATGTCGTCGGCGACGAGGGTGCGGAAGACGTACAGGACGGCAGCGTTGACGACCGAGAAGGGCGCGTTGAAGTTGGTCGGCAGCTGCGCGGAGGTGCCGGTGAAGTCGATGGTCGCGGCCCGGCGTTCGCGATCCACGCGCACGGCCACACGGATGACGGCCCCCGCGTCGGTCTCGTAGGCGTACTCACCGTCGTCGAGGGCGTCGATGACGCGCCGTACGGCTTCCTCGGCGTTGTCCTGCACGTGCCTCATGTAGGCCTGGACGACGTCGAGGCCGTATTCCTCGATCATGCGGCCCACCTCGTCGACGCCCTTCCGGTTGGCGGCGATCTGGGCGCGCAGGTCGGCGAGGTTGGTCTGCGGATTGCGTGAGGGGTGGGGCGCCTCGGTGAGGAGGCGGAGGGTCTCCGCCTCGCGGAAGCGGCCGTTCTCGGCGAGCAGCCAGGTGTCGAAGAGGACGCCTTCCTCCTCGATGGTGCGGCTACCGGCGGGCATGGAGCCGGGGGCGATGCCGCCGATCTCGGCGTGATGGCCACGCGAGGCGACGTAGAACAGGATCTCCGGATCCCGGCCTGCACCCTCCCGGGCGTCACTCTGGGTGTCGGTCGCCGGTGTCGTGTCGAAGACCGGCGTGATCACGGTGACGTCCGGCAGGTGAGTGCCGCCGTGGTACGGGTCGTTGACGGCGTAGGTGTCGCCCGGGCGCATGCCGGTGCCGCGCCGACGGATGACCTCCTTGACGCTGGTCCCCATGGAGCCCAGGTGGACGGGGATGTGCGGGGCGTTGGCCACCAGGTTGCCGTCCGGGTCGAAGAGGGCGCAGGAGAAGTCGAGGCGTTCCTTGATGTTGACGGACTGGGCGGTGGATTCGAGGCGGGCGCCCATCTGCTCGGCGATCGACATGAAGAGGTTGTTGAAGACCTCAAGCAGAACGGGGTCGACTTTCGTGTCGAGTTCGGAACTCTGCGTAATCGCGGCGCGTTCCATGACCAGATGCCCGTCGTCGGTCGCCGCGGCCCGCCAGCCGTCGTCGACGACGGTCGTGGAGCCGGCTTCGGTGATGATCGCCGGGCCGGTGACGGTATCGCCGGGAGGAAGTTCCTCGCGGCGGTGGAGGGGCACGTCGCGCCAGGCGCCGCCCGTGTGGAGGCGGACGGTCGGTGGCGCTGCGGAGCCGTGGCCGGAGGCGCTTCGGGGCGTTGTGCCGGGGGCGGCTTCGTAGGGAGCGAGAGCGGACAGATCGGGGGGTGCGGTGATGCCGGTGGCTTCGACGGAGAGGGCTTCGACGACGACCGGGCGGTCGAGTGTGAAGGAGTACGTGGCGCGATGACGTTCTTCGAAAGCGTGCCGCATCGTGCCGGGCTCGGTCAGTTCGACGGTGAGGGTGGTGTCGGTGCCGTCGTAGCGCAGCTCCGCGCGGCGGGTGATCTCGATGTGCTCCTCGGGGACGTCCTCGGCGAGGAGTTCGGCGCGGGCCGCCGCCGCGAGGTCCTCGGCGGTCTTGTGGATGCCGGGCATCGAGGCGGGTTCGAGGGGGGCTTCGACGGACTGTTCGCGCATGGCGGTGGTGTCGGCGAGGCCGATGCCGAGGGCGGACAGGACTCCGGCCATGGGGGGCACGAGGACGGTGCGGATGCCGAGGGAGTCCGCGACCATGCAGGCGTGCTGGCCGCCCGCGCCGCCGAACGTGGTGAGCGCGTAGCGGGTCACGTCGTGGCCCTTCTGTACGGAGATCCGCTTCACGGCGGAGGCGATGTTGGCGACGGCGATCTGCAGGTAGCCCTCCGCGACCTGTTCCGGTGTGCGGTCGTCGCCGGTCCGCTCGCCGATCTCGCGGGCGAGGGCGGTGAAGCGGTCCCGGACGAGTGCCTCGTCGAGGGGCTCGTCGCCGTCGGGGCCGAACACGTGCGGGAAGTGGGCGGGCTGGATGCGGCCGAGCATGACGTTGGCGTCGGTGACGGCGAGTGGTCCGCCGCCGCGGTAGCAGGCGGGCCCCGGCTCCGCACCCGCCGAGTCCGGCCCTACGCGGTAGCGGGAGCCGTCGAAGTGCAGGACCGACCCGCCGCCGGCGGCGACGGTGTGGATGTCGAGCATGGGGGCGCGCAGCCGGACGCCGGCGATCCGGCTGGTGAAGACCCGCTCGTAGGCGCCGGCGAAGTGGGAGACGTCGGTGGAGGTGCCGCCCATGTCGAAGCCGATGACCCGGTCGAATCCGGCGAGCTGGGACATGCGGGCCATGCCGACGATGCCGCCGGCCGGCCCGGACAGGATGGCGTCCTTCCCGCGGAACGTCCCGGCCTCGGTGAGACCCCCGTTGGACTGCATGAACATCAGCCGTACGCCCTCGAGCTCGTCGGCGACGTGGCGGACGTAGCGCCGCAGCACGGGCGAGAGGTAGGCGTCGACGACGGCGGTGTCCCCGCGGGGTACGAGTTTCATCAGGGGGCTGGTCTCGCTGGAGAGCGAGATCTGCGGGAAGCCGATGCGGGCTGCGAGCTCTCCGACGGCCTGTTCGTGAGCCGGGTGGAGGTGGCTGTGCATGCAGACCACGGCGACGGCGCGGATCCCCTCGTCGTACGCCTGCCGGAGGGGCCCGGCGAGGGCGTCCAGGTCGGGGGCGCGCAGGACGGTGCCGTCGGCGGCGATGCGTTCGTCGATCTCCACGACCCGCTGGTACAGCAGCTCGGGCAGGTCGATGCGGCGGGCGAAGATGCTCGGGCGGTTCTGGTAGGCGATGCGCAGGGCGTCGCGGAAGCCGCGGGTGATGAGCAGGAGGGTGCGCTCCCCCGTGCGCTCCAGGAGGGCGTTGGTGGCGACGGTGGTCCCCATGCGCACGCTGTCGACGGGGTCGCCGGAGCCGGCCAGCAGGGTGCGGACGCCCTCGACCGCCGCGTCGGCGTAGCGCGCGGGGTTGTCCGAGAGCAGCTTGTGCGTGACCAGCCGGCCGTCCGGGCGCCGGGCGACGACATCGGTGAAGGTGCCGCCTCGGTCCACCCAGAACTGCCAGCCAGTCACGTCAGTACCCCGCTTCCGCGCTGCTCACAGCGCCCGGAGGCCGTTGATCACGTCGCGCAGAATACCCTCGTCCGGCAGCTCGGCCGGGGGTACGGGCCGGTTCACATGGACGAATTCCGCGTCCACGAGATCTCCGACGAGGACCCGTACCACTCCGATCGGCAGGTCGAGTTCCGCGGCGAGTTCGGCGACCGACTGCGGGAGGTCGCGGCACAGTTCGACGATGTCCACGTGCTCCGGGGAGAGCATGTGATCCGCTTCCGGATCGTCCGCCTGCGGTTCCGCGACCACGACCGCGATCAGGTCCAGACGGTGCTGGCCCCGGGTGCTGGTGCGGCCGCGGGTCATGGCGTACGGGCGGACGACCGGTCCGGCCTCGTCGTCGAACCAGTGGCTTCTTCCCTGACCGTCAGCGCTCATGTCATTCCACTACCCGCCTGCGGGCAGATCGGTGCGCGGTGCGGCGGCCAGATGCACACCCACCCGCTTCACCAGGAGCGTCATCTCGTAGGCGACCTGGCCGACGTCCGAGTCGGCGTCCGAGAGGACGGCGAGACAACTGCCGTCTCCGGCCGCCGTCACGAACAGGAAGGCGTCGTCGAGCTCGACGACCGTCTGGCGGACGTTGCCGGCCTCGAAGTGGCGTCCCACCCCCTTGGCGAGGCTGTGGAAGCCGGAGGCGACGGCAGCGAGGTGCTCGCTGTCCTCCCTGGTCAGGTCCTTGGACACGCCCGTCGGCAAACCGTCGCCGGAGAGCACGAGGGCCTTGCGGATGCTCGCGACGCGGTCCACCAGGTCGTCGAGGAGCCAGTTGAGCTCCCCCTTGCTGGTCGCGGTGTGGCCGGTCGCCTTCGGTGCGGTCATCGACCGTCCCCCTCTGTCGTTCCTTGTGGTGCTGCGCCGGTGTGGGCGGCATCGCCCGCGGCGTTCTCCTCACGGCCGCGCTGCCAGCCGCGCTGGAGCGAGGCCATGCGGCTGCGTACTTCCTCCGCGTCACGTTCGACGGGCTCGGCCGCGTCCCCGCCGGACGGCAGGGAGCTCCGCTTCAGCTGCGGGGCCAGGTTGGCCTGCCGGACGCGCCGGGGCAGCGGCGCGGTACCGGAAGCGGGTGGTGCTGCGGAGCCGGTCCCCCCGGGTGTGTCGCCGGAGCCGCTCGTCCGGTCCGAGGCGCCGCCGGTGCCGCCCGGGACGGAGCCGGGGCGCTGGTCCGGCCGGGCCGGGCCGCTGGAGGCGATCTCCGCGCGGCGGGTCCGCCTCGGGAGGGCGGACGGCTCCGACCGGTCGCCGACGCCGCCGGAGGGGGCGGTGGACTCCGTGGAGTCCTGGTGGTCCTGGTGGTCCTGGTGGTCCTGGTGGTTCTCGTGGCTGCCGACGGCGCCGATGCCGCGGCGGGCCGGGTCCGTCCCACGGCGGCGGGAGGGCAGCGGCGGCGGTGCCTCCGGCAGGGCGTCGCCCCGACGGCTGCCGGTCGAAGGGCTCTCGGTGCGGCGCCTGGCGGGCAGGGCGGGCGCGGATTCGCTCCCCGACCGGCCGGTGTCCCGGCCGGGCGTGGGCTCCCCGCCCCGCCGCCGTGACGGGAGCGCGGAACCGGGGCTCACATCCGTTCGGCCGGTGGCCGGGGTGGTCTCCTCGTCCGCCCTGCCCCGCCGGGGGCGCTGTTCGGTCACCGGGCGTCCGTGGGAGCTGACCAGCTTGGGGGTGTGGCGGCGGGGCGGCGCGACCGGGTCGCCCGGTCCGGCGTCATCGTCGGTCCGGTCACCGGTGCCGCGGGCGTCGGTCTGCTGCCTGCGCGCGTCGGTGCGGCGGCCGGCGGACGCGTCCTGGTCGCGGGTCAGGGAGTGGCGGGAGCGGAACAGGCCGCCGTGTTCGCTGTCCTCGTCCTCGATGGCCCCTGGGAAGCCGCTGATGGTGTCGAGGTCGACGGGACCCTCCAGCTCGACCGGGCCGTCCAGCAGGGAGGCGGGCAGACCGGCGCGCGGCGCGGGCGCGTGGGAGAGCGCGGCGCGGCGGCCGTCCTGCGGTTCCTTCTCCGGGGCGAGCTGAGGACGGTCGAGACGGAAGCCGATCCCGTTGGTGTCCGGGACGTCGTCGGTGAGCAGCGTGTCGGGGATGAAGACCACGGCGGTGGTGCCGCCGTACGGGGAGGGCTGGAGGGAGACCCTGACGTTCTGGCGCTGGGCGAGCCGGCTGACCACGAACAGGCCGAGCCGGTCGGTGTCGGACAGTTCGAACTCCGGTGTCTCGGCGAGCCGGAGGTTGGCGTCCAGGAGCGCCTCCGCGGCCATCCCGAGGCCTCGGTCGTGGATCTCCAGGGTGAAGCCGTTGGCGACCCGCTCGCCCAGGACCTGGACCGCGGTGTGCGGTGGCGAGAAGACTGTGGCGTTCTCCAGCAGTTCGGCCACGAGGTGGGTGAGGTCGGCGACGGCCGGGCCGGTGATGGCGTTGCGGGGAAGGCGGCGGACCTCGATGCGCTCGTAGTCCTCGACCTCCGCGACGGCGGCGCGTACGACGTCCATGAGCTGGACGGGTTTGCGCCACTGACGGGAGGGCGCGGCGCCGGAGAGGATCACCAGGCCCTCGGCGTGCCGGCGCATACGCGTGGTCAGGTGGTCGAGGCGGAACAGGTCGGCGAGTTCCTCGGTGTCCTCGGTCCGGCGCTCCATGGCGTCGAGGAGGGTGAGCTGCTTGTGGAGGAGGACCTGGCTGCGGCGCGCGAGGTTGACGAAGACCTCGGAGACGCCGGCGCGCAGCTCGGCCTGTTTGACGGCGGCTTCGACGGCCGCGCGCTGCAGGGTGTTGAGGGCCTGGCCGACCTCGCCCATTTCGTTCTTGTCGTACTCGAGGCGCGGGACCTCGGTCTCGACGTCTACCTGTTCGCCCGCGGAGAGGCGGCGCATGACGCTGGGCAGGCGCACTCCGGACGCCTCGTGGGCCTCCAGGCGCAGTTGCCGGAGGTCGCGGATCAGGGTGCGGCCGACGCGTACGGAGAGGAAGAGGGAGAGCAGGAGCGCGATCAGGCCGAGGGCCCCGGCGATGACGGCCTTGGCGATGACACCGACGGCGACGGGGTGGACGCGGTCCTGGTAGCGGTCGTTGGCCTGGTCGTTGAGAGTGCCGAGCTCGTCGAGCACGTTGCCGGCCGCGCTGTCCCAGCTCTTGGCGGAGATGCCGCGGGGGGTGCCGGCACCGGAGGAGACGGCTGCTTCCTCGGCCACGCGCAAGGGGGCGGAGGAGGCGTTCTTCCAGAAGCTCTGGTAGCGGTCGCGCTCGGCCACGGGCAGCAGCGGCAGGTTGACGTCGTACATCAGCGTGCGCTGCGCCACGAGGTCGGAGATGTCCCGCTCCTCGGAGTGGGAGATCCTGCCGACGATCAGCGCGGAGCCGAGGAGGGCGTCCTCCCGGGAGAGCAGTTCGCGGGCGCGGGCGAGATTGACCAGCGCGCGGTACTGCTTGTCCAGTTCGATGTTGTCGACGACGTGCAGGTTGGCGAGGAGGACGTAGCAGGGGTCGACGAGCCGGTTGTAGAGGTCGAGGGCCTGGGTGCGGTTGACCGTGCCGTCCTCGACGCTGCGGCGCAGCGATTCGATGCCGTCGAAGCCGTCCAGTACGGCGGTGAGCCGCTCGTCGGTGTCGGCGCCCATCGCGTCCCGCACGTCGGGGTTCCGTGCGTTGTCGCGGATGCCGCCGATGGCCTCGTCGGTGGCCGTGCGGCTGCGCCGGAGCGCGGCGAGGCCGTCGGAGGCGCGGGGGTCGGCGAGGTGGACGAGGGTCTGGCGGCGTTCCTCCTGCAGGACGCGGACGGTGTCCTCGATGGGGTAGCCGATCTTCTCCACCACGGACGACACGTTGAACAGGTCGGCCGCCTCGCGTCCCGTGAGCACGGTGGCGAAGGTCCAGATCGCGGTCAGGGACACCAGCGGCACGAGAAGCAGCGCCACGATCTTCCGGCGGATGGACTTCCCGCGAAAGCGCATGGCCTCCCCCTGCTCGGGCCCCCTGCTACCGGGGGTACACATGTGCGTCAACAAACGGCGCGAGCCTACTACCGACCCACAGGGAACTCGAAGACCGGTCCGGAACCTGAACTTCCGCGCCAGCCACGAGTCATGGCGAGTTGTCCGGGCATTGCGGGAGTTGTCTCCCCGTCATCCATGGTGGCGGCGCGGCCCAACACGCGAACGATGTCCGGGCGGTTGGCTGAAATTTTTCGGTTTCCGGGAATCTTCGCGAGTGGTCGTTCGTCGTTCTCTATGGGAAACGGGGGCGGAATCGGCAACAGGAGCCGCGTTGCGCACCTGGGCGGCGTAGAACAGCGCAAGCCGGGCAGCCACTGGGGAGCACGGGTCTTCGGATGCGAGCGAGCGGTCTGCTGGCGGTGGGGAGTGACACGGTGATGGGCACGGCGGAACGGCGCGGTGCGCCCAGGGCGGGTGGGGCGCGGTCGGCGGGGCATCGGGATCCCGGAGCGGCCGAACGCGACGTCCCCGGGGCAGGGGCACAGCCCTCGGGACAGGAGAGCGGGTATCCGGCTCACGAGACGGGCGGCGGCGCTCGGGGGCAGCGGTACCACCGGCCCCTGTGGGTCGAGGAGCCCGCGCGGCGGCGGCGCTTGCCGGATCCGGTGCGGACGGCGGCCGTGCGAGCGGTTCTTCTCATAGCCGTGACCCTCATCCAGGCCATGGTGGCCTTCCTGTGCACCATGGCCGGGTCCTGGCTGGCGTTCCCCATGGTGATCAGCAGCGTGGTGAGCACGATCGCGGCCACCTGGGGGGCGCTCGACGTATGGGTGACCCGCCAGGTCTGGAACCAGCGCCACGGCGTGGTGTCCGTGCCGAGCAGTACCGCGCGGGCGCTGCGGAGGGAGCGGCGCCGTACCCGGCGGCAGGAGCGTGCCACCGAGCGGACGCAGGGGCGGATACGCCGGCGCGCCGGGGCCGGGCAGTTGTCCCACTCCTGAGGCGCGGACGCCGCAGGACCCGTGCGGTCGGGCCCGGTACGGTTCCGGGCGCGCACTCGGGCCGGTGGGACCCGCCGAGTATCGCGAAACAGAACACCTCTGGCGCAACACCCGCCTCACCCCGCAGGGTTGGTTCGACTGATCGAACCAACCCTGCGACAGACCTGTGAGGAAGCGCCCATGAGAACAACCGCTGAGTCGACCGACCCCCACGGCCGGGACGACGCCGAACTCACCGAGTTCGGCTACAGACCCGAGCTGAAACGCACACTCGGCAACTTCCATACCTTCGCCGCGGGGATCAGCTACATCTCGATCCTGACCGGCACCTTCCAGCTGTTCTACTTCGGCTACGGCAGCGGCGGCCCGGCCTACTGGTGGTCGTGGCCGATGGTCTTCGTCGGCCAGTTCATGGTCGCCCTCTGCTTCGCGGAGCTCGCCGCCCGCTATCCCGTGGCGGGTTCCGTCTACAACTGGTCCAAGAAGATAGGCAATCCGCATCTGGGCTGGCTCGCCGGCTGGATGATGCTGATCGCCTCGATCGTGTCCATCTCGGCCGTCGCGCTGGCCTACCAGCTGACGCTGCCGCAGATCTCGTCGTCCTTCCAGTTCGTGGGGGACGGCACCGGTACGTACGACGTGGCGACCAACGCGGTCATCCTGGCCGCGGCGTTGATCCTGTTCACGACCCTCGTGAACGCCTTCGGCGTCAAGTTGATGGCGCGGATCAACACGGCGGGCGTGTGCATCGAGTTGATCGCCACGGTCGTGCTGATCATCCTGTTCGCGGTTCACATCACGCGTGGTCCGCAGGTCGTCCTGGAGACGCACGGCACCGGCGCGGGCTACGGCAACGGCTACCTGGGCGCCTTCCTGGTGGCCTCGCTGGCCTCGGCGTACGTCATGTACGGCTTCGACACGGCCGCTTCGCTCGGTGAGGAGTCCCTGGACCCGACCCGGAACGCGCCGCGCGCCATCATCCGGGCGATCGTGGCCTCGTTCGTCCTGGGCGGCCTGATCCTGCTCCTCGCGCTGATGAGCGTGTCCAGCCTGAAGGGCGAGAAGCTGTCCACGGACGGCCTGCAGTACATCGTGCTGGACGTGCTCGGCCCGACGGCCGGCAAGGCGATGCTGTGGTGCGTGCTGATCGCGGTGACCGTGTGCGCCCTGGCCGTGCACACGGCGGCGGTCCGGCTCGCGTTCGCGATGGCCCGCGACAACAACCTGCCGGCGTCCTCGAAGCTGGCCAGGTGCCACCCTCGGTTCCAGACGCCGGTCCTGCCGACCGTGATCATCGGGATCCTGGCGCTGGCGATCCTGGTGGTCAACATCCGCCAGCCGCAGATCTTCACGGTCGTCACCAGCATCGGCATCATCATGATCTACCTCGCCTACCTGGGCGTCACGGTGCCGCTGCTGGTCGCGCGGCTGCGCGGAAGATGGCAGCCCGCGGGTGAGGGCCGGTTCTCGCTGGGCCGCTGGGGCCTGCCGGTCAACATCCTGGCGGTCCTGTGGGGCGCGGCCATGACGCTCAACCTGATCTGGCCGCGGGCCGCGGTGTACAACGCGGCGGCCCCCTACCACTGGTACCTGCGCTGGGGCGCGGTGCTGTTCGTCGCCGTCATCGCGGGCGGCGGCTTCGCCTACTACTGGTTCGTGCAGCGGCACCGGACCGGTGTGCTCGCCGAGCACCGCTCCGAGGCCCCTGCCACCGCTCCCGTCGCCGCCCCGGCGACCGACTGAGGCCGGGATCCCTCCGTCCCCGTGTGTGTGCCGGAGGCGAGCAGCCTGGCACCGGGCGGAGGGACGGGGTCGAGCCGGCGCGGCCGTCCTGGCCGGTCGCGCAGTGCCCCGCGCCCCTAGGGCGTGGTGGACGCCGGGCGTTTGTACATCCGGGTCGCCGTGATCTCGCTGTGGACCGCCTCCCCCGCCTGGGGCTGCTGCGGCAGACCGGGGCGGAGGTGCTCCTCGACGCTGATGTACTTGAGTCCCGCCCGCAGGTCGGCGTCATTGCGCATGCGGATGACCAGCGGGAACTCCGCCAGCGCGGTGGTGTCGAACAGGCCCGTGGTGTACAGGAGCTGCACCCCGAGGGCGTCCGACACCGCCCGCTGGAGTTCCAGCAGGTACGTGGCGTTGGCGCGGCCGATGGGGTTGTCGAGGAACAGCGTGCCGGCGTGCCGGTGCTTGTCGCGGCCCCGGTCGTTGGAGCGCAGGGCGGCCATCGTGCAGTACAGGGCGATGGCCGCGGTGAGGAGCTGACCGCCGGAGAAGACGTCGCCCATCTGCCCGACGGGGACCCGCTCGGCGCGCAGCACCGCGTCCGGCTTGAGGATCTCGACGGCGACGCCCTTGGGCTGGAGGGCGGCGGCGACGCCCCGCAGCAGCAGGGACATGCCGTCGCGGCGCAGATCGGAGTTCTTCTTGACGGCGGCGCGGGTCGCCTCGTCGATGACCTCGCCGAGCCGCTCGGTGAGGGTGGCCTGGTCGGGTTCCTCGAAGCGGATGCGGAGGAACTCCTGTCCCGACCACTCGCCGAGGCCCTCCGGGAGACGGGAGAGGCGCTGGGCGGAACGCAGGGTGGCCAGGGCCGACTCGACGAGGCCGCGCAGACGGTCCACGATCGAGTCGCGGTTGCGTTCCAGCTGCTCCAGTTCGTCGGTGAGGACGCGCAGGCGGGGTGCGAAGGCGTCCGCCCACTTCTGGGCGTGCTCGGGCAGGGCGGATGCGGGCAGTTCGCGGATCTGCTGGCGGGCGGGGGTGCGGACCTGCTCGTACCGCGTGGAGTTGGCGTGCCGGACGAGGATGTCGCTCGCCTCGCGGACGGCGGACTCGGCGGCGGACAGGTCGGCGGCGCAGCCGCGCAGGGAGCGCCGGGCCTCGGCGGCCGCCTGGCGGGCCTCCTCCGGGCTGCCGGCGTAGGGCTCGGGCTCGTCGTGCTCTTCGTCCGGGGCGTGTTCGCGCAGCAGGTCGCGGAGCATGGCGGCGATCTCGTCGAAGCCGCTCGCCGCGTCCTCGGCGGCACGGTGGGCGTCGAGGAGTTCGGCGTGGGCCTCGCGTGCCTGGTCCAGCGCCTCGGTGCGGGAGGCGAGTTCGGCGGTGGCGGTGCGCAGCAGGGTCTGCGCGTGTTCGGTGTCGCGCGGCTGAAGGTCCTCGGGGAGGTCGGTGTGGGTCTCGCCGTCGTCGGCGGGGGCGAGACGTTCGGCCTCGCCGCGCAGCCGTCCGAGCTGCTCGCTCGCGGTCGACATCCGCGTCTCCAGGAGCTGCACCAGCTCCTCGGCACGGGCGGCGGCGGCCTGGCGGCTGGGGCCGTCGGAGCCGTCGGGTGATTCGAGGAGTTGCTCCGCGCGGGTGCGGACCTTGTTGCTCAGCCGGTCCAGTTCCGCGCGGGCGGCGCTCTCGTCGCTCTCCGCGCGCGCCTGCTCGGCGCGCAGGTCGGCGCCGACGCCGACCTTCTCGTACACCTGGGAGGCGGCCCGGTAGGCCTCGCGCAGCGCGGGCAGGGAAGCCTTGGGCGCCTGTTCCTCGTCCTCGGGTACGTCGTCGGGGGCGCCCGCGATCTCGGAGCGCTCGGCGCGCAGGGCGCGGGCGGTGCGGCGGGTGTCGTCCGCGGCGCGCTGGGCGGCGCGCCGGTCCTCGTCGGCGGCCCGGGCCCGTTCCAGGCAGGCCTGGGCGCTCGCCTCGGACTCGGCCGCCTCGTCGGCCAGCTCGCGCAGTTTCACCTGCCAGCCGGCCCGCTCGCGGAGCCGGAAGGCGAGCCCGGCGAGGGCGTCGGCGGAGCGGCGGGCCTTCTGCGCGGCCTCCTGCCGCTCGTCCCTCACGCGCGCGGCCTCGGCGGCGACCTCGTCGGGGGGGGGCGCCGGGGGGGGCGGGGGCGGCCGGGGGGGGGGGGGGGCCGGCGCCGGGGTAGGGCCGGGCTGCGCCGGGGTGGGGTTTTGTGGCGCGAGGACCCC